>JBEENY010000038.1:0-14422 GCA_041191905.1 Actinomycetota bacterium
CCCAAGCGGCCAAAGGGATCTGACTGTAAATCAGCCGGCTCAGCCTTCGGGGGTTCGAATCCCTCACTAGCCACGAAAACCCACTCCTCCACGAGTGGGTTTTTGTTTTGCCAAAGCAGTATCGTTGGCTGTTTGCCGATTAGGAATTTGTATGACCGACACCCAAGAAGCTCAAACCTCCCCTGAGCCGATCTACAATGGCTGGAAGCGCAAGGTAGCTACATTTTTAGTTAGCCAGACCATCTCCACCTTTGGTTCTTTCCTAGTTCAATACGCCATCTTTTGGCACTTGACCCTGACCACAAAGTCCGGCTTCATCCTGGCGCTCGCCGCCATATTTGGATTCTTACCGCAGGCGATTGTGTCGATCTTTGCTGGCGTTTGGGCCGACCGCGTCAACCGCAAGACGATGATCATCATCTCCGATTCATCAATTGCGCTCGCCACCTTCCTACTCGCACTCTTCATGCTCACCGGTGTCGATGACCTGTGGTTGATCTTTTTGGTGATGGCCGTGCGTTCAGTTGGAGCTGGCTTCCAGATGCCCGCGATATCGGCGCTGCTTCCTCAGATTGTTCCAACCGAGAAACTGATGAGGGTGAATGGCATCAACAGCTCAATCCAGTCCTCACTCACCCTGCTTGCCCCAGTGGCTGCAGCGGGTCTCTACACCACGATGTCGCTGGTTGGGATTCTGTTTATTGATGTGGTTACCGCGATCATCGGGTTATCGCTACTGGCGACTATTTCAGTGCCGACTTTGGCTCGCGCGGCAGAGAAGGAAAAACCTTCTTACTTTGCCGATCTAAAGGACGGAATCAAATACATCTTCAGCCATGAACTGGTGCGTTGGGTTATGGCCGTCTTCGCGATTGTGTTCCTTCTGATCGTTGCCCCATCGAACCTATCCCCACTGATGTTGGTCAGAAACTTTGGCTCTGAGGTTTGGCTACTTACAGTGCTCGAACTTTCATTCGGAGTGGGAATGGTTTTGGGTGGTGCCATGATGGCCATATTGGCATCCAAGCTTGATCGCCTCTGGACCCTAATAGGAACTTCGATCACCTTCGGTGTTCTAGCAATCGTGATGGGATTCACCACCAACCTGATCCTGTTCTACAGTCTGTTTTTCCTCATCGGACTTGCGGTCCCAGCCTTCTCCACCTCAGCCACCACCCTGTTGCAAGAGACTGTTGAGCCCGAGCGTCAGGGCAGGGTCTTCGGTTTTGTGGGAATCGTTATGTCAGTTGCCATGCCTATAGGCATGGCGGTTTTGGGTCCGCTCGCAGACGTGGTGTCGGTTGAGATTTTGCTCATCATCACAGGAGCTGCAACGGTAGTGATTGCGCTAATTGCTGTTCTACTGCCGGCTGGAGAGCGAGCAATCGCAGCCGCACACGCTTCAACTGGGAAGTCTGAAGCGGCGCGCTAGGCTAGCTGGATTTTTGAGAAAGCTTAGATTCGTGAGCATCAAGCATCGACTTTAGATACTTGGAAACTGCTTCTTGCTCCGCTTCAGACATTGATTCCAGTACTGACGCTGAAGCATCTATCAAAGGTTGAATTTCAGACCAAACTCTTTCAAGTGAGTTCGGGTTTGCTACCACTCTTATAGATCTTCGATCACTCGGGTTTCGCTCACGCGTTGTGTGGCCAACCCGTTCGAGCCGATCGAGGCTTTGAGTTAGAGCTCCAGCGGTGACACCAATCGCGCTCGCAATAGAGCTCGGTGTAGCCGAGCCATTCTCCATTAGAAACTCCATAACCCTGAAGTCGGTGGGATTTACCTCTAGCTGCTCTCCCAGAGTGCGGCTGTATTCCTGGTTCAACCTGAATAGCCTTCTCATTAGTTGAGAGGGGGAATTTGTATTCCCCGAAACAACTTGATGCTGGGAAGAGTTTGACATGGAAAATAGTTTAGTCCTAAAGTAATTTAGTTACTAAAACAATTTAGGAAATTATGAATTTGATTTTGAACTTCATCACGGGCAGAAAGACCGCCTGGGTTACCCTGCTAATCGGACTTGTTTTCGCAGGCCTAGCCTTTGGCCCGCTTCGTGCGGCAACCACCGAGACTGCACCCACCAACGGTCTGCCATCTGACTCCGAGACCGCTCTTGTAAATGCAGCCCTTGAGACCTTGCCCGGCTCCGATGCGACCGCAGCGGTGTTGGTCTATAAGTCAGAGACTAAGTTCACCGACAGCCAACTTGAATGGCTGCAGGGCAAGTTTGACCCAATGGCCCAGATGCCAGTTGGTGGCGTGAACGAGAAGTTCCTTGATTTCACAAACCTTGAGATTCAGGGTCAGCCATTTGTCCCACCGGCCCAGGTTTCAGACGATGGCAAGGTGGCGGTTGTAACTGTCCCACTAGACAAGACCGATGAGGTCGAGGTTGTTGCCGAACGAGCTGCTGAGCTTCGTGAACTTGCAAAAGAAGATATGCCATCTGGACTCGAGGTTTACCTCACTGGCCCAGAGGGATTCCAGGCGGATCTGAACAACGTTTTCGCTGGCGCTGACTTTACGCTTCTGCTATCGACCGTGATCGTGGTTGCGGTATTGCTGCTTGTCACCTACCGCTCGCCAGTTTTGTGGCTAGTGCCTTTGCTGGTTGTCGGTGTCGCCGACGGCATGGCTGGTCAATTGGGTCGTCAGGTGGCGACCTTGTTCGGCATGGTCCCGGATGGATCGGTCACCGGTATTTTGTCGGTATTGGTCTTTGGTGCTGGTACGAACTACGCACTGTTGCTTATCGCACGTTATCGCGAGGAGCTGCTTCGTCACGAAGACCGTTATGCAGCAATGCGTGCAGCGGTTCGTGGTGCTGGACCTGCGATTTTGGCTTCGGGTGGAACAGTAACCCTGGCACTTCTAACGCTGACCCTTGCGGAGCTGGGTGGTAACCGCACCCTCGGATTGGTTTGTGCCACTGGAATCATCATCGCGATGATTGCGGCGCTGCTTGTTTTACCTGCAGCCCTAGTTGTGTTTGGTCGCGGTTTGTTCTGGCCATTCATCCCTAAGTTTGGTGGTGAGAACAAGTCCCTCAGGGGCCTCTGGGGCAAGCTTGGTAAGGCAGTTAGCAAGCGCCCAGCCGTGGTATCGGTGTTCGGTGTCTTGGTTCTGGTCGGACTCTCACTTGGTTCCTCGGGAATCCAGGTCGGCCTCTCCACCACTGAGCAGTTCCGCGAGAAGCCAGAGGCAGTTTTTGGCCAGGAGATCTTGGCAGATGCCTTCCCCGCTGGAGCTACAACCCCAACCACTGTGATTGTGAACCTGGGTTCAGAGAATGATGCCAAGGCAATTGCCGAGAAGGTCCCTGGCGTTGCCGAGGTAACAGTCGGTGAGAACAACGGCGAGGTTGTTGCTCTAAGTGTTGTTTTGGATGCAACCGCTGGTTCTGAAGAGGCATACCAGTCGATCCGTGACCTACGAACCGAACTTTCAGAGCTGTCCGATGCCAACCCGCTGGTTGGTGGTTTGGATGCGGAGCAGCTCGATGTCAAGACTGCCTACGAGAATGACCAGCTTTTGGTTATCCCACTGATTTTGATTCTCGTGTTCCTGGTGCTAGTTCTGCTACTTCGCTCACTGCTGGCTCCGGTATTGCTACTGGCAACCGTAGTTGGTTCGTTCTTCGCAGCGATGGGCGCTAGCTGGTTGATCTTCCAGAACCTACTAGGCCTACCAGCTCTGGACTTGAGCGTGTTCCTGTACGCATTCCTATTCCTTGTGGCTCTTGGTGTTGACTACAACATCTTCCTAGTCTCCAGAGCACAGGAGGAGGCCGTTCATCACGGCACCCGAGAGGGTATGGTCCGAGCACTGAGTGCAACCGGTGGAGTGATCACGTCGGCAGGTATCTTGCTGGCTGCGGTATTCGCAGTGCTTGGAGTTCTCCCTCTGATTGCGCTCTACCAGATCGGAATCATCGTCTGCATCGGTGTGCTACTCGACACCTTGTTGGTCAGAACTGTGATTGTTCCAGCGCTTGCATTCATGACTGGCGACAAGTTCTGGTGGCCAAGAAAGAAGCTCACGGCACCTAAGTTCGGCTAAGAACCCAAGCCGTTTCATTCGGCTCCAAGAAATCACCGCTTCCGGATCTGAGCAGTAGCTCTCCCTCCGGGAGCGGTGATTTGTTTGCGGTGAAGTTGTGAACGACAAGAACATCACCATTTCTGTAGGTCAATAACGGTGAGGTGCTAACCCAGTCAAACGAACCCTCACCAAGAGCAAACTCTTTTCTCAACTTGAGCGCAGCCTTGTAGAGATTCAAGGTGGAGTGTTGGTCAGTCTCCTGAACGTCTCGAGCAAGGTCCGCGTATGAAGATGGCTGGGGGAGCCAGGAACTGGAGCTGTTGTTGAAACCGTTGGTTGCGCCACCGCGAACCCATGGAAGCGGAACTCGACAACCATCTCTGCCAACGCGTTGGCCACCGGTTCTAAAGAAGGTCGGATCTTGACGGTACTCAGGTGCGATGGTGGTGTGCTCTGGTAGGCCCAACTCCTCACCCTGATATAGATAGCTCGCGCCTGGCAGCCCGAGCATGAACAAGGTTGCAGCTCGTGCTCTCTTCAAACCCAGCTCGTAATTTGGCTGTGGGTTCTCTGGGCCGATTCCATCTGATGCTGTGGCTCGGCCATAATCGCCGCCAAATCTCGATGCGTGACGAATCACATCGTGATTGTTGAGCACCCAGGTGCTGGGTGCTCCAACTGAATCAAATGCTTCGAAGGACTCGTTTATGGCTGCCACAAGTTTGTCTCTTTCCCAGCCTGCGTCTAGGAAGCGAAAGTTGAAGGTCTGGTGGAACTCATCTGGCCTCACCCATAGGGCCATAAAACTCAGTGGCAAAACATAGGCCTCGCCACACATCGCCCGATCACCTGGATAGCTTTCGAGGATCTTGCGCCAGGATCTGAAGATCTCGTGCACCGAATCTTGGAACCACATTGGCGGGTTCTCTCGACCCTCGATAAATCCAGCCCCGGCTTCATCGACGTAGGGGTGGTCGGGTAGGCCAGCCGCCTTTGCCATGGCGTGGGGCTGGTCCACTCGGAATCCAGCCACGCCACGGTCCAACCAAAACTTCAGGATCGCTTCGAACTCAGCTCTAACCTCTGGGTTTTCCCAATTTAGGTCTGGCTGCGAGGAGTCAAACAGGTGCACATACCATTCACCATCTTCGACTCTGGTCCAGGCAGGTCCGCCGAACATCGACTGCCAGTTATTGGGAGGTAGCTCACCATTAATGCCTTTGCCCTTTTTGAAGTGGTAGTAGCCACGTTCTTTTGAGCCAGGACCTGCTGCGAGAGCTTTTTGAAACCACTCATGCTGATCCGACGTGTGATTTGGTACTAGGTCAATCATGACCCTAATTCCTAGCGAGTGAGCTTTCGAAACAAGCTCATCAAAGTCGGCCAGGTCGCCGAACAGCGGATCCACATCTTTGTAGTCGGCAACGTCATAGCCAGCGTCTTTTTGTGGTGAGGTGTAGAACGGGGATAGCCAAACTGCGTCAATCCCAAGCTCAGCAAGTTTGTCTAGGCGTTCGGTTATTCCTCGCAGATCTCCCATGCCATCGCCGTTGTAATCGGCAAAAGAGCGTGGGTAAATCTGGTAGATGACGCCTGAGCGCCACCATTCAGAACCAGCAGTTGGCTTGTGCAACACCCCTAGAGCTTAATCCAGGCAACCTGG
Source organism: Actinomycetota bacterium (assembly GCA_041191905.1). Classification (GTDB taxonomy): domain Bacteria; phylum Actinomycetota; class Actinomycetes; order Actinomycetales; family Microbacteriaceae; genus Aquiluna. The sequence goes on from JBEENY010000038.1 coordinate 5,709, forward strand.
TCGTGCTCTAGCTGGTTGCTGAGACCTACCTGGCTCGTCACCAGCACTTCACCAGCGGGGAGCTCGATTGGCTTGCCGTCGAAGTTGGCGATTACCAAGATGCCATTGTTGACATATCCAAGTGAGCTCTCACTGCAGTACTTTTCAACCCACTCAAGTGATCCAAGACCGAGGTCGTAGTGCTTCCTAAGGTGAAGCAGTGACTTGTATAGCTCGAGAGTTGATCCGGCTACACCCTCCTGCTGATCGCGAGCGTATTCGCGGTAGATCGCAGGCTGCGGTAGCCATGACTCACCAGTGGTGCTGAAGCCGAAGGCTGGCGCCTTTGCCTCCCATGGAATTGGGACTCGGCAACCATCGCGACCGACTCGCTCACCCTTGGTACGGAAGTAGGTTGGGTCTTCGCGGTACTTACCCTCCAAAGTGGTGTGCTCTGGGAGACCGAGTTCCTCACCCTGGTAAATGTATGCACCACCTGGGAGACCGAGCATGAAGCTGGTTGCAGCTCGAGCTCTCCTGAGACCCTTTGCCACATCTGGCTGAGGGTAATCAGGGCCAATGCCATCGCCCTGCTTTGGAACCTGGTCATAGGCAAATCTGGTCGCGTGGCGAATCACATCATGGTTCGAGAGCACCCAGGTGCTCGGAGCACCAACCGCGCCGAACTCTTCTAGGGACTCAGTGACAACCTGCTTGAGTTGGCCAGCCTTCCACTGGGCTTCGAGGTAGCCGAAGTTGAAGCTCTGGTGGTACTCGTCCTGGCGAACCCACTTTGCCATTCTGGAAAGTGGCAGCACCCAGGCCTCCGCAGCCATGATGCGGTCATCATATTCGTCAACAACCTTGCGCCACTCTCGAATGATCTCGTGAACACCTTCCTGACCCCAGAACGGGTGAGGCTTAGTGCGATCCTTTGGCTTGTTGGCTTCCTCCTCACCACTCATGGTGGTGGAGGTATCCTCAACATCAGGCAGACCATCCGCCTTGACTAGGCCGTGTGCGACATCGATGCGGAAGCCGCCGGCGCCTCGATCTAGCCAGAAGCGCAAGATGTCCTTGAACTCGTCGCGGACCTCTTGGTTGTCCCAGTTGAAGTCAGGCTGCGAAGAGTCGAAGATGTGCAGGTACCACTGACCTGGAGTGCCGTCTGGTTCGGTAATTCTGGTCCAGGCAGCGCCGCCGAAGACCGAAGGCCAGTTGTTTGGCGGGAGCTCTCCGTTTGGACCCTTGCCGTCTCGGAACATGTAGCGCTCACGCTCGGGTGAGCCTTTTGATGCCTTCAAGGCTTGCTGGAACCAGGGGTGCTGGTCGGAAGAGTGGTTTGGAACTAAGTCAACGATGATTCTGATGCCCAGCTTCTGCCCTTCGGCAACGAGGTCATCGAAATCCTTCAGGGTTCCAAAGCGAGGGTCGATGTCGCGGTAGTCGGAAACATCGTAGCCCGCGTCCTTCTGAGGGGAGCGGAAAAAGGGTGAGCACCAAACCGCATCGATACCTAGTTTGGCTAGCTCCGGGAGTCGGTTTCTGATGCCTCGTAGGTCACCCATACCATCGCCATCTCCGTCTGCAAAAGAGCGCGGATAGATCTGGTAAATGACGGCAGAACGCCACCATTCTGAGCCCTTGGTCATGGGAAAACCTTCCTAGAAACTGCCTAAAACTGTAAACGCTTACAGTTTTGGCCTGTTTTGCGATACCCCTCAAAGGTAATTGTTTACAACGAAATGGCTAATTCAAAGTAATCAATTCGTTACAAATTGGATAACTCTTTTTGTTGACTGTAAACGTTTTCAGAGTGGTTTACTTATTCTGCGCGTCGTATCCCTCGACGACAAAGGAGAGAAATGAAATCAAAGAAGATTGTGGGCCTAGCCGTTTCACTCGGTCTAGCAGCCTCAACTCTGCTGGGAGCTTTGCCAGCTTCCGCAAATGACAAAGTTATTACCGTGTGGGCCGACGAGTCCCGCGGACCTAACCTGCTGAAGACCGTTGGTTCTGTTGAGAGCCAAAAGGGTGGCGAGTGGGTTGCTGGTTACAAGGTCAAGGTTGTTGCCTTCTCCAGCTTCGATGCTCTAAAGACCGCTGTTGACAACGTAACCAAGGATGGTCCAGACATCATCGTTGGTGCAAACGACTGGGTTGCTACCGGTGCCAAGAACGGCAAGCTAGCTCCTTACACCCCATCTGCTTCGGTACGTCGCAACTTCAACCCAAACAACTGGTTTGACCTGACCTACCAGGGCAAGATCTACGGTGTTCCAGTTGACGTGAACAACGTTGCGATGCTTGTAAACACCGACTTGACTGGCAAGCGCCCAGCAACCTTCGGTGAGATGGTGGACTTCTACCTAAAGAACAAGACCAGCAAGGGTCTATCTGCTGGTCTCTGTGTAGCTGGTGGAGGAATGTCATGGGGTGCTCACTCAGTGCTAAGCGCACTTGGTGGTGGCGCATACCCAATCCGCAACGCAGTTGTTGACACTCGCCAGAACCCAGTTCCTGCGGCTGTTGCAACCAACATTCAGAAGTTCCTTCTTGACTCAAAGGGTGCTTCGAACGGATTCTTCCCAGCTTCCGACACCGGATGTAAGGACAACTTCCTAAAGGGCAAGGTTCCTTACGCCATCATTGGTAACTGGGAGTGGAAGGACTACGCAGACAAGGGCTTCTCGATGAACAACCTGATGGCTGTTCCTGGAGTCAAGAAGGGCACCTTCGGTGCTGCCTTCGGTAGCGTGTCCGGTGCCATGTTGACCTCCTTCGCTGAGAAGAACGGAAACGATGCAGCCGCTAAGTCACTGCTCGCAAACTTCTTCGCATCCGAGAAGGGTCAGGTTGCTTACCAGAAGTTCGAGCAGCGTCCACCAGCCAACAAGGCAGCAGCAGCTAAGTCTTCTGCAGCTCAGAAGGGCTTCGGAGGGGCAGCAGCTCGCGCATCTGTCCCACAGATCGGTGCAATCCTCAACGGTTCTGCTGGAAACCCTTCCTACTGGGACGCTCTACCTTCATTCTGGAACGACGTTCTAGTGAAGAAGGTTGCCCCAGGAAAGGCAGTCTCCAAGCTAAATGCGGTGTTCAAGAAGAACATCGTTGCAGGAATGAAGACTCTCTAATTTGAGGTCGAATGCTTCGGGGGTGGGTTACACCGCCCCCGAAGCATCATCATTTAGAAGCACTAAGGAATCATGAAGCTCTTCACCGGAAACAAGCTGGCGGTCACCGCAAAGATCATTTTCGTCAGCATCACACTCGCAATCCTCGGCCTATTGGCTCAGAGTGCTTTTGCCTCCGGTGAGGGACTTATCGCTGGCTTCATCGCTTTCACCATGATCGCCCTGGCGATCGTCTACTTCACAAAGATTTCCATCCCGATGAAGTTTTTCCTTCCGGGAGTTTTGTTCCTGATCGCCTTCGTGGTTTTGCCAATCGCATACACGTTGGTCATGTCAGGCTTCCAGTTCAAGACCGGAAACTACATCGATAAGCCGCAGGCGCTCGAGCGCATCGTTGCGGATTCCTATGTGCCGGATGACTCAGGTCTAACCTTCGATGTCATTGTCGGTGAGGTCGCCTCGGGAGAGCCCGCTTTGTTGGCCACCGACTACATGGCTGGCACCTACTTCCTCTCCACTCAGGAAGAAATTGTCGAGCTCGCCGCTGACGCGGTAACTATTGACCCAGAATTGGGAATTGCTGTCGAGACTGATGGTTTCACGCGGTTTGACCCAGACACCCTCGCCGCTCAAGGTGAAGCGCTAGCGAACCTTAAGTTTGCAGGCCCTGGTGAATACTTCTTGGCCCTGGAAGGTTTTGAGGTTGCAATCCCTCTAAAGCCAGGTTTGGTCTACGACGAGGCAACTGACAGTTTTACCCAAGCTCAGACCGGTGCCAAGTATGTGGACAACGGTCGAGGCAACTACGCGAACGTCGAAGACCCAGAGGACATGCTCAGCCCTGGTTGGAGATCTCCAATCTGGTTTGAGAATTACATCTCGTTGGTCACAGATGAAAATGTGAGAGGCCCATTCATTGGGGTCTTTATTTGGACCATGATTTTCGCAACCCTGACCGTACTAACTCAGTTTGCTCTCGGTTTGCTGGTTGCTCTTGCCTTGGACAAGCCGCTTCGGGGTCGTAGGTTCTACCGAATCATCATCATCCTTCCCTACGCGGTGCCATCGATCATGAGCATCTTGATCTGGGGAGGTATGTTCGACACCGAGTTCGGTGCGATAAACGCTTTGCTTGGAACCAAGATTGCCTGGTTCCTGGATCCGAACTTCGCCAGGGCAGCAGTGATCATCGTGAACCTCTGGCTCGGATTTCCTTACTTCTACCTGATCTCCAATGGAGCTCTCCAGGCAATACCTAATGAGCTCTCTGAGGCAGCCAGAATCGACGGCGCTTCGAATCGTCAGATTTTCTGGCAGATTACCCTGCCGCTACTGCTGAAGATTTTGACCCCACTGTTGATCGCGTCCTTCGCGTTCAACTTCAATAACTTCAACTTGATATACCTACTCACAGGCGGTGGCCCGAGAAACGACCTCGATGGTGAGATTGCCGGTGCAACTGACATCTTGATTAGCTACACCTACAAGATTGCATTCGGATCTCAGATCCAAGACCTTGGCCTAGCCTCTGCAATCTCAGTCGTCATCTTCGTCTTAGTCGCTGCGATTTCGCTCTACGGAATACGCCGCTCGAAGGTATTGGAGGAGTTCATCTAATGAAGTGGATTAGAGAAAATCTTTGGCGCCACGGAGTCGCAATCTTCGCAGTGCTCTTCGCAGCCTTTCCTCTGTACCTAGTGGTCGTAACTTCCTTTGCGTCATCGGGATCGCTTCAGTTGACTTCATTTATCCCAAGCGAAATCTCGATGGTCAACTACGACAAGCTTTTCAATGATCCGACGATTCCGTTCCTGACCTGGATGTGGAACTCGTTGATTGTTGCCGGTTCAGTAGCGGTCTTCTCGGTTGTCATCGGTGCCGCGTCCGCATTTGCTTTCAGCCGGCTTCGTTTCAAGGGCAAGAAGCTCGGTCTTCAGGCTTTGCTATTGATCCAGATGTTCCCCGCGATCCTGGCGATTGCTGCGATCTACCTGATCATGGAGGGCATTGGAAACTTTGCACCAGGGTTTGGTCTTGGCACGCAGTCAGGTCTGATCCTGGTTTACCTCGGTGGAGCAATGGGTGTGAACATTTGGCTACTCAAGGGATTCGTTGACTCAATTCCTATCGAGATCGATGAGGCCGCGAAGATTGACGGAGCATCTGCGATGCAGACTTACTGGCAGATCTTTATCCCGCTGGCATCTCCCGTGTTGGCCGTTGTGACGCTGCTGAGCTTCATCGGAACTTTCAACGAATACATCCTCGCGAGATTGTTCTTGGTGGACATGGATGTTCGAACTGTGGCCGTTGGTCTGCAGCAGTTCGTTGCCGGTCAGTTCTCCGAGAACTGGGGTGCTTTTGCTGCCGGATCGATCCTGGCCTCGATTCCGATTGTGATCATCTTCCTGTCGCTGCAGCGCTACATCGTCTCCGGTTTGGCCGGCGGCGCAGTAAAGGGCTAAGCCGGAAACAAGTATTCGTCTGAGAACATAGATTGTGCGAAAAAGCTCTCTAACTCTCAGTGCTCTATTTTCAATTGGTGCACTCCTATTGAGTGGCTGCTCGCGGGCTGAGCCACAGCCGTCACAATCTCAAACTGCTCAAGCATCCGGCGGTTCGACTCTGACAATTTGGGTCGATGCTGAACTAAGCGATACTGCCAAGACGCTCGCAGAGCAATACGCGCAGGACACTGGTGGAACTCTCAATATCGTTGAGAAAGATTTTTACCAGATTGAAGCAGAGCTCGCTTCAGGGGCTCCAGACCTGTTTATCGGCTCAAACGAATGGACTGACCGCCTAGCTGCTGCTGGCGTCATTGCTCCAGCTTCCGAGCAGGAACCAGCTGGATTTGAAACTCGGGTTCTTCAAGGAGCGAGCTATCAAGGTGTGCTCTATGGCATCCCGTATGCGATCGAATCTCTGGCTCTGGTTTGTAATGGCGATGAGCTCAAGCAGCAACCGAGCTCCCTAACTGAACTGACTGATGCCGGTTACAACGTGATCGTTACCCCGGGTGGCGACCCATACACCCTGTTCCCAATTCAATCCTCGTTCGATCTCTACCCGCTCGTTCTTGATGAGAATGGCGATTGGCAAGAGCAGTCCGGTCTTGGCTCAGCAAGGTTCAAAGAGTTTGCTACTTGGTTAGGTGAGAACCAGTCACTGTTCACGCAGCTTGATTACTCAGCTGGAATTGCCGCCTTTGTTGATGGACAGGAGACCTGTCTCTTGACCGGTCCATGGGCAATTTCTGAGATCCTGAATCGCGCAAAGTTCACAGTGAGTGTTTATGACTTCCCATCGGTCGGGGGATCTCAGCCACTGTCGTTTGCAACCGCTCGCGCCGTGTTTGTCTCGGCAACCTCTGCAAACCAGAACCAGGCAAAACGGGTTGCCAACTACTTCGCAAACTCAGCAACCCAGCTTTTAATTTACAAGCAAACCGGCCGCATCCCCGCCAAGGCAGAGGTAATTTCTGAGATTCAAGATCCTATTATCAAGGGCTTCGCTAAGGCGGCAGCCTGGAGTGTTGTGCTGCCAAATTCGAAACTCATGCAAAACACCTGGGCACCTTGGAGCAAGACCCTAAACACCATCATCACTACCGATGAAGATCCACAAATCACCTGGGATCTGATGGTTCAAGACCTTGCAAAGGCAGCTGGCTGATGGCAATCAATCTCGCACTAAAGCCACACCACGATGGATCTGCGCTGTATGTGCAGAACCAAAAACCCAAGGTGGATGAGAAGGTAAAGCTCAAGATTCGAATCCATCAGTCACTTGGCAAGGTGAAGAAGGTGTCCGCAAGGCAGAGTGATTCTGGCGAAGCCTTCATGACTGCCCCCTTCAAGAAGCTCTACACCCGTCATGGTTGGGACTGGTACGAGGGCAGCATCACAATGTATAACCCTGAGGTTCACTACCGATTCTTCATTGAGCTGGAGTCAGGCTTTAGTTATTGGCTAAACGCCATCGACCTTCACGAGATAGACCAGCCAGACCGCGATGACTTCAAAATCAACTCCCACCTCGCAGTTCCTAAGTGGGCAACTGGGTCGATTTTGTATCAAGTCTTTCCCGACAGGTTTGCCAGAAGTTCAGAAGCTTCGAAGCGAAAGCTCCCCTCCTGGGCAATACCTAAGGAATGGGGAGATGATGTCATTGGGGCAGGACCCGGTGTATCGGACCAGTTTTTTGGCGGAGATCTCAAGGGCATCGAGGAGCACCTGGGTCACCTCAAAAAACTCGGCGCCACAATTTTGTATTTGACCCCCTTCTTTCCAGCCGGCTCTAATCACCGCTATGACGCATCGAGCTTTGATGAGGTCGATCCGCTGTTAGGTGGAAACAAGGCCCTAATTTCCTTGGTCAAGAAGGCCCACGAAATGGGCCTGAAGGTCATGGGTGACCTAACTGCGAACCATTCGGGAGACAAGCACGAGTGGTTCCTAGCCGCCTATCGAAACCCAAAAGCTCCAGAGAGTGAGTTCTACTACTTCAAGGACAAAAACACGAAGTATGACTCGTGGTGGGGAGTGCCATCACTACCCAAGTTCAACTGGAACTCTGAAGAACTAAGAAGAAGATTTGTTCAGGGTAAGCAGTCGGTGGTTGCCAAGTGGTTGAAGGCTCCCTACAAACTCGATGGCTGGCGTATCGATGTCGCCAACATGACAGGTCGCATTCGTGAGGAGAATCTGAACCACGAGGTTGCCACCATGATTCGCAAAACCATGGATGAGGTCTCTAAGGACACCTTCTTGATTGGTGAGTTCACCTCAGATGCTGCCGAGTTCGTCGAAGGCGACACCTATCAATCGACCATGACCTACTCAAACTTCACTCGCCCAACCTGGCGTTGGCTTTGGAATCCAAAAGAAAAGCGTGAGGAGAATCAGCTCGGGCCCGGTCGTAAAGAAATCACCGGTCACGAGTTTGTTAAGCTGCACAACCTATTTGCGGGCACCTTCCCGTGGCACCTGCGCATGCACAATCTCAACGCGCTAGACACTCACGACACCGGAAGGTTCAAAACCTTCGCGATTCCAGGTTCACAGCGGGTTGCGGCTGGATTGCAGTTCACCTTCCCAGGAATCCCGATGATCTTTGCTGGAGATGAGTTTGGGCTAGATGGCTGGGTGGGTGAAAATTCGAGGACTCCTATTCCTTGGAATGGAGAGCGTGAGTATGACCCGAGCATGATCGAGACCTACGCAAAGCTCTCCAGCATCCGCAAAAAACACAAGGCTCTGGTCGATGGCTCGATGCGCTGGCTCTATTCCTCGAATGAGGCCCTGGTGTTTGTGAGAGAGAACAGAACCGAGTCAATCCTTGTGATTGCTACTCGAGGTAGGGATCGAAAGATTGAGATTCCTCGCGATGCACTCTCTGGTGCGGAGAACGCTGTGAACCTATTTGGTAACGGAGAATTGCGAGTGGTTGGCGGCAAGATTCGATACGAATCGGTCGCACTAGATTTTCAGATTTGGCGTTTGCCTAGCGCCCATCGCTAGTGCTAATCTTTTGCGGTTGCCTTTTGGCTTCGCCCCGATAGCTCAGTGGTAGAGCACTTCCATGGTAAGGAAGGGGTCG
>JBEENY010000039.1:0-14370 GCA_041191905.1 Actinomycetota bacterium
GTTTCTGAGCTTGTCAGGCGAAATGTGATCGAGCCCATCTGCCGCGAAGTATACAAATTGTCGGCCAGAAATTGCATGTTCGATAATGCCAGTGGAGTCGTAGCAAAAAACTGCCAAGTATTTATTCAGCTTTTGCGAACCTAAGGATTGAGCAGGGGATACGAACGTGTCAAGTGTGATGGAGTCCTGCATCTCTCGCAGTAATTGAATAGTTAGTTCCCTACCGGCACCGTGAGCCTTGATCTTGACATCAAGACCCTCCTTCTGGAGCGCAGACCACAGCATCGCAACGGACTCTAGATATAGCCGATGAAGGTAGTAAGAATCCCCCGCAGTAAACATTTCCAAGGGATCTCGCAAAATCAAGAGCACACTATTTGGTGGCCGCCCCAAACGTCTGAGTTTTGGCTTTAGGACCCCAACCGCCTTGACGTTAGAAGCGCCATTCCACCCCCACGAAAGAAACAAATCTGAGGTGCTGATCTCAGGATTGAGTTCTGAGAATTGAGCAACTCCATAGTTATTGCCGTGCTGCCCAACCACATAAGCAGAGCGCGATATGTTGTGCGAAGCATAAAGCTTGAATGCGTCATCGGTTTCGAAGGCGTTCGATGTGAACATAACTTTGGGTGCCAGTGGATACCCACGGACAAACCAAGCCCGTCTCGTGGCCTGAGCGCCTTCAATCAAAGAAATGGGCATGAGGTTGGCCAACAAGAGCTGAAGAAGGCCTTCCTGAGTAGCAGCTGAACCCCAATAAGTTTCCTTCGAATAGGGTTCATACGTCTGAGGGTGGAAGTACTCGTTTAGCGCCGGTAGCTGACCAAGCAAAAGACTGAGAGCTGCTTCTCTGCCCCTGCCCAAGTAGGAGGACTGGATCAGGAAGTTTGAATTCCGGCCGAATTTTGCCAGCTTGCGGGACGCAATTGCATATGTGTCTTCGAGGAATGTTTTCTGTCTGGGTGAGTTCTTAGCCTCGAGCCTGGATACTTCTAGCGCGAGTGATTGAGAGAGGGCTATTTGCGCCATGGAGGCATCAATCAGATTCCCAACATCTCGAGATGAAGCTGCAACAAAAGCGTCGAGGGAAGTCTCCGGTACATATTTCGGCAATTGAATTCGGGGGGCTAGAATACGCGCACGGGAGTCCATTGGCATGAGTCGCAACTGCGCTTTGGATCGCTCAATACGCCAAACTAGAAGGCGAGCTAGGTGGCCAAAGAGTAGCTCAGCCTGCCTAGCGCTGAGTTCATGACTGGTGCGCTCACGATAGACCTCCGCGGCGAGCTTTAGTGCTTGTGAGTAACCTTGATGGGTTTGTTCTTGAATGGCAGAGTGCCACTCTCCAGTAGTCTTGCCGAGAGTTAGGAACACGCATTTGCAGTGCGAGCCGACAATTCGGTCGCAGTTTTGGCTCAGATAATCCTGGAAATCAAAGTGAAAAATTCCACTTGCGTTTTCCAGTCGAACGCCGCTGATGTTCCAATCCATTTGTGCGAACCAAGCTTGTTAGTCGAGCGGATTGAGCCCCGCCCACTTACGATGGACGTGGGAAGTGGACAAGATTATGGATAGCACGCGACGGCTAAAGTCGTGAACGTCGTATCCGTCTGGAACGGAATGGTTTTTTACCGATGAAGCGCGAGCAAAATTAACTGCCCTAGATACAGTTTCCAATGAAATTCCACCTAGCAAAACAGCACCAGTCTCCAGGGCCTCGGGTCGCTCGATCGACTCGCGTATTGTCACTGCCGGAAAATCAAGAAGAAACGCTTCTTCGCTCACCGTTCCTGAGTCAGAAAGCACGCAGTACGAATCTTTCTGGAGTCTGCAGTAGCCGGTATAAGAAAGTGGTTCGAGGAACTTTATGTTGGAGGACTTGACATCCATCTGGTCGAGTTTAGATCGAGTTCTCGGGTGTACTGAGAATGCGACGGGCATCCCGAGCGATTCCGAAACGCCCTCAACGGCATCTAGAAGGGTTGTCAGGCGACGAGGGTGGTCAACAGTCTCTTGACGATGGGCGCTAAGAACAAGGTACTTGCCCCTCTCTAAACCAAGTTCTGAAGTGATAGTTGAGTCCAAGATTTTACGTTCGTATGTTTTCACAACTTCAGGAAGGGGGGATCCAGTGGTTAGCACCATACGAGGCTCCAGCCCCTCAGATAACAAATTTCTTCGGGAGAACTCGTTATACGGAAGATTGAACGAGCTAGCGTGATCAACAATCCGCCTGTTTAGCTCCTCGGGAACGTTTGGATCGAATGATCGATTGCCGGCCTCCATGTGATAAACCGGGATTCCCATCCTTTCGGCAAGTATGGCAAGGAGTGCCGAATTAGTGTCTCCAAGAATGCAGATCGCATCTGGGTTTTCCGCTTGGATCACGGGCTCAGCAGCAGAAAACAAATTTGCGATCGAGCTACCAAACGACGAGCCTGGTGAGTTGAGGAAATAGTCTGGCTTTCTGAGGTCCAAGTCCTCAAAGAAAATGTCACTGAGATTTGAGTCGAAATTTTGCCCAGTGTGGACCAAGACATGCTCAACGTTACTGTCCAAAATTTTGATTAGAACTGAGAGCCTGATTATCTCTGGTCTCGTTCCCAGGATTGTCATGACTTTCATACTTTTTCAAAACCAAGTTCAGCCCGCACCTCGGGAAGATCCTTCAGCAGTTTAATTACACCTTGCACGTCGAGTCGGTGGGTGTTGTGGGATGTATATGCTTCCAGATTCAAATCCCTCTCCTCCCCCTCTTCAAAGTAAATTGAGTAATTCAAGCCTCTTGTATCCAGGGGGACCCTGAAGTACCCACCCTGGTCCTCTGCAAAAGCTCTCTCTTCTACGCTCAGCAGCGACTCAAAAAGCTTCTCCCCATGACGAAAGCCGATTTTAGTTATCCTACTTTCGTTGGATCCGAAAAGCTCAACCAGTGCTTCGGCGAGAGTGCCGATAGTTGAGGCCGGCGCTTTGCGAACAAATAAATCACCAGACGTAGCGTTCTCGAAGGCATGCTGCACTAAATCAACGGACTCAGTCAAAGACATGAGGAATCTGGTCATAGTCGGGTCCGTAATGGTTAGGTTTTGACCCTCTCTTATCTGTTTGATAAAGAGCGGAATTACCGAACCCCTTGAATACATCACATTGCCATATCGCGTGACCGCGATTGCAGTTTTGGAATCTGCAAATTCACGGGCAAAGGCCATCGCAGTTTTTTCCATAAGAGCTTTGGTCATGCCCATTGCATTTATCGGATAGACGGCCTTGTCTGTGCTCAAGCAGACTACCGAACCAACCTCGTGCTCAATCGAAGCCCTCAGGACATTAGACGAACCGTTTACGTTAGTTTTCACGGCTTCGAGCGGGAAGAATTCTGCGGACGGAACCTGCTTCAGGGCTGCAGCGTGAAACACCAGATCTGATCCGCGAATTGCCCTATCAACTGATATGTGGTCTCTGGTGTCACCCAGAATGAACCTGAGCCTAGAGTCGGAAATAGCGTGTCGCATCGCATCTTGTTTAGCCTCGTCTCGGCTAAAAATACGCACCTCGGCTGCTCCTGAACTAAGGGCATGCTTTGCCATTGTTGAACCAAAGGATCCAGTACCTCCCGTGATGGTTACCACTGATCCCTGTAGTTTGCGTTTTGGCATTTAGTGAGCGCTCCTTATTCACCAAGCTGAATGGAATGAACCATTTCTTCGATTGTCTGCGGTCTACTGTACCCAGCCATCCGCCACAACTCGTCATTTCGATTTGGATAAATCGTCGCTAGCCTTCGATCAAGGGTTGTCGCATGCTCCCTGGGCGTCACAAGAACATCCTGCCGCCCCAGTCTCTGAGCAAACAACATCAGCAACTCGTGCTTTGAGGCCGATCCGAGAGGGATTAGATGCTGGGCGAAAGGTTCACCAAAATAATTATTGGCAATGCCAAGCGCTACCTCTGCGAAGACTTTGGTCGAAACACCATTCCAGATGTGATTTATGTACCCGCTGACCTGAGCACCAACCGGCTGGACCCTAAACCACTCAAATAGCCCACTGGAGGATGCGGCATCAGGGCCAACAATCGACGCCCTGAGAAGAAACGCGCCTTCTGCGTAAGACTCGCCGGCTACTTTAGACCTTCCATACAAATCCGAGGCGTCCTTCAACGAAGCCTCATTGTGAGGGCCTAAATTCCCGCGAAATACACAGTCAGTACCAATTTGAAGCCATCTAAATCCATGCATGGTCTGAGCTTCAGCAATTTTCCGCAGCAACTCGACATTTAGCAGCGAGGCAAGCGATTCATCTTCAGCGACGCTTCCCCTGGACTTCTGAGGGATCCACCCTATGCAGTTGACAAGTATGTCCTTTTCAGAGATTTCAAGCGAATGGAGCAACGCACTTAGGTTGTCGGAGGCTGCATCCCAAGAAATGGTTGCAGATCTTGAAATTTTGTAGGTCTCAATGCCTGAGGATTCAAAGGTGCTGGATACGGCCTGACCCAGCATTCCAGATGCACCAAGGATGAATGCTCTCATGAGCCCACCTCCGCCGCCCTTTTGAGCATGGATTCGAACTTTTCCAACGCCCCTGCCCCAAATCTGGCCTCCAACTTTTCAAGATTGCTGGCCATAGGCGACCCATCATCAGCCCTGCATAGCTCAAGCGCCTTTTGCAATACAGCCTCCGGTGAGTCCTCGAAATAGAGATTCGAAAAATCCCCCACCGCATCCTCTAGCCCATCTAATCGAGTTGACACCACTGGATTTGAAGTAGCCAAGTACTGAATCACTTTCTGAGGCAAGGCAACCCTTGATAGCCCCCGAACTTCCATGGGATTTATGAGAACAGTAGACGCTTTGAGGTAAAGATGAAGAACGTCTCTAGGGACAAAACCTGTGAACACAACTCGCCCCTCCAATTTCAGCTCCTTCACCAGAGTCCGCAACTCTCGATCCTGTTCACCCCCACCGATAAGGAGAAGCAAGACATTAGGAGTCGGGTTCTTTGCAAACTCTGTTAGGACTTGGCGAAGCCCAGAGAAGTAGAAAAAGCTCCCCATGTAAGTGATGCATTTTGCAGACCCCAAATCACTTACCAATGCCTCGGCCAAATCTTGGGGTGCGGAATTCAAATTGAGCCCAACAGGTGGATACTCCACCGAGGACCTTTTTTCCCTTGCACCTGCGCTAAGACAGTGCTCAAGCATTGCGGAATTATTCGCAGAAACATGATTCGCATGTCGAATTACGAACCTTTCAGCCACCCTAACCAGGAACGAGAAAGGGGTTCGCCTGATTTGGCTGGCGACATCCAAAGCCCTATAAACAACAGGCACGCCATAGCGTGCTGCCCCAAGCACCGCCTGCCAGCCATATGTGGGAACCGCATAGAGAAGAATAAGGTCAGGTGCGACATCCCTGATCAACTTAGGTATCCGCCAAATCGATATAAAGGACTCCATGAGGCGTCCCAAAAGGTTGCCGGACAAGCTTCGTGGGGTAAGTAGTTTTATCTCTCCATCAAAAGCAGTCCTCCTGACGGTGCGAGGCTTTTCAGCTAGTGCTGAAACACTTTGGGGTGACTCGCCCTCCGGAAATTGATAAAAACTGACATCCCAGCCTTTTGAAGCAAGGTACTCAGGGAAATCGTGTATTTCAAATAGCGGCTTCTCTATGTAGTTAACCTCGTGAATTACCAGGAGTTTCAAGGAGATTAGCCTTTGAGCTTGTAAAGTGTATAGCCATCGCCTTCAACAACCTCGGCAAAGTCCCCTACAGCCCCGAGATCCCCAACGGCAATTATCCATCTGGTGCCATCGGGCGCTGAATTTGCATCATATTGAGAGCCTGCACCGAAAAGCTCGTACTCTATTCCCGGCACATCGGCCCAAATGGCAACATTTGTTGCCTCAAACCGGGAACCGGCGATGACCAGAGATTCCAGCCGATCTGCCTCGGACCAGTTCTGGTAGACAAACTTTCCGGCTTTATCTGCAGCATTTAATTCCGCTCTGAAACCCTGATACTGATCTTGAATTTGCCAACCAGTACCAACCATAGAGAATGGCAGGATTACGATAAACGCCCACTTCAAGTACTTGGGCGCAACTGCAAACACGAACAGTGCCAGAGCTGATGTGAGAGCTACCCCATTGAGGACATCTTGATTCACAACTAGGCCAGCGAGATTTGGCGCGTCTGCAATCTGAATTGTCAGAGTGCCGAAGAAGCCGGAGAAGGCTGGAGTAATCAATAATCCAACAATGAAAACAAGCCCCCATCGCAAAAATACATTGGTCTTGTCGGCGAGACCTGACCAGATAGCTGCGAATCCAGCCAGGGGAACGATAACGAAGAGGAAATCGTAATACCTAAGTAGGACTCTAGTCGTGTGGTCATCGCCACCGCCGGTAATCCAGCCTGTAAAGATAACGATCTCCAGTATCAAGCTAAAGAGCCAAATAAAGGCAAACAAAGAGAAGGCTGATACTGGATCCAGCTCCCTGGTGCGAATAATTGCAATCAATCCAAGTGTCAGGCCCAAAACGGCAATGCCCATAAGGGCAAAGACAGTGAGCATGTGTGTATTTAGCTGAATTCCAAATAGGGCAATTACACCGTTCACCTGTCCCGACGCTACCGGTGAAGGTGCAGGAAGCTCGGCCGTTGAACCAGCACCATTGCCTACGCTCGTGATTTCCTGAATGACACTTTCGCCTAAATACTGGCCGAAGAAACCTAATGCCTTCGGGCCTGCAACGAAGAAGCCCACAACGACTCTGCCGACAACGGCAGCGCTAATAATGGATGCGAGGGAAAGGAAAAGCGGCTTCCAGCGCAGTCTTTTCTGGGAAAGACCGAGAACTAGCATGAATATGCCAATTGCGATAGCTGAAAGCCAGGCATGGGGCTTAATCAGTGATGTAATTCCGACCAAGAGGCCCACCCAGGCCCAGTTTTGCCACTCGTAATTCTGTGCCGCATTGAGAACCAGCACCAGGACGAGCGACAAGAAGAAAAAGTACATTGATTCAGGGAGAAACATAGAAGTGTAGACCCCAAGTGGACTCAGCCCTGCAGCAACCATGAATCCATACGCCGGCCAGAAGCCAATAAGCCTAAGGGCTACTAAGAAAATCACAAAGGTGAATCCCAAGAAGAACACTAAGTTCAATAGTTTCGCGCATGTATAAAAGCTTGGTCCGCAAAGATTCGTTGAGCTAAAGACTAGGTTGAAAAGATAGTTAGAGAAATCACCAGCCGGCGATGGGTCCCAGGGCGATGCCTTTCTTGCATTCATTGAGTAAAGATATTCATCGCCGAGAATCGCAGGATTCACCATCCAGACGCGCGAATACACCCAAGCTCCGATTGCCATCAAGGATCCGAGTGCTAGCAGAATCCGTGATTTTTTCAATTGGCTAAAGACTTTTATCACTGTCGATACCTATCTTCTGTGTGTTGGAGCCTTCGGTTCCGCTTGAATGTCGAAAGCAAGGAAGGAGAGCAAGAGCTGAACTCCCAGAATAATTCCTATTGCAGCTAAGGTGACTTGACCTGCAGTGGTTGCCCTACCATCGGCGGACGCCTGCATGAAACTATGGAGGCCGAACCATCCTCCAAAACCTAGCATCATTAGCCCCAACGGCAGTTCAAGGCTGGCAATTGACCACTCCCTGAGGTAGTAGCGGTAAAAGATCCTCTTCATAAGATTGACCGTATGCCTCCAAGGAAACTCAATTAGCACCCGGGAAATCCTCAAATTGCTCTTCTCTTCTCCGTAGACTGCCTTCATGGGCACATCGGCAACAACGGCATTCGCGATGCTCAACCTGAACAAAATGTCGGATTCAAAAAAGTATGAACGCCTTATTTTCCCCAAATGAATTTTCTCTAGAGCTCTGCGATGTATTGCAGTGAAGCCATTAGTGGGGTCATTAACAGTCCAATATCCGGTCGAAACCTTGGACCATAATGACAATACAGCGTTTCCAAGTATCCTTATCCGCGGCATCTCGAAAAGATCCTCAAGACTATCGAATCTATTGCCCTTGGCGTAATCCGCTCTGCCTTCGAGGATAGGCTTGATCAGGGTTGGGATTAGGGCAGGGTCCATTTGGCCATCGCCATCGACCTTAATGATGACATCGGCTCCGTCTTCTAATGCAGCCACATACCCGGTAATCACCGCACCCCCAACGCCTTGGTTCTCTGGATGCGAAAGAACTCGCACTCGGGGATCCAAACCGTTTGATGACACGAATGCACCCGTATGCTCAGGACAGGCATCATCTACGACGTAGATTGAATCAATTTCAGGACCGAACCTTGAGAGTACCCCAAGTATCTGATTTTTCACCTTGAAGCATGGGATTACGACAGCTAGTTTCATGCCACGGACCCCTGCTTTTTGTGCCAATCGTGTCCCCAAATCAGTAAAATTGCATCGCGCTTCAGGCAAAGCCCCAGGGCCTTGAGTATCCTCAGGTTAGACCGAAGAATGGACCCGAACTTCGGAGAACCATGAAGTCTATGAGCTTCCATAATAGGCAGATTAATGGCTTGATGGAGTCGAGAATATTCAACCGCTAAACCTGTGCCAATTGACTGGTCAAAAACTTTCTCAAAATTGTGGCCAGAAGACTCAATCAAATAGCCCTTCAACCCGCAAAGCGGATCGTATATCCCATGTCTTCTTCTTGCATGCCTAGCAAAGACAACCTCCGACCACCTGGCAAAGGCGGGTCGCACTCCAATCACAATGGGCGAGCCGCCCTCCATCAAGGTTTTTGAAACTTTCAAGACATCAGAACTCAAGTGCTGTCCATCAGCGTCGCAAGTGACTACGTACCGAGCCCCGCTTAGGGCGGCATTCGATAATCCGGCGGCTAGGGCCTTGTCGTATCCAGAATTCGCCCCCAAATTCAACACCTTCGCGCCTGCCCTTGAGGACTCTTCAGAGGTTCGATCGTTGGAACCATCATCCACCACAAAGACCTGACCAAAGTCCCTAAGTGAACGCACGACACCGGCCACGGTCTTCTCCTCGTTGAAGGCCGGGATTACAAATGCTAGATCAGAACTTGCCAAGTCAGGTGCTCCCCCGCTTTTAGATTCGTAGCCAATTTCTTGCCGACGACTGAATCTAGAAGTGAGGGTGGTATAGAATCCCTGGGTGCTGGGCGCAAGAAATCAAGCATGTCCAGGGACAGGGTTTCCCCCTCAGCCAAGTCCCTACTTACCCGTATGGAGCGCCTTTGAAGAACCACGGTGTCAAGTTCGTTCGCTTCCACTCGCTTCTCCCCATCGCCCATTGCGAAGAATAGTTGGTTGGATGCCTCTACCATCTCACGCCAATCGTTTGGCATCATCGAGAAGTGATGGTCAGGTCCGAGTCGAGATCTATCATCTGTGAAGTGCTTCTCGAAGACCCGCGCACCCAATGCGACAGCGCCGAGCACAGTAGCGTGCCCAAGCGTGTGATCGCTTAGCCCAAGGACTAGATCAGGAAATTCGTTCTTGTACGATTCGAGAACTCGAAGGTTTATGAACTTCAAGTTCTCAGGGTCAGCAGTGTAGTTAGTGTTGCATTGCATAATGACTCCACGGCGATTCGATCCGGTTGCGCCGACAGCAGCGCGAACGTCTTCCAACGTAGCCGCTCCAGTTGCGATCAACCATGGCTTACCCGTGCGAGCTACATGGGCAATTATCTGTGGGTAATTGATGTCACCGGAGCCTATTTTGTATGCATCAACGAAGGGATCGATGTGATCTGCCAATTCGATTGAGTATGGTGTCGACATGAAGGCAATACCCGCATCGCGACAAGCTTCCACAAGAGTTTGCGTCCAACTCAAATCGATCGATGCGTCTTTATAAACTTCAAATACAGATTTGTGCCAAGCAGATTGGTGGCTCTGCTTTCCGCCGAGTGATCGAAAACCAAAGTCTGACACCAAGGTTTCTGCCGAGAAGTGCTGGAATTTAGCCACGTGCGCCCCAGCCTTAGCTGCAAGGTCTATGAGGTGAACAGCCCTGTTTAAATCTCCGTCGTGATTGGCCGCAATATCCGCTATGAATAGCGGAGGACTATCCAAGCCAACTTCATGGCCGCCGATTTGAAACGTCAACTATCCCCCTGCTTGTAGGTCAATGCAACACGATGAACCAGTTCTTCGGTACTTGGTAAGGATACCCCAAAGGTGTTCTCAAACTTTGACGAATCCATGGTCATGTCTCCAGGTCTTGGAGCTCTAAGAAAACCAGCTCTTTCTCGACTTATGGGGATCAGGTTCTCGTCTGAATAGTTCAGGGCTTGGGCAAATTTAATGTCGAACTCAGCCTTTGACATGCCGCCCCGTGAACCAAGGTTGAATACGCCAAAGCCGCCAGCGAAGAGAGCCTCCAGAGAATGCTTGGCGACCATGTCCATATCCAGTGGAGAAAAATAGACATCATCTAAAACACCTACGGGTTTTACCCCTAGGCATGAGGAGACAACCCAATCGGTTAGACTCTCACGGTTTGGGGTATTTGATTTGCCAACAAAGTTTGTCCTGATTATGAGATCTCGTCCTTGATCTAGCCCATTCTCTGCCTTTAGCTTCGAAGCTGCGTAATTATTGACAACTTTCAAATCATCCTCGGATGATGGACCCGGTGAATCATAAAAGTGGTCAGTAGAAATATGCAGGATTCGCAGACTGCTCAGTTGGAGCTCTTCTCTAGCGGCCGCAAGATTCAGGACGGGTCCGACATTCACCTCATCGCTGAGTCGCGCATCGCGCTCACAATCCTCAACACTTGTTAGCCCAATCAAATTTATGATGTGACTAGGTTTCACCGACCTGAGTAGATCCCTCACCTCAGAGTAGGAGCCAGTGTTAATCTGAAAGTCTGCATGCTGATTGCTTCGAGAAACGCTTTGATAATCTTTCGACCTGAGGTCTAGCTCTTTCAGAAAGTAATGGCCGAGCATACCTAGCCCACCAAATATCAAGACTCGATTTGTGGCCACTAGTTGAGCCTCCTGAATCCTTGATGGGCAGGTTGAGATAGAAGAGCACGATTGAAGTAGGATTCGCCCCAATTCCTGGCTATTTGTTCAAGGATTGAAGAGAACTTGTCAAGATACCAATCTATGTCTTCATGCTTGTGAGCCAGAGATGGGTAGAACGACGAGGTTGCGAGGATGTTGGCCTTGAGAAATTCCTGCGTGATCAACGTCTTCGCAGAGTTCCACTCGGGTAAATTTATTATGAAAGATGGCATGGCGTCCAGACCAAAAACGGTGAACGGGAGCCCGCTGGCTTGAAGCACACTTTGCCAGCCCTGTTTGACCCTTATACCCATTGCCAAATTGTGATTCCAACTCTGGCTTTCTTCCATCCTCCTGAGTGTCACAACGGCTGCCTCAGGGCCAAGTCTCTCGGTCCAGAATGTGCTGCTGATGAAGCTCTGTTGTGCAGCTTGCATGATTAGTTCGCGCCCGACAACCGCGGCGATGGCATAGCCGTTGCCAAGGGCTTTTCCATACATCGCAAGATCCGGCTCAACCCCGTACTTGGAATGAAGCCCCCCGAAAGTCTCCCTAAAGCCAGAGGTGCATTCATCGAAAATTAGAACGATGTCGTTCTCATCACATAACTTCCGCACGGATTGCAAGAAGCCAGGCTCCGGTGGGGAGTTTCTCTCGACTTCCATTTTGATGGCGGCGACCCCGCCCTCTGCTACTAGCTCACGAATCCTCTGGATGTCGTTGTACTGGAAGGTGGAGATGCTTCCAGCGAGTTGCTTGGGTACCCCCGCGGGGTCGAGACCTGGTAGCAAATGACCATTGAGGGCATCCTCACTGCTCAGATTCGCCGCCAAATACCAATCGTGCCAGCCATGATATCCGCAGACTAGGACCTTATCTCGCCCAGTTGCCGCTCTCGCAATCCTAACAGCTACAGAATTGGCTTCACCGCCGCTCCTAGTGAAGCGCACCATGTCCGCCCATGGATTGAGTTCAACCAATCGCTCCGCCAACATGACCTCACCTGGGGAGTTGAGTGAGGACATCACACCGGCTCGCACGGCTTCGATGACTGCTTCATCTACGGCATCGTCACCGTAACCTAAGGATGAAGTGCCGACTCCCATGAGAGCAAAGTCAGAATACTCAACCCCATCGAGGTCCCAAACCTTGAAGCCCTTCGCCTTTGAGTAATAACTTGGCCACAAGTTCGGTAGGAACATCTCCGCTCTCTTTGAGAGAAGCATGCCTCCCCCAGGGATTAGCCCCTTAGCTTTCGTCCAGAGCTTTTGACCAGACCCCATGAAAGCACCCTCGTTCCTTATTCGCGCTGTATCCATCACCCCTCGGAATCCAAGGGACCTTATCTCCTCCCAACAGAGACTTTCAAAATTCTCAGGCAAGAGTTTGGCGAGTGACTCCAAGTCAGATTCATAATCTACAGTCCAGCGCTCATTTGAAAAATCTTCAGGCGCTTCGATGTTTATCACTTTGTATCTTCCAGATTCGCGCAGGTCCCAAGTAACGTGTTCAATTGCGAATGCCGATGGGGAATTACTCCGCGATCGAACCAGAGTTTCAGTCGAAAAAACCTCAACATCCAGCCCGTCAGCAAAAGACGGTGGTGAAACGTTAGATACCAAATCTGAATTTGACGCTATAAACGCCTCCACACACCGGTCAACGATATGCCAGTCAATCAAGGGGCAGTCTGCTGTCACTCTCACGATTACATCAATAGAGTGCTTTTGAGCTGCTTCGACGTACCGCTTCTGAACATCATCCGACGGGCCGCGGAACACCGCATACCCCAGGGATGCTAGCTCGTTTGCGAGAATATCATCAGCTTCCCCTTTGGGAATAGCGAAGATTATCTGGTCGAGAGATGAGCATTTACTCAGCCGACAGCCAACTAATTCCACGAGCGACTTGCCATGGAGTAACCTTAGGCTCTTGTTTGGAAGACGGCTTGATCCCATTCTTGCCTGAACTATGGCAGCAACTTTAGGCATCTCTTACCCACCTTCTTGGGTCAATCAACTCCAGTGGGCTCTCCTCATTTGGCAACCATCGCTCAATCTTAATCTCCGGCAGCCCAATCACCGCGAGAAGCTGCTCGAGGTCTCTCAGAGAGTTAACCCCAACGACGAGTTTGGCATGTGGCAATGCCGACAGGGCAAATGCAACCGCCAGTTCGTGTCGGGATAAGCCGTAACTCTGGGCAAGAGACCCAAACCATCGATTCTCATCGGTCCATCGCAAGAGGTGACCAGGCAGGTCTTGCTCGTTCATCAAAAGAAATCCTTGAAGAAAGATTGATCGAAAATGCAGCTCCACCCCAGCATGTTGAGCTGCCTTCAGTATGGAAGGTTCCAGAAACCGGCGGTCGAAGAAGTTCATTGGAGCCTGGATTACCATTGGTTCAAGGTCTAGCGATCTAATTAGTTCATCGGGTTCGTAAACCGAGACACCCCAACGTTTGATTAACCCCTGCTCCATAAGCGCCATCATGGAAGTGCGTGCCTCCGATTTGGCATCTAGTAAGTCTTTGGAGTCATGAAACAAGACCGCCTCCAAGCATGGTGCCTTGAGAAGTTCAATGCTCCTTTGAACACTCTGATAGATCGTTCTATAAGATCTGCATCCTGCGGGAATCTTTGAAATGAGCTTGAGCCCTTTGCCAGCAGCTTCACTTATTGCCTCCTCGGCGCTTCCATAAGTCGGTGCAGTATCGAAGCCGAACACGCCGCTCTTGGCTGACAAGTCGATGATTCGATTTATTTCAGATGTCGATACTTGGTTTTGATTTGCTATCCCATAGGTAGAAGCGAAAGACGCAGTCCCAATTATGATTCGCTCCGCGCGCTTGATATGCACAGCAAAATCATACTCTCAAAAATCTAAGCCAAAAAAAGGGGGGGTAGCTCTGCACTGTTTGTCTTAGGACCAGCTGTTCAGCTAGTAAGTGACTACCATTCTTTACCTTTGGTGGACATCGCCCTTGCCGCCTCACGCTTGTCCTGCTGCTCCTTCAAGGTCTGGCGTTTATCCCAGTCCTTCTTACCCTGAGCGAGTGCAATCTCAACCTTGACCCTGCCGTCTTTGAAGTAGAGGGAAAGCGGAACAATCGTTAGACCCGACTCCTTAACTTTGCCACCGAGCTTGTTTAGCTCTGCCCGATTTAGAAGAAGTTTGCGCCTGCGTCGGGTTGCGTGGTTGGTCCAGCTCCCGGCCAAGAACTCTGGAATGTGAACGTTCTCTAACCACGCTTCTCCCCCATCGATGGTTGCATAACCATCGATCAGGGATGCGCGCCCTGCGCGCAGAGATTTGACTTCAGTTCCGGTTAACACAA
>JBEENY010000040.1:0-13490 GCA_041191905.1 Actinomycetota bacterium
GGAGATCACCCTGGTCGGAGGCTTGACCGATGTCGCTGGCAAGGTTGAGGTGCACGAGATGGCCATGATTGACGGCGCCATGAAGATGCAGAAAATTGATGGCGGCCTAGTTATCCCAGCGGGCCAGAGCGTGGTGCTCGAACCAGGTGGCAACCACCTCATGCTCCTGGAGCTTACTGAAGCCGTGGAACCCGGTAGTCAAATCAGCGTTACCCTGGATTTTGAAGGTACAGAAGATGTCACTTTGGAAGGCGTGGTTGCAAAGCCGGCCGAAGGTGGCGATGAGGAGTACCACACAGAAGGCATGGATCACTAATAAATGGTCACCCGCAGAGGTTTTCTAGCTGGCACCGCAGCATCCGCTGCGGCTGCCGGCCTGGCCTCTGGCGTAACCGCCTTTGCCTCGGCGGCAAGTGCCGAGACCCAGACCGCAAAACGGGCACTTGAGTTTTACGGCCCACACCAGATGGGTATCGAGGCAGACCTCCAAGCGGTCACCAGTTTCATCGCATTTGACCTAAAGCCAAGTGTTGATAAAGCCGCCATGCTCCGTTGGATGAGCTTAATAACTGATGACATCTCAAGACTCTGCCAAGGTGATCCGGTGTTGGCTGACCCATCGCCAGAGTTGGCGTTGGGTGCAGCTAGGTTCTCCGCCTATGTTGGTTTTGGCCCGAATCTTTTTAGAAAGCTCGGCCTAGAAGATCAGCTGCCGATTGGGTTTGGCGAGCTGCCAAAATTCAAGATCGATCAGCTCAAACCAGAGTTCTCCGGAGGAGATGTACTGATCCACGTGGCTGCCGATGACCCGGTAGTCCTTAGCCACGGCGCCCGCGGTTTGGTGCGTGACAGCATGCCATTTGCCACTGTGCGGTGGACCCAGTCAGGTTTTGCTCACACCCCCGGCATGGTTCCTGCGGGTGTCACCCACCGAAACCTGATGGGTCAAGTTGATGGCACCGCTAATCCAAAGTTCGGCACCGAGGACTTTGACAACGTGGTTTGGATCAGCGATGGGCCTGAGTGGGCGATTGGTGGCACGCAGTTGGTCTTTAGACGCATCGCGATGCAGCTTGATACTTGGGATCAGCTCGGCACCCCTTCTAAGGAAGAGGTAATCGGTAGACGACTATCAAACGGAGCTCCGCTCACGGGAGAGCGTGAATCAGATATCCCCGACCTAGCCGCCAGGCACCCGAATGGTTTAAAGGTCATCCCAGATTTCGCTCACATTCGCCGAGCTGCTCCCGAGCGCGAGGGGGAGCGGATCTTTAGAAGACCGTTCTCCTTTGAGGTCGGCTTCAATGCTCAGGGGTCTTTGGATGTTGGGCTGCTATGGGCTGCCTATCAAGCCAACATGCAAAACCAGTTCATCCCGATTCAAAACCGTTTGGCCGAGGTTGACCTTCTAAATAAGTGGACTTTGCCAATTGGTTCGGCAGTGTTTGCCGTAGCGGGCGGCGTGCGACCGGGTGAGGTCATCGCCCAGCGACTATTCTTCTAGCCGTGGCTCTAACTTTCCGACTTACTACAGGAGGTCGGGTAATAGATTCCGGCGATCAACTAAATCGTCGAATGCTTATCACCTACATCTTCATCGTCGCTTTCTCCATCAGTCTTATCCCTTACACGATTGACCCCTATCTACCTGCGTTCCCGCAGATTGGTGAGTTCTTTGGGGTTCCCAATGGCACCGTCCAGGCATCTCTGGCTGGAGTGACCATTGGATTGGCCTTTGGACAACTTGTGGCTGGCCCAATGTCTGATGCCTTTGGCCGCAGACCGCTCCTGCTAATGGCCATGTTTGGATTTGCAGCCAGCGCCATTGCGCTTTTCTTTGTGAAAGAGATCGGCTATTTCTTGGTGCTTCGCTTCACGATGGGCTTCTTTGCAGCGAGCGCCGATGTTGTGTCGCGAGCGGTGGTTCGTGATTTGTTCCGAGGTCAACCGATGCTCAAGATGCTCTCTCGGGTGTTCTTGATTCAGGGGCTTTCCCCGATCATTGGCCCGATTGTGGGATCACAATTGGTCTCTGTCTTCCCCTGGCAATCGATATTTTTGACCTTTGGCTTTTTTGGTCTGGCACTTGCTATTGCCTCGACCTTCTTCCTGGTTGAAACTCTCCCCAAGGCTCAGCGTCGCTCCAGTACTCCAATTGGCCTTGCCCGCGGCTATGTATCGGTTTTGAAAGATCGTGCCTACGTCGGACTGCTGCTAGTTAGCGCGTTGCAACTGAGTGCACTCTTTGGATATCTGAACACGGTTTCCTACCTGTATCAGGAGACCTTTGAGCTATCGCCGGGGGAGTTTGGCATCTGGTTTGCCATTAACTCCGCAGCACTGTGGCTAGGGGTGCAGTTTGGCGGGATTATGGCCAAGTACTTCAAGGCGCAATGGATGTTGGTGGTTTACTCGGTAGCCGGTGCCCTGGCTGGCCTCTACCTAATGTTCACCGCCGGCGGGAGCATCTTGATTGCTGAGATTGGTTTCTTTGTCCTGGTGTTCTTCTTCGGCGCTCCCGCAACAGGAATTCCAACCCTCGCGCTTTTGAATCACGGATCTGAGGCTGGCACCGCAGCATCACTGATGGGAGTCACCAACTTCACGATGACCTCAATCATGAGTATGGTTTATGCCACCCTGAGCGTCACCTCAACATTTGATGTTGGGCTCTTGATTTTCAGCTTCTTTGCTCTGTCGGTGCTGAGCCTGATCTTCATAGTTAGGCCCTGGACGCTGCCTGATCTGAGAAAACCGCTGGCTCGGGAAGCAGCGCATTGATTCGCCCGCTGACTCTTGATGATGCCGATGCAACGCTAAAGATTGCTAACACGCATGAGCTTCGGGTTGACCCCGAGTTCGAGCTCTACCCACTGAGCGAGATGCCGCAGTGGTTTCAGGGCTTTGGTGAACCGGCGATGGTCTTTGGTCATGAACAGGATCGATTGGATGCGGTGCTGTTTATCCAAACTGATAGCGCTAAGAATTGGGTCGATCTCGATCTCTTTACCGACTGCTCCGACGATGTAGCGAAAGAGCTCCTTCAATTCGGGATTGAGTGGACCAAAGCGAATCGACCCGGATTCAAGATCCGCGCCGCGGGCAACAAAAACGATGTGCAGCTGCATGAGCTCTTTT
Source organism: Actinomycetota bacterium (assembly GCA_041191905.1). Lineage (GTDB taxonomy): Bacteria > Actinomycetota > Actinomycetes > Actinomycetales > Microbacteriaceae > Aquiluna. The sequence goes on from JBEENY010000040.1 coordinate 3,139, forward strand.
CCGAGTTCGGTTTTGAGCACTATCGGGATTACTGGAAGCTGGTGTGGAGAAACATCTCCCAGGCAGTGCCTCATTCAAACCCGCAGCTCGAGATTCGGTCGGTTGACTTTGATGCCAACGCAAAGCTGATTCATGAGCTTGAGTCCAAGACTTTCTCGGAGCACTTTGGTTATGTGCCGATAGCTTTCGACGCTTGGCTGAGACAGCGAAAGTCAATCGAGTCTTTGGACCAAAACGGATTTCTAATTGCCTACTACGACTCCCAGCCGGCCGGGTTTTTGATAGCCGATGATTCCAGGGCCGACCAAAACGGAGGCTGGGTCGACAAGCTTGGAGTTTTGAGCGAGTACCGCGGCATCGGGATCGGCAAAGCGCTCTTGAATCATGTGGCTACCTATTACTTGGCAAGGGGTTTTGACTCCGTTGCACTTGGTGCCGACACAGGTAACGACTCCGGAGCGCTGGATCTCTACTTCGGTCTTGGCTTTGAGCCGATGTTGATTTGGCGAGCGGTTGTATTACCGGCGTTGAGCTAGATAAGCGCCAAGGATTACCACAACTGCCCCAACCGGTTCATACCAGTGCAGGGTTTCACCAAGAAGTAGAACTCCCCAGATGGTTGCGACCACGGGGTTTGAGAAGGTGACTAGCGATGCGGTTGTGCTGCCGGCGCTCGCGATGACGCCGTGATAAAGCCGGTAGGCAAAGCCAGAACCCAGAACCCCAAGTGCCAAAAGTGCACCAACGGTTTCGAGCCTTGGCGCTGCGATGAAGAGCGGACCGGTCAGAAGATAAAGCGGCAGCAGGGTCAGCGCAGCCATACCCACCTGTCCGGCGGCTGAGGTTACACCGTGAAGACCCATCGGGGTAATGAACTTTTTGATGTAAGGAGTTCCGATGCCGTAGGAAACGGCTGCGAATACCAGTGCAAAAATCGCCAGCGGATCGTTTTCTCCGAAACCCTCCCAAACCCCAAGGGTTATCGCCACGCCAACAAGGCCTATCAATAGACCTACGGTGGCGATGAGGGTGACTCGCTCGGTTCGATAGATCGTCATGATCGCAAGCAGAGTAAACATCGGCATTGAGGCTCCGATGATGGCCGCGAGGATGCTTGTGGTCGACTGTTGGGCATAGGAGAAAAGTGCAAATGGGATTGCACTCATAAACAGCCCTGCGACCCAAAGGTGCAGCCACTGCTTGCCCTTGGGGAAGCCGAGCTTCATAACTAGCCCCAGCACTGCCATCGATACTGCACCTAGGAAGGTGCGCCAGAAGGCAACACCGAAGTAGGTGGTCAGTTCAAGCGACAGCTCGGTAAATAGAAAGCTCGAACCCCAAATCAGGGCCATCGGTATAAAGAGCCAAATCCAATGCGAGCGCACCCGCCAAGGTTACTCCCTAGTGCGAGGAAGGAGTGGTTTCGATCTCGCTGCGATCTCCAGACCAAAGGGTGTGGAATACGCCCGGTAGGTCTACTCGCTTATAGGTGTGAGCTCCGAAGAAGTCACGCTGACCCTGCACCAAAGCAGCTGGCAGTCGAGGCGAGCGCAGACCGTCGTAGTAGCTCAGTGAGGAAGCGAACGCTGGTACCGGGATACCCGCAAGGCTGGCCTTGGCAACCACCTCGCGCCAAGCGCCGACTGCCTCGGCAACTGCGTTGGTGAAATACGGGTCCAGAATCAGCGATTCAAGGCTTGGGTTCTGAGCATAGGCATCGGCGATTCGGTTCAAGAATTGCGCACGGATGATGCAACCGCCACGCCAGATCTTCGACACAGCACCGAGGTCAATTTCCCAGTTGTACTCCTTCGCGCCAGCACGAATGGCATCAAAGCCTTGGGCATAGGCAACCAACTTGGATGCATAAAGCGCCTTCCGCACTGCCTCAACGAAGGCCTGCTTGTCAGAGACCTCCCACTTGGTGGCGTGGGAGGGTAGGTTGCCTGCCGCCGCGCGCTGGGCCGCCTGGGAAGACAGGCTTCTTGCAAATACTGCCTCGGCAATACCAGAAACTGGGACTCCTAGGTTTAGTGAGGTTTGCACGGTCCAAACACCGGTTCCCTTGGAGCCGGCCTGGTCCAATACAACATCGACAAATGGCTTGCCGGTCTTAGCATCAACCTGCTTTAGAACTTCAGCGGTGATTTCAATCAGGAAGGACTCTAGGTCTCCCTTGTTCCACTCACCAAAAATCTCTGCAACCTCGGCTGGGGTGTAGCCACCTGCCTGACGCAGGATGTCGTAGGCCTCTGCAATCAGCTGCATGTCTGCGTATTCGATGCCGTTGTGGATCATCTTCACAAAGTGACCAGCACCATCGGTGCCAACGTGAGTGACACATGGCTCGCCTTCGGCAACGGCTGCGATTGAAGCCAGGATTGGACCCAGAGTCTTATATGCCTCGGCCGAACCTCCAGGCATGATCGATGGTCCCTTCAGGGCACCTTCCTCTCCACCTGAGATTCCGGCACCGACAAAGTTGATGCCCTTCGCGGAAACTTCCTTCTCGCGACGAATGGTGTCGGTGAACAGTGCGTTTCCACCATCGACGATGATGTCGCCTGGTTCAAAACGTTCCGCAAGCTGATTGATGACGGCGTCGGTTCCGGCTCCAGCCTGAACCATGATGATTGCGGTTCTTGGCTTTGCGAGCGATGCTACGAACTCGTCGATGGTGCTGGATGCGATGAAGTTTGCCTCTGGGTGCTCGTTGACCAGTAGCTCGGTTCGCTCAACCGAACGGTTGTAAACCGCAACGCGGTTACCCTCACGGGAGGCGAGGTTGCGGGCCAGGTTTGAGCCCATAACTGCGAGTCCAACAACACCAATGTTTGCTTTTTCACTCATGAGAAATTTCCTTGAAAAGTAAATGGGATTGGCTCGCGCTACATCGGGCGGAATTTGTAGTAAAGGCTAGCGCAAAACCTCAGAATTTAGTGAAAAAGCTGGTGGCAAAGCAGTAGTTTCCGCATCGGTTGTTAGCCTTCTGGCCTGGAGGTTTGGCTTGAGAAAGAGATCGATTGCTGCGGTCGCAGCCCTGGGGTTGCTGTGTGGGGCAGTGACACCGCTTGCGGCAAGTGCTGATCCGGGGAATTTGGCACCGTGCTCGGTGAGCTCGCTAGCCAAATCAAAAGGTATTAGGTCTTTGCATGCCGAGGTGAGAAGAGCTGACACTTCCGAGGTGCTTTTCTCTAGAAATGCTCAAACCCCAGCCCGGACTGCATCGGTTATGAAGGTGATCACTTCGGTGGTTGCCCTAGATGCCCTAGGTCCTGATTACCAGGTTGAAACCAAAGTCTTTGCCGACAGCACATCGGGTCGCATCTATCTGGTTGGTGCCGGAGACGTGACGCTTTCGCGGATGCCTGGAAACATCACCTCCTATTACTCGGGTGGACCAAAGCTCGATTCGCTATCCAAGCAAATTGCCAGCTGGGCAAAAAAGAACAAGGTCACCATTTCTGAGGTTGTGCTGGACAGCTCGCTGTATGGCGCAAAAGAAGACTGGCACTCGACCTGGGATAAGCGCGGCCTATCCCAGGGCTACATGGCCCCTGTTTCAGCATTACAAATTGATGCCGGCAGGCTCACGAGCTCCAAGAATCAAAACTTGTTTATCGGTCAAAGAACCGCAAAACCGATATCCCAGGCTGGGACTTTGTTCCTGCAGTCGCTCCGAAAATACGGACTTGCGCAGAGCGCGTCGGCAGTTGTTGGCAAGTTACCCACCAGCTCAAGTGTCATCGCGAGCGTGAAATCGCAGCCCATCTCCAAGTGGATTCAAAACACATTGAATGTGTCTGACAATGCCTTGGCCGAATCTTTGGGTCGACTCTCTTCGATTGCACTTGGCTTTGATGGTTCAGCCACCTCGCTTACCAAGGCGTACCAAAAAGCGCTCCAGGCCCGCGGCATCGACACCAAGGGCATGCAGATCGTTGATGGATCTGGATTATCAAGGCTGAACAAAGTTCCCGCCAAGTTGGTCAACGATGTCTTGGCTCAGGTCTATGCAAACCAAGCTTCGCACTCGGCCGTGATAGCCGGCATGCCGGTATCAGGAAAGCCGGGGTCGCTGCGCTATCGCTTTATCTCCGGCGAGCAGCGTCCAGCGCTTTTCAACATCGAGGCGAAAACCGGCTGGATCCGGACCGGCTATTCGCTAGCGGGAAAGATCAAGGCTCAAGACGGAACCGATTTGATCTTTACCGTTTACAACCTTTGGGACAGTGTCTCCTATGAAAACCGGGCTGCCATGGACAAGCTGGTGTTTGGTTTCTATAAGTGCGGTGCTTCACTCACCAACAACTAGCGCTTTAGCTCTTCGGAGATGATGTTGATGAAGTTATCGACATCCTGCTCGGTCGTGTCAAACGCACACATCCACCTAACCTCGCCGATGGCGCGCTCCCAGTCGTAGAACTTGACCTTGGCACGAATTCGATCGGCGACCTGGTTATCCAAACTCGCAAACACCGCGTTGGCCATGGTCGGGTTCGTGAAGCGAAGGCCTGAAATCTCTCCGCTATCGAGCTTGGCCTCAAGTCCTCGGCGAAGTCGCTGCGCCATAGCGTTTGCGTGAGAGGCGGATCGAATTCCTAGGTCATTTTCAAACAGAGTGAGCAGCTGTGCCGAAACGAATCTCATCTTTGAGGCAAGCTGCATTGAGAGTTTGCGAAGGTAGATCAATCCATCGCTGGCCTTGGGGTTCAAAACCACGATCGCCTCTGCACCCATCAAACCGTTCTTGGTTCCTCCTAGGCTCAGGACATCAACCCCAGCTGCCGTGGTGAAATCGCTAAAGGGCACACCAAGCGCCGCAGCCGCGTTCCATAACCGGGCACCATCTAGATGCAGTAGTAATCCCTGCGAGTGGGCATAGTCTGCGATTGCTCGAATCTCTTGGGGCGAATAGACCGTTCCGACTTCGGTGGTCTGAGTAATGGAAACCACCATTGGCTGAGCGCGGTGCTCATCTCCGATTCCGAACACCTGGGTGGCTATCGACTCAGGTGTCAACTTGCCATTTTGATGCTCAACCGTGAATAGCTTTAGACCGCTGACTCGCTCCGGAGCGCCACCCTCATCGGTATGGATGTGGGCGAGATTTGAGCAGATGACAGCTCCCCAGCGAGGCATCATGGAAGTCAGTCCCACCACGTTTGCACCCGTGCCGTTGAACACCGGGAAGACCTCGGCTTGTGATCCGAAATGCTCCTTGATTACTTCACTCAGTCGAGCCGTGTATTGGTCTTCACCATATGCAGTCTGGTGACCTAAATTGGCCTCGGCCAATGCCTGCAGCACCTCTGGGTGAACGCCTGAGTAGTTGTCGCTGGCAAAGCCGCGCCAGTTTTCATCGTGAAGCTTCAATCCATGCCCTTTCAAAGGTTGGGTTAGTTCTTACCGGTGATGCCAATCGTGGATTGGATCACCGGAGCCATCTTCTTCGTAAGCGCCTCATAGAACATCGAAAGTGGGAACTCGTCATCCAAGACTTTGTCGGTTAGCTCGGATGGAGTACCACCAAATGGTAGTTCAGCACGCTGCCAGCTTGATGCTGGATGCGGTGCTAACCAGGTCGAGACTAGCTCGTAGGCCTTCAACCAGTGAACCACCTTTGGTCTGTCGATTGAGTCGAAATACAGCTGGTTGATCTCATCTGAAAGTGCAACCACCATGTCAGGAAGCTCAGCCCAATCGATGGCGAGCTGGGTGTCAGTCCAGTGCAACACCCCTCTTCTGTGGAGGTAGGCAAAAAGGAGCTGGCCCGCAACCGAGTCGTAATTACGCTTTCGGGTCCCGGTGAGCGGGAATCTGAAGATGCGATCGAAAAGGATTGCGTATTGAACCAATTGGGCGAATCTTCTGGTTTCGGCATCGACTTGAGAATCCCGAGAGAGTTTTACTGACTCACGAAATGCCGTGAGGTCGCAACGCAACTCCTCTAGACCGTAGAGGAAAAACGGCATGCGCTGTTTGATCATGAAGGGATCAAATGGCAGGTCCCCGCGCATGTGAGTTCGATCGTGAATCAGGTCCCACATCACAAAGGTTTGCTCCGCAAGCTGTTGATCGCCGAGCAGAGATTGCGCTTCACTGGGAAGCTCGAGTCTCGTGATCTCGCTGGCCGCGGCGACCACTTTCCTGAATCGAGCTGCCTCTCGGTCGGCAAAGATGCCTCCCCAGTTGAACTCTGGAAGTGCAGGTTGGGTACCATCAGGAGACCCCTCTGGAACCCGAGGTGTCACGGCAACCGACTCTGGAAATATCACCGCTGAGTTGGTGAGGTAACCGGGAGTGAAATCCAGGAATCGAACTGGTAAGAATGCCGGGTTAGTGAAGGTCTGCTCAAGTTCTGCGACAAACTTTGGCCAGATCACCTCCAGAACCACGGCTTCAACCAGACGATCGGTCGAGCCGTTTTGGGTGTACATCGGAAATACCACGAGGTGTGCAACACCATCGGCTCTTGATATTTGGGGTTGAAACTTATCGAGCGAGTTATAAAAGTCCGGTACCCCAAATCCTGAGTCAGACCATCGCTCAAAATCCTCGGCACATGCCAGTAGATAATCGCTGTCATGGCTCAGCAGCTTGGCTAGCTCTCTGAGAGCTCCGGCGATACCCGCAGCTGCAATTGAACACATTCTGTGCGCGGATTTTTCTGGGATGCTGCCATCGTGAATCTGGTGCCCGCGCAATGTAAGCGCTGATGATTTGATGACATCCCAGGCTTCGGTCTGGGTTATCTCCAGGGCAGTTACGGAAACGCTGTTTACTGACATGCGAACCTCCTTGTACGCAAAAGCTCTAACCGAGCAACTGCCTCCAGACTAGCTGCGACCAAGCCTGGAAACGGTCGACTGAAAAGCAATTTCCGAGTGCGTTACCCTTTAGTTATGGCTCGAAATGTATACGTGGCATCGGTCGAGGGTCACACCATCAAATCGGCGGTGGCTCTTGGCATCTTGGACAACCTAAAGAAGTCCCATGCCCGGGTTGGGGTCTTCCGAGCAGTCTCGCCTAAGGCCGAGGCCAAGGACCCAGTACTGGAAATGCTCCACGAGCTATCTGGCTCCACCATCGACATTCAAAGTTGCACGGGCGCCAACTACCAAGATGTTCATTCCTCGCCCGAGCGTGCTCTCGCGCAAATCATTCATAGGTTTAAGTCCATCGAATCCACCGTTGATGCAATGGTCATTTTGGGTTCTGATTACACCGATGTCGTCTCGCCGGCCGAACTCTCGTTCAATGCCAAAGTCGCAACCAACCTTGCAGCTCCGATGGTCTTGGTGCTCTCGGGCCGGAACTCATTGACCGGGGAGGAAAACTTGGGTCAGGCTCCGGTTCGAGAACCCAAAGAAATTGGGCAGGTTGCCGAGCTAGCAATGCAGGAGCTCGCCGAAGTTAACACCACACTTTTGGCAGTCATCGTGAATCGCGCGGGCAGCGAGGTTGGGCAAATCACAGATTCTGTGAGGAGCTCAGTCGGGGCTGATGTGCCAATTTGGGTGGTCCCAGAGGATCCCTTTTTAGTTGCTCCAAGAATGTCGCAGGTTCTGGATGCGGTATCCGGTGAACTGGTCTTCGGAGATCCAGAGCGACTCAAGGATGAAGCCCTCGATGTTGTGGTTGCCGCAATGAGTGAGGTCAACGTCTTGGCCAGGCTCAAGGAAAACGCTGTGGTGGTTGCACCCTCTGACCGCACCGATGCCCTGCTTCCTCTGGTTATGGCTGATAGCTCTGACACATTTCCCAAGCTCACAGGAATTGTCATCAATGGCGGGTTTGAGCTACCCGAAACCATCGCAAGACTGATTCGTGGCGTGAAACCAGCTGTCCCGGTAGTGGCATGCCCGGGTGGCAGTTTTGACACGACCATGAAAGTAATTCGCACCCGCGGCATGCTCTCACTATCGGACCCAGGCAAGATCGCCAGGGCAAGAAAGCTTTTCGAGGAACATGTCCCAGGCGGAGCGCTCGCGCAACGTGTAGCCGAGGTGGAATCTGACGCCATTACACCGCTGATGTTTGAGCATTCGTTGGCCGAGCGAGCCAGAGCAAAAAGCAAGACCATCGTGTTGCCTGAGGGCAATGACGATCGTGTCCTACAGGCTGCTCACAAGGTCCTCACCCGAGGAATTGCAAACCTCATCATCTTGGGTGACCCCAGCGCAATTCGCGCCAGGGCAATTGACCTAAAGCTCGATCTGTCGGGTGCCACGCTGATCGAGATTTCAAAGTCAGAGCACTTTCAAACCTGCGTTGCTGAATACGTCAAGCTGCGCTCCCACAAGGGAATGACCGAGGAGAAGGCGCGCGAGATCATGCTCGACGGTAGCTACTTCGGAACCATGCTGGTTCAGCTGGGTATTGCAGATGGCATGGTCTCGGGGGCATGTCACACCACCGCCCACACCATCACCCCCGCATTCCAAATCATCAAGACCAAACCTGGCGTCTCAGTGGTATCGAGTGTTTTCTTGATGGCCTTGCGTGATCGAGTCGTCGTTTACGGCGACTGTGCGGTGATTCCGGAGCCAACCGAGGAGCAACTTGCCGACATCGCAATCTCTTCGGCTGAGACCGCTCGGGCTTTCGATATCGAACCTCACGTCGCGATGCTCTCCTACTCAACCGGCGAAAGTGGATCGGGTGTTGAGGTGGATCGAGTTCGCAACGCCACAAACTTGGTGCGTGATCGTGCCCCTCAACTCTCGGTGGAGGGCCCAATTCAGTTTGATGCCGCTGTCGATGCCGGTGTTGCCAAGACCAAGTTGCCTGGGTCATCAGTAGCCGGAAGAGCCACCGTGTTTGTGTTTCCAGATTTGAATACCGGTAACAACACCTATAAAGCCGTGCAGCGCACCGCAGGTGCGCTGGCAATTGGACCGATTTTGCAGGGCTTGAAAAAACCGGTGAACGATCTCTCCAGAGGTGCACTGGTTGATGACATTGTGAACACGATTGCGATCACAGCCATCCAGGCCGGAGCTCAGGCATGAAGCCAGTTTTGGTTGTGAACTCCGGTTCCAGTTCGCTGAAGTACCAGGTGATTGATGTCGCCACCAATGACTCGTTGATATCAGGCTTGATCGAGCGAGTGTCTGATCACACTGCGGCTTTTGAGCAGATGGTTGCAGATCTGAAGGCCTCGGGTGTAACCCCGATTGCTATCGGCCACCGTGTGGTTCACGGCGGATCTAAGTTCTCCCAACCTGCGATTGTGGATCAAATTGTGCTGAACGCAATTGAATCTCTGATCCCGCTCGCGCCACTACATAACCCCGGAAACCTCGCCGGTATCAAAGGTGCGATGGCTGCCTTTCCAGGGCTTATTCAGGTTGCTGTTTTCGACACGGCTTTCCATCAGACAATGCCGCCGGCTGCCTATCGCTATGCGATAGACCGCGAGTTAGAGCAGAAATATTCAATTAGGCGCTACGGCTTTCATGGCACCTCCCACTCCTATGTTTCAAAGCGTGCTGCCAAGTTTTTGGGAAAACCAAACTTCACAGGAGTGGTGCTCCATCTAGGCAATGGTGGTTCTGCCTGCGCCGTTCTAGATGGCCGGTCGGTCAATACCTCTATGGGCCTTACTCCACTTCAAGGTTTGGTGATGGGAACCCGTTCCGGAGATCTTGATCCTGCGATTGTTATGTATTTGGCAAGCCAGGGTCTGAGCCTTAGCGAAATTGACGAGAGTCTCAATAAAAATGCTGGTCTTAGGGGCATGACCGGTGATTCCGACCTCAGAGATGTGCTTCGCCGCGCGAATCAAAATGAAGCTGTCGCTCGCGAAGCACTCGAGGTTTATGCCCTTCGGGCCAAGCAATATGTTGGTGCGTATCTTGCTCAACTTGGTCCGATTGATGCCCTTGTTTTCACTGCCGGTGTCGGCGAGAACTCCTCCGAGATGCGGGAGCTAATCACCGATGGTCTTGAGCACCTAGGGATTGCCCTTGATTATGAAAAGAATCAGGTTCGCGAGAAGTCAGAGCGGGACATCTCAACAGCTGGCTCCAAGGTAAGGATTTTGGTAATTCCAACCAATGAAGAGTTGGAGATTGCGATTCAAACTGCGCAGCTTGCCTTGCAGTCATAGGCTTTTGCCATGGCACTTGCAAAAGCAAAATCTTGGGACACCGGCACGGTAGCGGCTGGATTTCTATGGGACTCACCAAATCCGAAGGCTAACCTCATGCTTCAGCATGGTTTGGGTGAGTACTCAGAGCGTTATGTCTGGCAATACAACCAGCTGATTCCGAAGCTGGTGGCTCGGGGTTTTAACGTTTACGCCATTGACCTGCCCGGTCACGGCGAGAGTTCTGGGGTCCGAGGAC
>JBEENY010000041.1:0-13141 GCA_041191905.1 Actinomycetota bacterium
CCAGCCACGAGGCCTCGATGGTTGAGATTCGAGACAAAGCAATCAAAGCAATTCGCAATCTTTGAATCGAGTATCGAAAGAGGCACGTAATGAGCCAGACAATTACCCAGTTTGATTTCAAGGTCGCTGACCTTTCCCTAGCAGAGGCCGGCAGGCACCAGATTCGCCTTGCCGAGCAAGAGATGCCGGGCCTAATGGCACTGCGCAAAGAGTATGGTCCAACCCAGCCTTTGAAGGGTGCCCGCATCGCAGGCTCACTTCACATGACTGTGCAGACCGCAGTTCTAATTGAGACTCTCGTTGAACTTGGTGCATCTGTTCGTTGGGCCAGCTGCAACATTTATTCAACCCAGGACGAGGCTGCAGCAGCAGTGGTAGTCGGCAAGGGAACCACCGAGTCTCCAGCTGGAACTCCAGTATTCGCCTGGAAGGGCGAGACCTTGGAGGAGTACTGGTGGTGCACCGAGAAGATCTTTGACTTCTCTTCAGAGGGTTTTGATGGCCCAAACCTGATCCTCGATGACGGTGGTGACGCCACGCTATTGGTTCACAAGGGAGTTGAGTTTGAGAAGGCTGGCTCAGTCCCACCGGCAGGACTAGATGACTCTCACGAGTACCGAGTAATTCTTGACACCCTCACTGAGTCTCTGAAGCGTGACTCCAGCTACTACACCCGTGTTGCCGCTGGAATCATTGGAGTTTCAGAGGAGACCACCACCGGTGTTCACCGCCTCTACGAGTTCTTCAAGCGCGGTGAGCTGCTGTTCCCAGCTATCAACGTCAATGACGCCGTGACCAAGTCAAAGTTTGACAACAAGTACGGCATTCGTCACTCGCTACCAGATGGACTAAACCGTGCTACTGACGTGCTAATGGGCGGCAAGGTTTGCTTCGTCGCCGGCTATGGCGATGTTGGTAAGGGTTGTGCAGAGGCACTTCGTGGCCAGGGCGCGAGAGTAATCGTTTCTGAGATTGACCCAATCTGCGCCCTGCAGGCTGCCATGGATGGTTTCCAGGTGGCGACCCTTGAATCGGTAATTGACCAGATTGATATCTTCGTCACCTCAACCGGCAACGAAAACATCATCACCCCAGAACACGTTTTAAAGATGAAGAACCTTGCAATCCTTGCCAACGTTGGTCACTTCGACAACGAGATCGACATGGCTGGAATTGCTCAGATTCCAGGAGTTCAGAAGATTGAGATCAAGCCGCAGGTGCACGAATGGCGACTACCAAACGGTCGCGCTGTGCTGATCCTGTCTGAGGGTCGTCTGATGAACCTTGGAAACGCAACCGGACACCCTTCGTTTGTAATGTCAACCTCGTTCTCAAACCAGGTGTTGGCGCAGATTGAATTGTTCCAGCGTGCTAACGAATACGGACTGGGCGTACACATTCTGCCCAAGCAGTTGGATGAGAAGGTGGCTCGCCTGCACCTGGATGCTTTGGGCGTCGAGTTGACAAAACTAACCCCCTCTCAGGCAAGATACATTGGTGTAGCAGTTGATGGACCATACAAGGTGGATCACTACCGCTACTAACAGGAGGTCGCAGTGTCTCACAAGATTCTTGTTGTTGACGATGATGATGCACTGCGCGAGATGGTCGGACTGGTGCTCTCGGGTGCCGGTTATGAGCCGGTATTTGCCGCTGATGGCCTAACTGCAATCGATGTATTCAATGAGTCGCACCCGGACTTGGTGCTACTTGACATCATGCTTCCTGGCCAGTCTGGCATTGAGGTTTGTTCGCAAATCAGGTCTCACAGTGGCACGCCGATCATCATGCTCACCGCTAAGGGTGACACCGACGATGTGGTTCGAGGGCTCGAAGCTGGTGCTGATGACTATGTGGTTAAGCCACACAACGGCGCTGAGCTTCTGGCTCGCATCAAGGCGAGACTCCGCCCAGTAGTCGATGAGGGTAACAACCTTCAAGTTGGTCAGATCACGCTCGACCCACTGTCCTTTGAGGTTAGACGCGGCGATACCCCAATCTCGCTCACCCCACTGGAATTCAAACTGCTTCACACCTTGGCCACCAAGCCACAGCAGGTCTTTTCCAGGGAGATGCTTTTGGAGCAGGTTTGGGGTTACCAGTACAAGGCGGACACCAGGCTCGTCAATGTTCACGTGCAGCGCCTGCGCTCAAAGGTTGAGGTTGACCCAGAGAATCCGAAGATTGTCCTCACGGTTCGCGGTCACGGTTACCGAGTTGGCACCGAAACTGCGTGAAGTGGCTTAGAAAATCTCTAACGGCCAAAGCGGTACTAACCACCCTTGGTCTGAGTTTTCTGGCACTTGTTACTCTCGGCGGCTTCCTGTCCTTCTCTTTGGCTAATGCCTTTTACCAAAATCGAGTCGAGCAAATTCTTTCTGAAACCGAGCGCGCCGTTGGGTCGGTGCAATCCACCATCGCAGCGGCATCTTTGAATGATGAGACCAGTCTGCAAACGGTTTTGAACTCGGTTGTCCCATCTCTACAAGTTTCTGGTTCAACAGCGAATCGACAGGTTGCCCTGCTGAGATCTCCTGGTCAAGCGCAGTTGGATCTGTTTCAATCTCCGATTTCGCCCGATCTTGATTTGAACTCGATACCCGAGGAGCTTCGTCTGGAGGTGCGGGAAAACCCTGCAATCTTGAGCTATACGCCAATTGAATTGAATAAAAACGGCGTCGTTGTTCCGGGTGTAACGGTCGGCGGAGCAATTTCAGTTCCTCTTGCTGGTGAGTTTGAGCTCTATCTCGTCTATGACCTCTCGCCCGAGCAAGAAGCGTTAGCGCTGGTTCAGTCAGCGTTGGCCGTCGGCGGTATTTTTCTGATTTTTATAATCGGACTCGTCAGTTACTTGGTCACCAGGCGCGTTATTCAACCTGTTGAGCAAGCTGCAAAGGCTGCTGAGTTGCTCGCTCAGGGAAATCTAGATGAACGACTTGGCGAGCGTGGCGACGATGTAGTTGCACAACTAGCCCGTTCGTTCAACAAGATGGCCACCAACTTGCAGCAGCAAATTCAAAAGCTGGACTCGCTCTCCCGCATGCAGCGCAGATTCGTATCAGATGTTTCGCATGAGCTCAGAACTCCGCTCACCACAATCAAGCTCGCGGGTGAGGTTATCTTTGCCAATCGCAAAGAGCTGAATCCAGCACTGTCTCGCTCAGCCGAGCTGATGCAAAACCAGATTGAACGATTTGAGAGGCTTTTGGCAGACCTGCTTGAAATCTCAAGGTATGACGCCGGAGCAGTCCAGGCAGAGTTGGAGCTGCGCGATCTCAATGCGGTTGTGGGATCGGCGATAGCGAGCATCGAGCCACTTGCTGCTAGCAGGAACATGCCAATACAGGTTCAGCTTCCGGCCAAGGCGGTTGAGGCAGAAATTGATTCCAAGCGCATCGAGCGCCTCATCGTAAACCTGCTCTCCAACGCCGTTGAGCACGGCGAGGGAAAGCCCATTCAGGTGGAGGTTGGCGAGAATGCCAGTGCAGTTGCGGTCTGCGTTACCGACTTTGGCGTCGGCATGACAAAGCAGCAGCTGGAACGAATCTTTGATCGCTTCTGGAGAGCGGATCCAGCAAGGCAGCGTTCTTTGGGCGGCACAGGTTTGGGCCTAGCAATCTCCAAGGAGGACGCGATTCTGCACCGGGGTTGGTTGCAGGTTTGGTCGAAGCCCAAGCGCGGATCTAGCTTCAGGCTGACCCTGCCAAAGCGTGCTGATTTGGTTATCGCAAACTCTCCATTGCCACTACCACCAAGATCGATGGAGCCGTGATGAGAAAACTTTTCGCTGCTCTGATGCTTTTGCTGCTAACTGGTTGTGCCGCCATTCCAACCGCGTTGGATGTGAAGTCTGGTCCTGAGATTGCCGCATTTGAACAACAAGAGGTTGCCTACTACACACCTTCGGGACCAGTTCCCGGCGCTTCTGCACGAGAGATAGTCAGCGGATTCCTAGCTGCTGGAACGGGCCCACAGAATGACTATTCAGTAGCAAGGGAGTTTCTCAGTCGCGACTTCGCCCAGCAGTGGAAGCCGGACAACCAGGTGTTGATTCGAAGTGGTGCCCCAACCTTCCGCGAGGGCGGGGTTGGCCTCCAACTGGTGGCCCTTGATGTTCAGGCACGATTGGACGAGCACGGTCGATACACAAGCTACTCCAAGGCGGACACCACATCACTGCGATTCAAATTGGTCCAGGAGGACGGCCAGTGGAGAATCGACTCCGCACCGAATTTGACAGTGGTCACCCCGCCGGTATTCCAGGTGGTATTCAAGCCATACAACGTCTACTTCCTTGATTCACGCGGCACCGAGCTCGTTCCTGACTTGCGATGGTTCCCCTCCAGAACCTCGACCGGAACCAGGCTGGTAAACGCTCTATTGGCAGGGCCGTCCGAGTACCTCACATTGGGGGTGCAGAGCGCAATTCCAGATGGGACCAAGCTCACAATCGGAGCGGTCACCATTCAGCAGGGAATCGCTGAGGTCGACTTTGACTCAATAGCTCTCATGGCCGATGCAATCGATCGCCGTCTCATGCTCTCTCAGCTCAGAGCTACCCTGTTGCAGCTCTCTGGAGTATCAGATGTTGTGCTCAGCGTGAATAGCTCGAGACAAGACATCATCCCTGCCGGTATTTCACCCCAGCGATCTGGCACTGAGGTGGTTTCCCTAAGGGATGCCGTTTACCGCTTGGGCAGCACGGACCCACTCCCGATTTCCGGAACCGCGAACCTCGTGGCTCTGTCACAACCAACCCTGGTAGCGGCTGCAAGGTCAGGCACTCTCCTGGCTTTCAGCTCACCCAACGGTGTGGAGATCATGTTCGGTTCGGGAATTGGTGTTCAGAGTGAACGAGTGAGCGCGACCTCTCAGCTGGCCAGCCTGGAATTTGATGGTGAAGATTTGCTTTGGGAGATTCCAAAGCAATCCGGTTCGGCGGTGCGAGTTTTTGAAGGCAGCACTCAAATTGCCAGCCTGGTTTTGCCTGTTATTGGGACCAGGCTTGCAGCAGCGCTTAGTCCAGAAGGCTCGAGGCTCGCTGTAATTGTCAGGACCGAGTCAGAGACCAGACTCGAAGTTTTCACGATTAACCGTGATGTTCGAAATCTGCCAGCGTCTATAAACCCGGGCACCATTGTTCAAACCAGCCTGGTAGACCCAATTTCGCTAACCTGGCAAACTCCGGTCACGCTGCGTATTTTGGAAACTAATAGCCAGGGTAGAAGTTCGCTGAGCGACTACCCGCTTTTCGGTCCAAAGCTTCAGCTGCCAGCCCCGCTGGTTCCAGGCAGCAAGGTTGTTGCTGGTCAGTCTGCTGGATCCAGCTATCTGCTTGGGCAAAATGGAGAGCTGTGGAACCTAGCTGGAGGCTCTTGGCGAAGGGTCGCTAGTGATGTTCTAGACATCGCAAAGATTCGCTAGCAAACCAGCGATTCCACCCCTTATCCACAACTCTGCGAGTAGCGAACTAACCGCCTGCCGTTGATGTGATTCTGAGCTGATGCTGAAGATCTTGCTGCAAATCATTGCTCCGGTCCGTTGCGCTTGCTGCGAGAAAAACGCGGTCCTCTGCTGCGATGCCCATCTATGGGAGCCAGGTGTTGAAAGCATTCAAGGTATTCCCATTCACACGGCATTCCCACTCGATGACCTGAGAGTTAAAGCAATCACCGCCTATAAAGACCGAGGTGTTACTGCGCTCTCAAAGGTTTTTGGATTGGCGGCCAGGAGATTGCTAGATCAACTGAAACCACCGACAGATTCAGTCATCGTGATTCCCCCGGCGAATAAAGCCAACTATCGCAAGCGCGGATATCACCCGGTCGCATTGATCGCAAAGAAACTCGGGTTTCGCGTAATTGCGGCTCGGACCACCAAAGCTGTCCTTGACCAGCGAAAGCTAACTGCGTCCCAGCGTGACCAAAACCTTGCAGGTGCATTTGTCCTGCCACCTTTACGCGGAAAACAGGTATTTGTCTTCGACGATGTTCTCACCACCGGAGCAACCGTGCGGGAGCTGATTAGGGCCTCCAGGCAAGCTGGAGCTGAGGTGATTGCAGGCTGTGTGCTAGCTAGGAGATTTTCAGATTTTGGCGCCGAGAGTCCCAAATAGGCGTAGTTTGTAATCAGGGCAATGTAGCCCCTTAGGAGGTAAAAAATGGAACTTCGAATTTCAGCCAGAAACCTCAATGTCTCGGACCGATTCAAAGAATACGTATCCGAGAAGTCGGGAAAAGTTGAGCAATTTGCTCATCGCCCGCAGGAGCTAAACATCAAAGTAACGCGCTATGAACATCACTCATCTGGGCCCGAGGATCAGGTGGAGCTCACCGTCTATGAAGCAGGTCACGTAGTTCGAGCCGAAGCAAGATCCGCTGACAAGTTCGCAGCCTTCGACATTGCCTTCGGCAAGCTTCTTGAGCGCCTGCGTCGCTACTCGGACAAGCACAAAATCCACCGCGGAGGCGGACATAAAAACATAGGTGCTAGTGAGCTGGCAGCAGCAGATTTCTCTCAGTTGGATATCAAGCCCCTTGATGTTCGAATCAGTGTCGATGAAGCTCCCGAGCCGGTGATTATCAAGTCTCCCATCGAGATTCGGGCCAAAGAGTTTCCTGCTATGCCTATGACCAAAGAGGAGGCCGTGGATCACATGGAGCTCGTCGGTCACGATTTCTTCCTATTTGAAGACTCTGAGACCGGAAAAAATGCTGTGGTTTATCGTCGCCAGGGATATAGCTACGGTGTCATCAGCCTGACCTAACCCAAGGCCCAGCAACTACAATTACACCCGAAACCCAAGGGAGATCATTTTGGCTTCAATCCTCGACAAACTGCTGCGCGCCGGCGAAGGCAAGCTTCTAAGAAAGCTGGGCTCTATCGCTCAAAGCGTCAATGCTCTCGAGCAGAACTTCGTTGATCTGACCGATGAGGAGCTTCGCGACGAGACCAGGCAGTTCCGTGAGCGCTATGCCGCTGGTGAGACCCTGGATGACTTACTCCCTGAGGCTTTCGCTGCGGTCCGTGAGGCAGCCAAGCGAACCATTGGTCTTCGCCACTTTGACGTCCAGTTGATGGGTGGAGCCGCACTTCACCTTGGCAACATCGCCGAAATGAAGACCGGTGAGGGTAAGACCTTGGTTGCGACCACCGCTGCCTACCTAAATGCCATCCCTGGCAAAGGTGTACACGTCGTGACCACCAACGACTTCTTGGCTGGCTACCAGTCTGAGCTGATGGGTCGTGTCTACAGAGCGCTTGGCATGACTACCGGTTGTCTGATTTCTGGTCAGGACCCAGCGGTGCGCAAGGCACAGTATGAGTGCGACATCACCTATGGAACCAATAACGAGTTTGGGTTTGATTACCTGCGCGACAACATGTCTCTCACCAAGGGTGATCTGGTTCAGCGCGGTCACTTCTTCGCAATTGTCGACGAGGTCGACTCGATCCTGATCGATGAGGCAAGAACCCCATTGATCATCTCCGGTCCTGCCTCTCCTGAGGTCAACCGCTGGTTTGGTGTCTTCTCCAAGCTGGTTCAGACCCTAGAGGCTGATGTTGACTACGAAGTCGACGAGAAAAAGCGCACCATTGGTGTTTTGGAATCCGGTATCGACAAGGTCGAGGACTATCTCGGAATCACGAACCTCTACGAGAGTGCGAACACACCGCTTATCTCTTTCCTGAACAACGCAATCAGGGCCAAGGAGCTGTTCCGTAAAGACCGCGACTATGTCGTGGTCAACGGTGAGGTTCAAATCGTTGATGAGCACACCGGTCGTATTCTTCCGGGTCGTCGCTACAACGAGGGTATGCACCAGGCAATCGAGGCCAAAGAGGGCGTTTCCATCAAGGCGGAGAACCAAACGCTGGCAACTATCACTCTGCAGAACTACTTCAGGATGTACGAAAAGCTCTCGGGTATGACCGGTACTGCAGAAACCGAAGCTGCAGAGTTCATGTCTACTTACAAGCTCGGTGTAGTTCCAATCCCCACCAACATGCCGATGATTCGAAAGGATCAGTCTGACCTAATCTTCAAAAATGAAGAGGTCAAGTTCCGCATGGTTGTGGAGGACATCGCAGAGCGTCACCAGAGTGGTCAGCCGATTTTGGTGGGAACCACCTCGGTTGAGAAGAGCGAGTATCTTTCGAAGCTTTTGGCCAAGCGCGGCGTAAAGCACGAGGTACTGAACGCGAAGAACAACGCTCGTGAGGCAGCAATTGTTGCCCAGGCTGGTCGCTTTGGTGCAGTTACTGTCGCCACCAACATGGCTGGTCGCGGTACCGACATCATGCTTGGTGGAAACGCAGAGTTCCTCGCTGTGGCCGAGATGCAGAAGCTCGGGCTTGATCCAGTGGAGCAGGCTGAGGACTACGAGAAGGCCTGGGATGAGGTGTTTGAGAAGATCAAGTCACAGGTGGCAGTTGAGGCTGAAAAGGTCCTAGCCGTTGGCGGTCTCTATGTTCTCGGCACCGAGCGCCATGAGTCTCGCCGAATCGACAACCAGCTGCGTGGTCGATCTGGTCGTCAGGGTGACCCGGGTGAATCCAGGTTCTATCTCTCGTTGACCGATGACCTGATGCGCCTATTCAACTCAGGCGCGGCAGCTGCTCTTATGAACCGATCCTCGGTTCCGGATGATTCTGTAATCGAATCAAAGGTTGTGTCCAAGGCGATTGCCTCTGCCCAGTCACAGGTTGAGGCGAGAAACGCTGAGATTCGCAAGAACATTCTGAAGTACGACGATGTCATGAACCGTCAGCGTGAGGCAATCTACTCAGATCGCAGACACATCCTCGAGGGCGATGACATCTCCGGCACTTTCCAGAAGTTCATGGAGCAGGTTGTAACAGAGGTTGTCCGCTCCGAGGTAACCGACACCTCGGTTGATGACTGGGATCTTCCTGGTCTATGGAACACCCTCTCTCAGATCTACCCCGTGGGTCTTGAGGTCGAGGAGGTTCTGGAGGAGGCAAGGGCAGTCTCTAAGGCTTCGGTGTCTTGGTTGGTAGAGGAGATTCTCTCTGATGCCCGTATCGCATACGAGCGCCGGACCCAAGAGGTTGGCGAGCAGGTTATGCGCGAGCTAGAGCGCCGTGTGATGCTCTCGGTGATTGACCGAAAGTGGCGTGACCACCTCTACGAGATGGATTACCTAAAAGAGGGAATTGGTCTGCGAGCCATGGCACAGCGTGACCCACTTGTGGAGTACCAGCGCGAGGGTTACAACATGTTCTCTGACATGATGGCCGGCATTCGTGAGGAAGCCGTGCAGTTCCTGTTCAACGTCGAAATCAAGCAGACTGTGACTGAGGTTCAGCCTCAGCCCATTCCGGCAGGCTTGACGATGACTGCTCCATCGGAGCAGGGAACTCCTCAGCAGGTTCAGCAGAAGCCAGCCCCAAAGACTGACGGCAAGGGATCCAGTTTCTTTAGAAACTAAATCAGGCTTAGATCGGTTATTCGATATCGAGCGTTTATAAGCTCCGCTCTAATCGAAACCGCCTTTGTGGCTCCGCTAATGCGAAGAATCACCACTCCTTGGAAGGCGTGGTGATCCGTTAGGAAGGTCTGAGTTGATCTCAGGCTGACGTCAGGCCGTTGTCGCAATCCAGTTAGCGAGCGCTGCCTCGCTTCCCGCTGAGCCCTCTGGCACACGTCGTAATACGTGCGATCCGAAAGCCACCTGGCCAACTGCTCTGGCCTTCTAACCCCCGCGAGAACCTCAACATATGCAGCTGATATCTCGGCAAAGAATGGCGCTGGGTCAACGTGTTTGATTGCGACTTGGTCTGACATAAGGCCCCCTTCTCAAAAGTCGTGGTAGCAGTTTGGCCCTAGCAAACAAATCTCAAAAGAGTCAAACCGGGGTCTGTGGAAAACTTTCGTGCAGCATGTCTCAACATCCGACTGTGGATAACCCCAAGCACTAATCGTCCCTTTTTGTCATTGTGCAGCTATGGCAATTCGGATGGGGAGAAGAATCCCAAATTGGTTGATACTCGCAGTTTCAGGATCAGTCGTGCTGGTGGGCTTGCTGGTCAGTAGTTTGCTTCGACCGCTGCCCGAGTATTTGGTCGCCGCAACTGACCTAAAGCCTGGGGAGATGCTCACAGCTGCGGACTTCACCGCTGTTTCCCTTGACTTAGGTGAACTGGATAGTTACGTCAGGTCTCAGGATGTCGCCTCGGTTGTCGGTGTTGGTCGGGTAGTCAGACAAGGAGAGTTGCTCGCTAAGGCGGACATCAACACCATCACCGACTCCGAGTACACAGCAATTCGAATCACACCGGCGCTCAAGCCAGCATCGGTTACAGCTGGAAGTTTTGTTTCGGTGTGGCGGGCGATTGAGCGGGAGAGTGGGACCGAGCTCGAGCTCATAGTTCCGCGCTCTGAAGTGTTGGAGATCAAATATGGCGAGGGGTTGTTTGCACAGGAAAATCCCGAGGTTGAGCTTCGACTCAAGCTCGAAGAGGCCATCGCTTTGATGCATGCCGTATCACTTGAAAATCAGATTTATGTGGTACCAGTGATATGACCTTGATTGATTTAGATCGAGAGCGTGAACAGATCAGTCAGGTCCCATCGCTGGCCACTTCGAGCATCGCAGTCTGGGGGCCAGCCGGGGTTGGAAAAACAAATACTTCAATAAACCTCGCCTTCGAGCTCGCCTCGCTCGGTCACAGGGTTTGCCTGGTTGACGCCGGCACTCGAAGACCCGCTATTGCGCCTTGGCTTGGGATTACCCAACCCGGGCCGGGCATCCCGGGACTGCTTCGACTTGCCAGACAGGGTCGTTTTGACCGCGAGCAGTTTGAGCGCCTGAGCCACGAGGTGAGCTTCGAGAAACATAGTTTGAGACTTCTATCGGGTGTCACCCAACTCAACCGTTGGTCAGAGTTTGATGAACACGCAATTGCTGAGCTGCTCAAAGGGCTAGATGAATTGTGTGATGCCGTGGTTATCGACTTGGACTCTGATCTTGAAACCGGACTTGTCGCCTTGGAATCAACGATTGAGAGAAATCAACCGACTCGATGGTTTCTAGAAAAAGCAAGCCGGGTTGTCGCCCTCACTGGAAGTGATCCGGTCTCCGTGAATCAGTTTCTGATGTTGGTGCGAGAGTTAGATGTTGAATACCAACTCGTGGCCAATAGGGTTCGATCGAGCGTGCTTGGTCGAGAACCAGCAAGGCAATTGAGGGACACTTACTACCAGTTGCTTGGTCGAGAATTGCTGGGTCTGCTGCCAGATGACGCCCCAGCCGTTGATGCATCAATGCTCAAAGCGCAGCCCTTGATGCTAGCTGCCAAGAGCTCCAAGCTGCGGGAGTCCGTCAGGCAATTAGCTATTGAGATGATCAAGTCCTAGCGCACTAAACTCAACAATCGTGAGTAAATCCGGTGGTGAGCAGCAGTGGCTTAGAACGCTAATTGCTGATTGGCAGCTGATTTCTGACATGGCATTCGCAGATTTGGTGCTCTGGGTTCCAGGCGGGCCAAAGCTGCAGGCCTTTGCTCATGCGAGACCATCCACGGCTCCGACCCTGTTCTATAGAGACCTAACTGACTCTTCACCCAGGTATGACTGGATTGAATTGATCGAAGCCGCATTCTCCTCCGGAGTACCTCAGGTACTGGGTGAGGTTACGACAATGGAAGAGTCAGCCGCAAGAATCTCTGCTTTCCCGGTCTTCTCACCCGGTGACAAGAAGCCAATTGCGGTGATCTCAAGACATACCAATCTGTCTCAACCCCGTTACACAAACCGACTCCAGATCAACTTCAATGAGTGCGCCACGCAACTCCTCGAAATGGTCTCTCGAGGCGAGTTCCCAATCTTGGAAGCAGGAACTGCGGCAAAGCGTGGAGCACCAAGACCGAACGACGGCTTCATTCGACTTGATCAGGCGGGTCGAATTCTCTTTGCAAGCCCCAATGCGCTGTCCGTTTTCAACAGAGCAGGAGTTCAGGGGGAGCTCGAAGGGCGACTGTTAGCCGAAGAGATCACCAGCCTGCAGTCAAAGTTGGTTCAGATTGATGAGGGGCTGCCACTAGTTCTTACCGGAAAGGCGGCATGGCGCACCGACATCGAATTTCCAGACCTGACGATTGCGGCCCGCTCTATCCCGCTAAGTAAGGGTGGAGAGCGAACTGGTGCGATAGTTCTAACGCGTGATGTGACGGAGCTTCGGGTTCGTGAGCGCGAACTGATCACCAAAGATGTGACTATTCGTGAGATTCATCACCGAGTAAAGAACAATCTGCAAACCGTTGCGAGTTTGCTTAGAATCCAGTCTCGTCAAAGCGCCAGTGAAGAGGTTAAGGAATCCCTTTCTCAGGCAATGCGTAGGGTTAGTGCGATTGCCGTGGTACACGATGTCCTGTCTGAAGGAATCGATCAAGAGGTTTCGTTCGATCAGATTTTCAAGCGCATTCTGCTGTTGATTCCAGACATCGCTGGATACCACACCACAGTGAAGACGGAGTTTGTCGGATCTTTTGGTGAGATGCAGGCTGCAAGGTCCACCCCACTTGCACTGGTCCTAACGGAGGTTGTGGCAAATGCGGTCGAGCACGGCTTGAGCGATCGAAGCGGAACCATAACCGTCAGTGCAGAGCGCGAAAAGCAAAATCTTCACATTGAGATTGTTGATAACGGTTCGGGTCTGCCAGAGGGCAAGGTGGGCTCTGGTCTTGGAACTCAAATTATTCGCACACTCGTTGAGTCAGAGCTTCGCGGAAAAATTAACTGGACCTCGCCAATCCGAGGCGGAACAAAAGTAGTTATTGACCTACCGGTTTAGCTGGCGCGACGTGCGCGTGCATAACGACGCTTTAGTGATCTCCGCTCGTCCTCACTCAGTCCACCCCAAACGCCAGTGTCCTGGTTCTCTTTGATTGCATACTCGAGGCATTGAGCTGAAACGGAGCACTGTCTGCAGATTGACTTCGCTTGCTCGATTTGCTCGAGGGCGGGTCCAGTGTTGCCTACCGGGAAGAAGAGCTCAGGGTCTTCGTTTAGGCATCGGGCCTGGTTTAGCCACTGCATATCCATAGTGTTCTGTTATTCCTAAGGGTCGAAACAGGAGGTACCCCGGTGGGGTAAAGTCACATCTGCAACAGCCAAAAT
>JBEENY010000042.1:0-12989 GCA_041191905.1 Actinomycetota bacterium
AAAGTCAGCACAGGCCCGCAAGCCTCGCATGAACTCTAAGTTCGCCAAGCTTGCGCCGGTCAAGACCATCAAGATCGAGGTTATCGACTACAAAGACGTCGCTACCCTTCGCAAGTTCATTTCAGACCGCGGCAAGATCCGCGCTCGTCGCATCACGGGTGCAACCGTGCAGGACCAGCGCAAGATCGCCAAGGCAATCAAGAACGCACGTGAGATGGCACTACTGCCATACTCCGGTGCAGGACGCTAAGGAGAACCCCCATGTCGAAGCTAATTCTGACCAATGAGGTCTCCGGCCTAGGTGCCGCAGGCGATGTTGTTGAGGTAAAGGACGGTTACGCACGTAACTACCTAATTCCTAACGGCCTAGCAGTTATCTGGAGCCGCGGTGGCGAGAAGCAGGTAACCTCGATCCGGGCAGCCCGTCAGGCTCGCGCAATCGCGTCCGAGGAGGAGGCAAAGGCGCTAAAGGCCAAGCTCGAGGAGAAGCCAATCCGTATCGCCGTCAAGGCAGGTAAGGACGGCCGTCTATTCGGCTCCGTAAAGACCAGCGATGTTGTCGACGCAGCTGCAGCTGCCGGCCTAGGCGCTCTAGACAAGCGCAAGGTTGAGTTCGCAAGCAACATCAAGTCAACCGGTGAGTATGAGGCAACCGTTCGCGTAGGCGAGCTAGTTGCAAACCTCAAGCTCCAGGTAGTGGCTGCTAAGTAAACAGAAACTAAACAAATAAGGGTCCGCAGGTTTGCGGACCCTTATTTTTTGTCTGAGTTTTGTGCGGTTATCCACAACCCTCAGGTTCAACTTGAAAGTTTTCCACTTAAATTTATCCACAACCACCACCCACTAAAAACATGGGCTATAAGCCCGTTTCAGTTTTTTCTCCACAGGTTATCCACAGTTATGCACAGCTTTGTTCGGCGTGTTTCCACAGAGTTATCCACAGTTATTCACAACCCATGTTGAAACCTAGTTGTCAGTGCCCCAAGCTATACAAGATTCATTGCTTGGAAGGAGTAGCACATGACTATGTTGCAGCCAGTTCCGGCTTCGGATCCCAGGGTTTTGCCTCATAATCTCGACGCCGAACAGTCGACACTAGGTGGCATGCTGCTCAGCCAGGAGGCCGTGGCCGAGGTTTTTGAAATGGTCTCGGGCTCAGATTTCTATGCACCCAAGCACGAGCTTATCTTCAACGCCATTCTGAACCTCTTTGGCAAGGGTGAACCAACCGACGTTATCGCAGTCTCCGACGAGCTGAACAAGCAGGGAAACCTAGTGAAGGCCGGCGGTGCCGACTACCTCCACTCCCTAACCAGCTACGTCCCTACCGCTGCCAATGCCAGCTACTACGCCCAGATCGTGGCAGAGAAAGCCATCCTCAGAAGGCTGATCGAGGCGGGCACAAGAATTGCTCAGTCCGGCTATGAAAGCCAAGGAGAGGTCACCGACCTGGTTAACCAAGCCCAGGCCGAGGTCTACAAGGTGGTTAGCCAGGCCTCGAAAGAGGATTATGTAGGGCTGAGCGATTCCATTGAGGCTGCCATTCATGAAATTGAAACCGCGCAGAAGCGCGGTGGCGAGCTAACGGGTATTCCAACCGGTTTCACCGATCTTGATGCCCTAACCCATGGTCTACACCCTGGACAGCTCGTTATCGTTGCTGCCAGACCAGCGGTGGGTAAGTCGACTTTTGCTCTGGACATCGCCCGCGCCGCTGCAATCAAGCACAACAAAGCGACCATCTTCTTTTCTCTGGAAATGGGCCGTGCTGAAATCGCGATGCGCATGCTTGCCGCTGAATCCTCGATTTACCTGCAGTCCATGCGTAAGGGAAACCTTTCAGAGGCTGATTGGACCAGACTTGCCGCCATCCGCGGCAAAATCAACGATGCGCCGCTCTACATCGACGACAGCCCCAACATGTCGCTGGTTGAGATACGCGCCAAGTGCCGCAGACTGGCGCAGCAGGTGGACCTAAAGATGGTTGTAATCGACTACATCCAGTTGATGTCCAGTGGAAAGAAAGTCGAGTCTCGCCAGCAAGAGGTTTCAGAGTTCTCAAGAGCACTGAAGCTACTTGCTAAAGAGCTCGGGATCCCAGTGGTGGCCCTTTCACAGCTCAATCGTCAGACTGAGCAGTCAAAGGACAAGCGCCCCGAAATCTCGCACCTGCGTGAATCTGGTTCGCTTGAGCAGGACGCCGACGTTGTCGTCCTGCTACACCGCGAGGGTATTTATGAAAAGGATCACCCACGAGCGGGTGAAGCCGACCTAATCCTGGCAAAGCAGCGAAACGGACCCACAGGCACCGTCGTGGTTGCTTTCCACGGTCAGTACTCGCGCTTCGTGAATATGCCAAGCTAGTGAACGTGAACTTCAAGCAGGCATTTAGAGCGGCTATCAGCTTTGGTCTAGGTATTTTCATCACCTTCAATCAGGCTCACGGCCCAGACGTGGGGCTGACGGTACTCGGTGTTTACGGAGTTGCACTGGGTCTTGGGTTGACTGCTCTTACCCTTACCAAAAAAGCCGATCTGTCCGCTCTGCAGGAGCTTCCGGTCGCAGTTTTAGCCCTTCTGGTTGGACTGTTTGCACTGCTCGCGCTTGGTAATCAACCAACCCAGCTTCCTGCATTCCTAGCTTTGGTAGCGGCCTGGGGTCTGATTTCAGGCGCCTTTGAGCTTTACCAGGGCCGTCGCAGCGGCTTCAAGACCCAAGCCGGCAAAGACTTTTTGATCTCGGCAGTGTTTGGACTGCTACTGGGACTGCTCTTTCTCGCTGTTCCGCTTGATACCGTCAGCGCAGTTGGCTTTTTCGGTGCTTATCTTGCGATGTCAGGTGTTCATTTGGGCATCGCGGCTGCTTCGGGCAAAAAGCCGAAGTAGGCTTTTCGGGTGAAGAAGTTCGCCAATCTACGTTCCTACATGATCATCGCCACTATCACCGGTGTGGTGGTGGGTGTTCTGGTGTCGTTCGGAACCAGGTTTGTTGAGACCGGAATCATCTGGGGACTGGGCGCATTCATCATTGCCCTGGTGTCGATTGCCACCTTGGATCTGAGCTATAAGCCTGACGATTCAGACCCTAACCTGCCAAAACTTCGCTAAATAAACCTCTTGGCCAGTTCGCTGGCGAGGCCGACATAGGTTTCTGGTCTTAGCTTCAGAAGACGTTCCTTGGTGGAGGCTGAGACTTTCAAACCAGATACGAACTCTTGCAGCTCAGCCTCACCGACCTTTTTTCCTCGGGTGAGCTCTTTCAACAGCGCATAAGGATCGCTGATGTCAGACTCTTTGCGCGCCACATCAGCTCGGATAGCGGTTTGAATTGCCTCACCGAGTACTTCCCAGTTGTCCAAAAGATCAGCCAGCAGCACCGTTTCATTCAGCGCCAACTCATCCAAGCCACGAGAGATGTTGTCGATTGCGAGTAGTGAGTGCCCAAATCCAACACCAATGTTTCGCTGCGCGGATGAATCGGTTAGATCGCGCTGCAACCTTGATGTGACAAGGGTCTGAGCCAGTGAATCCAAAATCGCATTGCTGAGCTCAAGGTTCGCTTCGGCGTTCTCAAACTTGATTGGGTTGACCTTGTGGGGCATGGTCGAGGACCCCGTTGCCCCGGCAACCGGTATCTGCTTGAAGTAGTTCAGCGAGATGTAGGTCCAGATGTCAGTTGCAAGGTTGTGCAGCACTCGGTTGAAGTGCGTGACTGACTGGTAAAGCTCCGCCTGCCAGTCATGAGACTCAATCTGGGTGGTTAGCGGGTTCCAAATAAGGCCGAGGTGTGAAACAAAGTCCTTTGACTCCGAGACCCAATCAACTGAGGGTGCGGCTACTACGTGAGCGGAGAAAGTACCGGTCGCTCCCGAGAACTTGCCCAAATACTCCTGGTTTTCGACTCTAGCTAGCTGACGACTGAGTCTGTGGACGAAGACTGCAAGCTCCTTGCCCATGGTTGATGGGGTCGCTGGCTGGCCGTGGGTGCGAGAAAGCATTGCGGCGTCAACATGCTGATGTGAAACCTGCTTTAGTTTCGAAACCAATGCCTTTGCCCTTGGCAACCAGACTTGCTTCACTGCCTCGGAGATGGTGATTGCGTAGGCGAGGTTATTGATGTCCTCAGAGGTGCAGCCAAAGTGCACCAATTCAGCTAGATCGTCTCGGCCAAGCTTCGAAAGCGCTGCACGAATGTAGTACTCAACCGCCTTTACGTCATGCTTGGTTGTGGCCTCTAGCTTGGCTAATTCTGCAACGGCGGCATCGTCAAAGTCTGTCGCCAACGCGCGAAGCTTTTGCTCCTCGGAACCCGAGATAACAGTGTTGGTCCCCAGCAAATTTCGGTTCGCAAGCCAGATAAGCCACTCAATCTCAACTTGGATGCGGGCACGATTCAGACCGGCTTCACTGAGGTGCTCGCCAAGATCCTTGACCTGAGTGCTGTACCTACCGTCTAGCGGACTTAGGGGCTGCGTCGAGAGTTTGCTCACGCGCCTAGTTTGCCCCATCCACAGGCCAAAATCTGCTTTTGATTTACACAGCCACAGAATTTGTTGGCAAAGGGATTTCGTTTGAAGTCAGGCTGAGTGAATGTTTGAGCTCGACAACGCCCGCTATCTCTTAGTAGATGCCTTGCCCAATCCTTCGCAGTGGCAAGGTCCCGCGGCCTCTGCACTCGAGGCAGAGGTCAGGGCTTTGATGGCTGAACTGGCTGCCCTTCGGGAGTTGTTGTGGGGATAGGCATCTATGGCGGTAATCCGGTTGTCGTTGCTAGCTACAACGAGCTGGTCCGAATCTCAGGGGCCCTACAACTAGCCGCACAAAACCTTGACCACGCCAGATTTGCCGGGGTTAGCGCTTCATTCTTCGCCCCAGTGGCTCAGATTCAGCTAGCCACACTCCTTCCTGGCTTGGCAGATAGGGTTCGATCGCTAGCCATCCGAGCGCAATTCGCCGCCGAAAGTTACTTTTCGACTGAGAGCCAGGTGTTGGGCTTGGTGAACTCCGTACTTTCCCCAGTTAGTCGTTTCTCCAGCTTGCTGGGCCAGCCAATCGCCCTGTTTGACGGATCAACCAAGCTTTTGGCCAACGTTGGCGCGACATTTGCCGTTATGGGCCTAACGGGTAGGGCAAATCTCGCCAAAACTGCGCTTGTCGCAGCGTCGCTACGACTTACAACCGCGGCGTTTGGTTACAACTCAGCCCAGCATCTGGTGGGGGAGCAGCAAGCCAATCTAAAACTTGCCTCTTTGCCTCTTGATAGCTCAGGCAGTTCAAAGTTGGTTGATATTGAGAAAACCAGATCCGTCTCGAACCTCTCCGCACATGCTCAACGGGTGGCCGGGGCATATGCGAACCCTGGATCTCGGATCCTGGTCGATGTCTTCAAGCACGGGTATGGGCGCAAGCTGATTGTTTACATCCCCGGGACCCAGAGCCTTGATCTGTGGGGAGATAACCCATTGAACATGCGTTCAAACTTGACCGCCTTCGGCGGAGTCCAGGCCTCGCCGACCCAATTGGCGGTCTCGGATGCCCTGGACCAGCTCAAAGCTGGGGCATCCGACTCGGTGCTATTTGTGGGCCATTCCCAGGGCGCATTGGTCGCAGCGCAGCTGGCAAATACAAACCAGCCCTACGAGGTTGCGGGATTAGTGAGTCTGGGTGGGCCAATAGCCCAATTTGATCTGCAGGTGCCAGTCATTGCGCTGCAGAATCAAGGGGACCCCGTGCCCCACCTTGGCGGTCAAGTGAATCCAATGCAGGACAACTGGGTAACAGCATCAAATGAGCGCGACTTTGAATCGGTAATCGATGCTCACAAAGTGGCGAGTTATGTCGAATTTGCTCGGCAGTTAGACCACGCTACGGACCCTGGTCTGATTCGAGTCAATGAACAAATCAGCCAAATGCCGAATCAACCGGGGTTGAGGTATGTCTTTGAACTGAGTCGGGACTAGCGGATTTTGAGAACCTTGAGTACTGAGCGAGTGACAAAGCTGGCAACGCTCATCACAAGCGCTGCCAGGATTGCCCAACCGAAGGATGCAATCTCGAGACCTTCGGCGGTGAAGCCATCGATCGAGAACACATCGGCACCCAGCAGGTTGCTTAGCCAAGCGACCAAGAGAAGCAAAGCTCCATTGATCACGAAGGAAATCAACCCAAAAGTGATGATGTAGAGCGGGAAGGCCAGGATCTTGATGACGGGACCGATGATCGCGTTTACCAAGCCGAAGAGGGCTCCGATTAGCAAGAATGACGCAATCGTCTCCCAGAGGCCGCCACCCCCGTATGGAGTCAGTTGAACCTGAGGCACCACAAGAGTGGCCACCCAAAGGCCTACGGCATTGACGATCGTGCTCACTAGAAAACGCAACATGGCCCCATTCTCTCAGCCCGCAGGCTAAATTAGCTTTTGTGACCCAAGACTCCCAGCCAATGATGCAATTTTTGGCCCCAGATGGCACCTTCGGTGTGCCCAAGGAGTATGCCCAGTATGGGGAACTGGTCGATGCTCTCACTACCGATGATTTGACCAAGTTTTACCGCGACATGGCCAGGATTCGCAGGTTTGACATCGAGGCTATTGCGCTGCAACGCCAGGGCCAACTAGGACTATGGGTGCCAGCAATTGGTCAAGAGGGTGCTCAGATTGGCTCTGGTTACGGGGTAGGTCCAAACGACCACATCTTCCCTAGCTATCGAGAGCACGGTGTGGCAATTACCCACGGTGTTGAGCTGATGTCAATCCTCAAGATGATGCGTGGTGTGAATCACGGTGGTTGGAACCCAGAGGAAACTCGCTACCACCTCTACGCGATCGTGCTTGGATCTCAGGTGCTGCATGCCGTTGGTTACGCCATGGGAGTCAAGTTTGATGGTTTGGTTGGAACCGGCGATAAGGACAAGGACCTAGCGGTTATCTCCTACTTCGGAGATGGTGCAACCGCGGAGGGTGACGTTTCAGAGTCCCTGCTCTTTGCCGCTATCAACGAGTCACCGATTGTTTTCTTTGTCCAGAACAACCAGTGGGCAATCTCCTCGCACGTAGATCGCCAAACCAAGGTGCCGCTGTATCGCCGAGGTGAGGGCTTTGGTGTTCCGGGTATGCGAGTTGACGGAAACGACGTTTTGGCTTGCTACGCAGCAACTAAGTTCCACATGGATCAGGCCAGATCTGGCATGGGTCCATACCTAATCGAGGCTCTTACCTACCGAATTGGTGCCCACACCACCAGTGACGACCCAACTAAGTACCGCTCAGAGGACGAGGTCGATTACTGGAAGGCTAGGGATCCGCTTATTCGCTTTGAGAAGTTCCTAAGGCGCCAGGGAATCGGAGACGACTTCTTTGATGAGGTCAAGATCGCTGGTGACGAGTTGGCTGCCCAAATTAGGGCGGAGACCTTCGCACTACCAACCCCGCCACTTGAGAACATTTTCCACAACGTCTACTCCGATCCACACCCAGATATCGATCGCCAAAAGGCTTGGCTACAGGCCTACGAAGCGCAGATGGGCGGCCATGAGTAGTTATAAAGACATGGCAATTGCTAAGGCACTGAATGCGGGCCTTCAAAAGGCAATGCAGGATGACCCAAAGGTTCTGGTTTTCGGCGAGGATGTTGCCCAGCTCGGTGGTGTTTTCCGTGTAACTGAGGGTCTTCACGCTGAGTTCGGTGAGCAGCGCGTGTTTAACTCGCCGATTGCAGAATCTGGAATCGTCGGAACCGCGATCGGACTAGCCATGCGCGGATATCGCCCGGTGGCGGAGATTCAGTTCGACGGCTTCGTCTTCCCGGCCTTTAACCAAATCACATCTCAGCTCGCGAAGCTCACCTACCGCTCCGAGGGGTTCACTCAGATGCCGGTAGTGATTCGAATCCCATTTGGTGGCGGAATCGGTGCTGTTGAGCACCACTCCGAGAGCCCGGAGGCCTACTTTGCCCACACCGCGGGTCTAAGAATTGTTTCGCCATCTAATCCAAACGATGCCTACTGGATGATTCAGCAAGCTATTCAGAGTCCTGACCCAGTAATCATCTTCGAACCAAAGCGTCGCTACTGGCAAAAGGGTCCGGTGAACTTGGATGTTGCACCGATGCCACTGCACTCCGCAAGGTTGCTGCGTGAAGGATCACAGGTGACGCTTTTGGCGTATGGCCCGATGGTGACAACGGCCCTGCAGGCAGCCGAGATTGGTGCCGAAGAGGGTGTATCGATTGAGGTAATCGATCTTCGCTCACTGGCACCAGTTGATTACCCGACCATATTTGCGTCGGTTCAAAAGACCGGCAGGTTAGTAATTGCGCACGAAGCACCAACTAACGTCTCAATCTCTAGCGAGATTGCTGCTCGCGTAGCGGAGCACAATTTCTACAACCTCGAGGCACCGGTGCTTCGAGTGGGTGGATTTGATACCCCATACCCTCCCTCGAAGCTCGAGGAAGCCTACTTGCCTGATGCTGACCGCATTCTTGAGGCAATCGACCGAATCATGGCCTACTAGGAGATTTCGATGAGCATCGCTAAGTTTCCACTTCCAGATGTCGGTGAAGGCCTCACCGAAGCAGAGATCGTCTCATGGAAGGTGGCCCCTGGGGAGAAGGTCGCGGTCAATCAGACGATCTGCGAGATTGAGACCGCAAAGTCCATCGTTGAGCTGCCTTGCCCATTTGAGGGCGTTGTTGAGGAGCTTTTGGCCCAAGAGGGCGAAACAGTCGAGGTCGGAACCCCGATCATTTCGGTGAACGTGACCTCAGGCGTAGTGCCAACCATGTCTACCTTTGATGCACCTGCCGAAGCCGTTGAAGTTGAATCAGATACCGGTGCTGAATACAAACTGCCAACCCTTGTTGGCTACGGTGACACCGGCGAAGCGGGATCCAGACGACGCAGGGCCGTAAAACAGGCCCCAATCACCACCGCAATCCCAGTAGCGATGGTCAGAGCTACGACCGCTGCTGATGCGGTGATGGCCAAACCGCCGATTCGAAAACTTGCCAAGGAACTGGGCGTTGACCTGAATCTGGTTCAGGGGACTGGTGCCCACGGAGAGATCACCCGCGATGATGTGATCGGCTCCGCGAGCCAGGCCAGCGTATTCAAGAACTTGACCACGCCAGATGTGCCATCAGAGCGCGAAGAGCGAATTCCGGTGAAGGGAGTTCGCAAGGCAATCGCAACCGCGATGGTCAAGAGCGCCTTCACCGCCCCACACGTCAGCATCTTCGTAG
Source organism: Actinomycetota bacterium (assembly GCA_041191905.1). GTDB lineage: Bacteria > Actinomycetota > Actinomycetes > Actinomycetales > Microbacteriaceae > Aquiluna. The sequence goes on from JBEENY010000042.1 coordinate 9,239, forward strand.
ACGTCGACGCCACTAGAACCATGGAGTATGTCAAGAGATTGAAGAACTCCGTTGACTTTGCAGGCATCAAGGTCACCCCGCTTTTGATCATGGCCAAGGCCATGATCTGGGCGGTGAGAAGAAACCGCATGGTGAACTCGACCTGGACCGATGAGGAGATCATCGTCCACAACTTCGTAAATCTAGGCATCGCTGCAGCAACCCCGAGGGGTTTGATCGTGCCGAACATCAAGAATGCCGATCAAATGAGCATGATTGAGCTCGCTCAGGCAATTGAGCAGCTTGCTGCGACCGCCCGTGACGGTAGAACCACGCCTGAGGACATGAAAGACGGAACCATCACCATCACCAACATCGGTGTTTTTGGCGTGGACACCGGAACTCCGATTTTGAACCCAGGCGAGGTCGGGATTGTTGCCCTTGGCTCGATTCGCAAAAAGCCGTGGGTAGTTGATGACGAGATTGTGGTGCGTCAGATAACCACCATTGGCGCTACTTTCGACCACCGCGTCGTCGACGGAGACGTCGCATCCAGGTTTGTCCAGGACGTTGCAAGCGTGATCGAGGAACCTGCCTTGCTACTTGACTAATTGGAATTGACAATCATTTTCAATAAGAGTTAGCATTCCAACATGAAGAAATCTTGGATTGCTATTGCTGCCGCAGTTGCAGCTGGTTTGGTTGCTGCGTTCTTTATTGCCCCCCAGATCTTTAGCTCGAACCCCCAGCCTTCAAGCTCGGCCACCCCAACTCTCACCCGCGAAGGCGAGACCGGCAAGGTTTCAGTTGCCACATCTACCGAAGTCTGGGCCAGTGTGACCAGCATTGTTGGCGGTGACTGGGTTGAGGTGACCACGATTGTTCCTGGAAACCAGGACCCGCACTCCTACCAGGCTTCCGCTCGCGATCAGCTAGTTATTGAGGAAGCTGAGCTGGTAATCGCGAACGGCGGTGGCTATGACGACTTCATGACCCAGTTGTTTGAAGCTTCGAAGAACCAGGGAGTTTTTCTAAAGCTTGTTGAGGGTGAGCACATTCACGGTGGTGACGCACACGCGGAAGATTCACATGCCGAAGAAACTCACGCCGAGGACGCTCACGACCACGCCAATGAGCACATCTGGTTTGATCTGGCAAAGACCGAGCACGCAGCCGAGGAAATCGCGGCCTCAATCATTGAGCTACGCCCTGAGGCAAATGCTGACGTCACAAAGAATCTCGAGTTCTTCCTTTCGGAGCTTGCCAACATCGAACTTCGCGTTGAGGCGCTGCGGGAGCGAGCCCTGGGAGCAGGTTTTGTTGCTTCTGAGGGTGTAGCGAACTTGCTTCTTGAGGACGCCGGCTTCCAGAACCTAACGCCAGAAGCCTTGGCTGATGCAATCGAAGAAGAACGCGATGTCCCAGTTGCAGCGCTGAACGAGGCCGAGAAGCTACTCAAGAACAAGGTTGCAGCCATCTTGGTGGTGAACATCGGCACTCAGGACGCAACTTCGGATCGCCTGAAGGCCGCAGCCCAGGCGGGCGGTAGGCCAGTGGTTTCGGTTGCCGAGACTCCATCTGCAAACGCACTCGCCAATACCGACTATCTCGACTGGCTCAACCACGTGGTTGATCAACTCCAAGAGGCTGTCTACTAGTTGTTTGATGTTCTAAAGGTCCAAAACGCCTCGCTCACCCTAGGTGAGCGGGCGATTTGGTCCAACCTGAACTTTGACATCCACCCCGGAGAGTTCATCGCGGTAATCGGAGCAAACGGCTCTGGAAAGTCAATGCTGCTCAAGTCAATCCTGGGTCAACAGCGCTTGAGCTCGGGTCAGATCAGCTTCGATGGAAAGCCCGTTGCGAATGGCAACACCAAAATCGGTTACGTTCCCCAGCACCGAGCCGTGGATTCTGGGCTGCCGCTGAGAGTTATCGATACCGTTAGGTTCGGGCTTGATGGCCACAGCTATGGAGTGCCATTTCCCTCACTTTCCAAGCGCAAATTGGCTCTCGAAGCCCTGAAGTCTGTTGATGCTGAAGACCTGGCACAGAAGCCGATTGGCTCGCTATCAGGCGGGGAGATGCAACGTGTCAGAGTGGCGCAGGCTCTTATCTCTCACCCCAAGTTGATTCTGGCTGATGAGCCATTGAGTGCTCTGGATTTGCATCACCAACAGGTAGTGAGCTCACTGATTGCCGAGCGCAGACAAGAGGGCACCTCTGTTTTATTCGTCACCCACGACGTAAACCCCGTCATGGATTACGTCGATCGCGTGCTCTATCTGGCGCAGGGTAAGTATTCAATCGGCACCCCGGACGAGGTGCTTCGCTCCGAGGTGCTCTCTGAGCTCTACGGTGCCGAGATTGATGTGGTTCGAAACCAGGGTCGCATTGTGGTGCTGGGCGCCCACGACCACGACCACCATGAGGACGAGGAGTGGGTCTAATGGACTGGTCACAAGTCTTTAACTTCACCGATTACGAGAAGCTCTTGCCACTGGTCACAAACTCGCTGCTTGCAGGGGCGCTGCTGGCTCTTATTGGTGGCCTGGTTGGTGTTTTTGTAATGACCCGCGAGCTCTCTTTCGCAGTTCACGGCATCGCGGAGCTCTCTTTTGCGGGAGCCGCCATCTTCTTGCTTATCGGGCTTGATGTGGTGCTGGGCTCGGTGTTTGGCTCAATCATTGCGGCCGCGATAATCGCCTTCCTCGGTGAGCGTGCCAAGGATCGAAATTCGATTGTTGCTGTGCTGATGCCTTTTGGCCTGGGTTTGGGAATCTTGGCACTGTCCCTCTATCCCGGTCGCGCAGCGAACAAGTTCGGCCTACTCACCGGTCAGATTGTGGCGGTTGACGACCCCAAACTGGCCTCTATGGCCGTCATTACGGCGATCGTGCTGGTGGCGATGCTGTTGATTTGGAGACCGCTGAGCTTCTCATCATTGGATCCAGAGGTTGCGTCGGCGAGAGGGGTTCCGACCAAAGCTCTAGGCGTTGTTTTTGTGCTGCTGCTTGGCCTATCGGTTGCTGCTGCGGTTCAGATTGTCGGTGCACTGCTTGTGCTGGCACTGCTCGTCACCCCTGCCGCTGCGGCATTGAGACTCTCGAGCTCTCAGCTTTGGGTGCCAATACTTAGCGTGCTATTCGCTTTGATTGCAATGATTGGCGGCACCTTGCTGGCCCTGGGCGGCACCTTGCCAATTAGCCCATATGTGACCACTATCTCTTTCTTGATCTATCTGATTGCCCGCCTGGTTGCTTTCGCCAAATCCCGTTTGGAGGTTCGTTCATGACCCAAAAGCGCAATACCTGGCAAAAGGTCGCTGTTCGAGAGGCGCTGAGCCAGTCCCCCGGCTTTGTTTCCGCCCAGCAACTGCATGCAAATCTGGTCCTAAGCGGCAACAAACTAGGTCTAACCACCGTGTATCGCGCACTTACTGACCTGGTTGAGGCAAATGAGGCTGATGCACTCACTGGTTCGGATGGTGAAACCCGCTACCGGATCTGCGGAACTGACCACCACCACCACCTGATTTGCCTCAGTTGCGGCAAGACCGTGGAGTTCGAGCTATCCGGATTTGAGGCTGCCACGGAGCAGCTGGCAGCCAGCCACGGCTTCAGCTCGGTTTCACACAGCATCGAGTTGTTTGGAACTTGTGCTGAATGTGGCGTGTCCAGTTGATTTTTTCTAATCGGGACTTGCTTTTGCGGGTGCCCCTCTCCTAAACTTGGGGGGTTGCGTGGGGCCTGTCCCCAACAATCCCAAAATT
>JBEENY010000043.1:0-12477 GCA_041191905.1 Actinomycetota bacterium
CAATTCTAACCTAGGAGAACTGGCTTTCCTGTGGTAAAATCGGGCTTTTGGAGCCGAAAGAAGTTTATGAAGTACGAAGTTGGCGAGACCGTTGTTTATCCACACCACGGAGCCGCAGAAATCATCGAAGTCTCCGAAAAGACCATTCGTGGCGAGACCAAAAAGTATCTAACCCTGAGAGTTGTGGTCCAGGGATCGAAGTTGGAGTCCAGCACTGAAGCTCCTGATCGTCCAAGCCAAGAGCTGATCATTCAGGTTCCTCAGGACAGCGTCACCGAGGTCGGCGTAAGAGACGTGATCGACAAAAAGGGAGTGCAGCAGGTTTTTGATGTGCTGCGTGCCGAGTTTGTTGAAGAGCCAACCAACTGGTCTCGTCGCTACAAGGCAAACCTCGAGAAGCTTGCCAGTGGCGATGTCGTGAAGGTTTCAGAAGTTGTTCGTGACCTCTGGAGACGAGACCAAGATCGCGGGCTCTCCGCTGGAGAAAAGCGCATGCTTGCCAAGGCGCGTCAGATCTTAATCTCAGAGCTGGCACTGGCTCGCAAGGTCGACGAGGAGAAGGCATCCGCCGAGCTTGACAAGGTCTTGGCCTCCTAGTCGTGAAATCTGCCATTGTTCTGGTAGCTGCCGGTAAAGGCGAGCGACTAGGCCTTGGTATTCCTAAAGCCCTGGTTCAAATTCAGGGCAAAACGATCCTTGAGCATGCCCTTGATCAAATCAGCAAACTCAATCCGCCGCAGCTGGTTGTGACTGTGCCGGCAGGTTTTGAATCACAATTTCAGGCCCTGGTCGCCGCATACGGACTAAACCACAAACTAGTTGCCGGAGGTGACACAAGGCAGCGGTCGGTAGCGAATGGGCTTGCACTTGTGGAATCCAAAACGGTGTTGGTGCATGATGCTGCACGCTGTTTTGCTCCTGCAGAACTATTCCAAACTGTTGAGCAGGCCCTTGACTCCCAGATCTCCGTCGTTCCTGGTCTGGCTGTCGCGGACACCATCAAGTTGCTCGATGGTCAGCTGGTGGAAAAAACCCTTGATCGTTCAAAACTTGCCGCGGTTCAAACCCCTCAGGGATTCAGGGTCGAAGAGCTCAGAGGTGCATTGCAAACCTCAAGTTCAGATTTCACCGACGAGGCTGGACTAATGGAATCAGTCGGGCACAAGACCTTCGTGGTGCCCGGTGCTGCAGAGGCATTCAAGGTAACCACGGCTGCTGACCTAAATCGAGTTGGCACAGCCTCAATTCGAACTGGAATCGGAACCGATGCCCATCGTTTTTCATCCTCGGGAGAGCTGGTTCTGGGGTGTCTAACCTGGCCTGAGCTTCCCAAGCTGGAGGGTCACTCCGATGGTGACAGCGTTGCTCACGCAATCGTGGATGCGTTGCTCAGCGCCGCAGGGCTAGGAGATATCGGAAGCAACTTTGGGGTTGATAGACCCGAGTTTGCAGGTGCAGCGGGTGAGGTGTTTATCTCAGAAACCCTCGCGATGCTCGCCGCAGAAAACTTTTCCGTTACAAATGTTTCAGTTCAGGTAATCGCAGATAAACCAAAGATTGGTCCTCGACGACAAGAGCTTGAAAGACACCTAAGCAGTTTGATTGGAGCGCCAGTTTCGGTTGCTGCAACCACCACAGACGGGCTTGGCTTCTTGGCAGACAGCCGTGGTGTTGCCGCGGTGGCAACCGCGCTATTGGGCGAGCGTGGTTAGGCTTTAGCCCATGAAGCTGTTTGATACCAAAGCCGGAGAGATTCGGGATTTTGCGCCGATTAAGGCCAACGAGGTATCGATTTATGTTTGTGGTCCAACGGTTCAGTCCGCCCCCCACATTGGCCACCTTCGCTCGGCCCTGGTTTACGACCAACTGGTTCGTTGGATGGAGCATCGCGGCTTTACCGTGACACTAGTTCGAAACGTCACAGACATCGATGACAAGGTTTTGGAAAAGGCTCAAGAATCTGGCAAAAACTGGTGGGCCTTGGCGCTGGAGAATGAGCGCGCCTTCAATGCCGACTATCAGAGACTGGGGATTCAAGCTCCTGCCTATGAGCCGAGAGCAACCGGCCACATTCCGCAGATGATTGAACTTATTCAAACCTTGGTCGAACGCGGTCATGCCTACCAGGCGCTAGATGGATCTGCGAACGTCTACTTCGACACCGAGTCGTGGAGTCAGTACGGTGAGCTCACCAATCAGGGCATCGATCAAATGGCGTCTGAGGAGGCCAGTTCGGATAAGAAACGTGCCGAAGACTTTGCGCTTTGGAAGTCACTAAAGCCGGGGGAGCCTAAGTCCGCGGGTTGGAACACTCCTTGGGGCTTTGGTCGTCCTGGTTGGCACATCGAGTGCTCTGCGATGGCAACGAGGTATTTGGGTGAGCACTTTGATATTCACGGCGGAGGACTAGACCTTCGATTCCCTCATCATGAGAATGAGCTCGCGCAATCTCAAGCTGCTGGGCACCAGTTCGCCAACTACTGGATTCACAATGGCCTGATCACGATCGCAGGCCAGAAGATGTCGAAATCTTTGGGGAACTCGGTTACCTCACAAGATCTGTTTGCGCTTGCCTCGGCGAGTGCAGTGCGCTACTACCTACTTAGCGCTCACTACCGCTCGGTGCTTGACTATCAGCCAACTGTGCTGCAAGAAGCACAGACCGCACTCGATCGTCTTCATGGATTTCTGGAGCGTGCCGAACGAGAGCTCGCTAACACTAGGTTTGCCAAGCTTGAATTAGCCGCTTTGCCAACGGAATTTGTTACCGAGTTGGATGACGATCTAAACATTCCAGCGGCGCTCGCTGTAATGCATGAGATTGCTCGCGCTGGAAACGCTGACTTGGATGCCGAGCGAATTCGCGAGGCTCACGAAAAGCGCAATCAGCTCAATGCCATGCTTGCTGTTTTGGGGCTGAGCCCAAGTCAGTGGAGCACTGAACAATCTGGAGAGCATCGAGCATTGGATACGCTTATGCATGGCTTGATTCAAGAACGTAATCAGGCTCGACTGAACAAGGATTACGCCAGAGCCGATCAAATCAGAGATCAGCTAACTGCAAGTGGCATCGAACTGTTCGACACTTCCGACTCAACACACTGGAGATTGACTGATGGCTAAATTGGGTAGACCCGGCGCCGCTAAGGGCAAAAAGGGCGCTACAAAGGGAACCGGTGGCCACGGTAAGCAGGCCCTAGAGGGTAGGGGTCCAACACCCAAGGCCGAAGATCGTCCTTATCACAAAGCCCACAAAGCAAAGCAGGCCGCCCTCAAGGCTGGCGCGAAAGCGACCAAGACCGCCAAGCCAGTTCGTAAAGGTGAGTTTGTGGCTGGACGCTCGGGCATGGGTCAGAGGGCAATTTCTGGCGAGGTGCTATCCGGTAGAAACTCGGTCGTAGAAGCTCTCAAGACTAAGGTCCCTGCAACTGCACTGTTTATCGCGCAGCGCATCGAAATTGATGATCGCGTAAAAGAGGCAATCGCAATCGCGAACCACCGCAATATCCCAATCAACGAAGTCACCAGACCGGAGATAGATCGAATGACCGGTGGCGACTCGGTACACCAGGGCATCGCGCTTCAGGTTCCTCCCTACAGCTATAAGCACCCGATGGAGTTGCTGGACAGGGCAAAGGCATCCGGTCAGCCACCGCTGCTAGTTGCCCTTGATGGCATCACAGACCCAAGAAATCTCGGTGCCATAATTCGCTCGGTTGCGGCATTTGGCGCTCACGGTGTCATCCTGCCACAGCGCAGAAGCGTTGGCGTCACGGCCTCAGCCTGGAAGACCAGTGCTGGAGCAGCGGCTCGAATTCCAGTGGCACTGGCTTCGAATCTGAACCAGGCAATCAAGGAGTACAAGCAAAAGGGACTCTTTGTCATAGGTCTCGATGGCGATGGTGACGTTAGCCTCCCAGAGCTTCAGCTCTCAGACAGACCACTTCTGGTTATCGTTGGCTCCGAGGGCAAAGGGCTTTCGCGACTGGTCCAGGAAAACTGCGACCAGGTTGTCTCAATCCCAATTTCGTCGGCAACCGAGTCACTAAACGCTGGCATTGCGGCCAGTGTTGCGCTTTATCAGATTGCGATGGCGCGTTCCTAGACCTTGTCGCGCCAGTCTCCCTCTTCATCGTCATCCACCACGATGGTTCCGGAGGGCACTGGCTCGCTCAATGTGATCAACTCAGTTGTCGGTCCAATTAGCGCTTCCTCGTCCCGACGAACACTGAGTACTTCAGCGACATAGGAGCGAACCGCATCCAACATCGGCACATCTTTGCCCAAGCGCTCCGACATGTACCAGCGGTGCTCCAGCACCTCGTGGAATATCTCAGCAGGCTCAAGCTTGCCCGTTAGGTGCTGCGGTATTGATGTGATGACAGGCTCGTAAACCTCGCTGAGCCACTCGTGGGCCATCACTTCCTCATCGGCTCCAGGTCTTGAGTGTGAAAGGCGATACTCATCGATATCGTTTAGCAGCCTTCGAGCCTGGTTTTCCTCAACATCTAAGCCTGTTAGCAGAAGTAGGCGTCTTGCGTGGTGACCGGCATCAACTACCTTGGGCTGAATCCTGACGGTCTTGCCGTCAGCTTCCTGAACCATAGATAGCTCTTCGATGTCGAAGCCAAGCTCATTTAGTCGCTTTACTCTTTTGGCAATTCTCCACCGCTCAGAGGTGGCAAACGTCTCTGTGGCAGTTAGCTCCAACCAAAGCTCACGGTATTTATCTACGATGCGCTGGCTAACTGCAGTGGGGTCAATATCAACAGCCTTACCCGATGCAAGGAGGTCCATCAGCTCACCTGCGATGTTTACTCGTGCAATCTCAAGGTCATTCTCGCGCTGGCCATTAGAGAGTCGTGAGTCATAGAGCTGACCGGTTTCAGCATCTACCAGGTAGGCAGCAAAACGCCCAGCATCGCGTCTGAAAAGGGTGTTTGAAAGCGACACGTCGCCCCAGAAAAAACCGATCAGATGCAAGCGGACCAAAAGCAGCGCAAGTGCGTCAACGAGTCGTTTGGCTGTGGCTTCTCGCAGACCTTGAGACCACATAGCCCGGTAGGGGAGTGAGAACTTGAGGTGCCTAGTTATCAAGACCGCGGGTAGCTCATTGCCATCGAGGTCCCTGCGGTTATTGATAATCGCAAACGGTTCAACGCAAGGAACATCGAGCTTCTCGAGTCTGCGAAGCATGTCGTATTCACGCTTTGCCAAGTCAAAGAGCGTTTCTTTGATCGCAATGACGTGATCTTCGAGGTGCGCAAACCTAACTGTGTGACGCGATAGACCCTTAGGCAGGGCGGCAATGTTTTCCTTGGGCCAGTCTTCCAAAGGCAAATGCCACGGCAGATCCAGTAGTGCTGGTTCTGCCGTGGCAGCTGTGATGCTTAGTTGAGAGGGCACTAGTTCAGTCTTAGGCCGCTCTCGGCGTCGAAGACGTGAACTGCTGAGGCGTCTGCCTGCAGGTGGATTCTCTCGCCAGCGCGTGGGTGGCTGATTGCGTCAACGCGAACCACAATGTTGTGCTCGGTGCCATCTAGCTGTGCACGACCGTATAGGTAACCGTCGGAGCCAAGCTCCTCAACTACATCAACGTCAACAACTAGACCGTGCTCTGCAACGGTTAGCTTCTCTGGGCGAATACCTACGGTTACTCGTGAACCAGATGCCTTAGAAAGAATCTCGCGGCTGATTGGAAGCACTGCGTCACCGAACTGCACACCACCCTCAACGATTGGCAGCTGAATCAGGTTCATAGCTGGTGAACCGATGAAGCCTGCGACGAAGACGTTGCCTGGACGGTCGTAAAGGTTGCGAGGGGTGTCAACCTGCTGCAGGATGCCATCCTTTAGCACAGCTACACGGTCACCCATGGTCATAGCCTCAACCTGGTCGTGGGTCACGTAGACGGTGGTTACGCCTAGGCGACGCTGCAGTGATGCAATCTGAGTACGAGTCTGAACGCGAAGCTTGGCGTCAAGGTTCGAAAGTGGCTCGTCCATGAGGAACACCTGTGGCTTACGAACAATCGCGCGACCCATAGCTACACGCTGGCGCTGACCACCAGATAGAGCCTTTGGCTTGCGGTTTAGGTATGGTTCGAGGTCAAGTAGCTTTGCAGCCTCGAGAACGCGCTCTGCGCGCTCTTCCTTGCTCACGCCAGCAATCTTTAGGGCGAATCCCATGTTCTCGGCAACGGTCATGTGTGGGTAGAGCGCGTAGTTCTGGAAAACCATCGCGATGTCGCGGTCCTTTGGTGGGATGTCGGTTACCTCGCGATCACCGATGAAGATGCCACCCTCGTTTACCTCTTCAAGACCTGCGAGCATGCGCAGGGAGGTGGACTTTCCACAACCAGAAGGTCCAACCAACACCAGGAACTCACCATCGGCGATTTCTAGGTTTAGCTTGTCTACTGCTGGCTTTGCTCCACCTGGGTACAGGCGGGTTGCATTACGAAATGACACTGATGCCATGATTACTCCTTCACCGGCAGGTACGTGCCGGACGATCCATAGTGATGGGTGTTTGCCGTTGGCGAACTTTATAAGTATGTCACCGCGTTTAGAATTTCAGTGGCTTGTAATAAAGCCGATACCAAACAGTCAGGAAGCCAGTCATGACCAACCCGAAGCTAACTCGTTCTGAGCAGCGTGAGCAGGCCCGTCAAAAGGCACGTGAGCTGAGAGAGCAAAACTCCAAGAAGGAAAAGCGCAACAAGCTTGTACTTCAGCTTTCCGTGGTGGGTGCGGCGCTCGCAATCGTTGGTGGCGTAGGAGCAGTCATCGCTTTCGAAGCTGCGAATCGCGCAGAGGCCCCGGTTGTAGACGAGAAGCCAGCAAACCTAACTGAGTTTGGTGGCCTCAAGGTCGGTGTCGGTCTTCAGGCTTTCACCTCGACCAACACTCCTACCCCTGACAGCACCGAGAAGACACCAGAGATTGTGCTCTACGTCGACTACCAGTGCCCAATTTGCCAGGCCTTTGACCTGCCGAATGAGGCTCAGTTGCGCTCCTGGGTTGATACCGGAGCCGCCACGGTTGAGTTCAGACCACTTAGCTTCCTAGACCGAGCTTCCCTGAATGAGTACTCATCTCGCGCTGCCAACGCAGCCTTCTGTGTTGCCAACTTCCAGCCAGATTCCTACTTCGACTTCCACCAGATTCTGATGCAGAACCAGCCAAGCGAGGGCACTGAGGGTGCTAGCGACAACCAGCTGTTTGATGCGGCTTCCCGAGCAGGAGCCGGCACCGAGGAGGTTAAGGGTTGCATCCAAAACAAGAGTTTCGGCGACTTTGTTGAACAGCACACCCAGTTCGTTCTGTCTAACCCCCAAGATGGCGTGACTGTATCCGGCACCCCAACGATCTTGGTAAATGGCAAGCAGTACACCTGGAACACCGGCGACGAGTTGTTGTCTCCTGAGCGCTTTGCCCAGTTCGTGTCATCCTCGATGGCCGAATAACAAAAGCCTCAACTTAGGTCCGGATCGGCTAGCCGATCCGGATTTTTGTTTCCGCCAGCTCGGTGAGCGTGACGGTATTTCCAAGGTTGTCCCTCAGGTTGGCCCGCCAGCTGCAGGCTATGTCTTGCTTGGAGTTTGGGAAGACCGCTCTGCCGGTGAAGTCCAGGTCGTAGCTGGTGCCTTTCCAAGAGCCAGCCCAGTTTGGTGAGCGAGACAGAATGCCAAAGCTGGTCTTGTTTCTGTCATTGCCCGACATTGTCACCACAATCACCAACTTGGTCTCTTCATCGGTTACACATTCGAAAGTGGCGTCAGATACCCCTCGAGCATCGGTAAGGTTTCCCCCGAATTCGTATTCGCGCTCGAAGCCACCGCGCTGCTCGAAATGAAACCCACGTAGGGTTGGCGCATCGTGATCGTCTGTGTAGAAATAAAACCCGATCCCCAACAACACCGATATGACCGCATATTTAATCAGAGTCTGCTTCTTGGGTAGGAATCGTCTCACACTCCAAGGATAAGACTTGGGAACTATGGCGCTGAACACCTAAACTTGTCGGGTTGCCGACCTGGCGCAATTGGTAGCGCACCGCACTTGTAATGCGGGGGTTACGGGTTCGAGTCCCGTGGTCGGCTCTCGTGGCATAGAACTGGAGATAGCCATGGAGTTCAATTTTCTAGCTTGGGCAGTCGCCGCTTTGGCCGGCATCGTAATCGGAGCGGTTTGGTTCGGACCTAAGACCTTCTTCCCAATCTGGTGGAAGTTCATGGGCCGAACTCCAGAGCAGCAGCCGGGCACCGCAAACATGGGTGTGGTCTTCGGGTTGACCTTTGTTGGTGCATTCGTGCAGGCAGCGGTGCTGCAGGTAGTCATCAACCTTGCTCAAGCCGCCAATGGCGACTTGGACTGGTTTGGTGGTCTGGCCACCGGTGCACTAATGGGGGTTGGTTTTGCCGCAGCGACCGTGCTTGGTCACAAGCTTTTTGGCGGCTTCAGCCTCAAGGTTTGGGTGCTAGAGGTCGGTCAAGACATCGTTTCACTGGCGGCAATGGGTGCAATCCTCGCCGCAATGATTTAGTTTCTGGGTCTCAGTTCCGCAACCATCGGGCAAACGAACGGGTCTGAGTTGTTGCTCAAACCCACTTTGTTCAGATGCTTCATGATCACGATGTAACTCTTCGCGAGCCCCATCTCGACCATGGTGATGTCATTCTGGCGGCAGAACTCACTCACAATCGTGTGTGCTTTTTTGAGGTATGGCCTTGCCATTGATGGGAACAAGTGGTGTTCGACCTGGTAGTTCAACCCGCCCATCAGGTTGTCCTTGAGCCAGCTGCCACGAATGTTTCGCGAGGTGAGGACCTGTCTGGAGAAGAAGTCGAGCTTGGAATCTTTGGCAACCAGCGGCATTCCCTTGTGGTTAGGGGCGAAGGCAGCCCCCATGAAAAAGCCAAAGGTCATCATCATGAAAAACCACAGTGCGATACCCCAAAGCCAGCCAAACATCAAACCAAGGATCACCAGCGGTAGGTTCTGGCGAATCATCATCAGGCTGAATTCCAAAACTCTGACGCTCAACTTTCTATCTTTGCGGCGCAGGCCGGCAAACGAATCAAGCAGCAGGTCGAAGCCGGTGAACAGCAGTAGGAATGGGAATAGGTAGCCCTGACGATCTGCGAACCAGCGCTCGATGCCCTTTTTGGACTCTTTGGACTCGGTGGTAAAACTCAGCACTCGAATTGCGATGTCTGGATCCTCACCAATTTGGTTTGGCCTTTGGTGGTGCTTGTTGTGCTTACGCAGCCAAAAGCCGTAGCTCAGGCCAGCGAATAGGTTGGCAAGTATCAATCCCAGCCAGTCGTTGGCTTTGTTGTTTTGAAAGATCTGACGGTGGGCTGCCTCATGGGCGATAAATCCGTACTGAGCACTAAGGATTCCGAGCAGTCCTGCGAGGGCAAACCCGGCGATGATCCACAGCTGTGATTCCGTGAATGCAATCGCGGTCGCGCCGGTCAGCGTCCAGATTCCCAAAGCGATGGCGCTAATGACAATAAGTCGAATGATGTAGAAGCTTGGCTTTTTGAGTAAAAGGCCGGCGTCCCTTACCTGCACCAATACCTGGTGGAACAAAGTTGTGGATTGATTGGTGCTCAGTGTGCTCATTTATGCAGTCTAGGCACCTTGACTGAGCATTGCTGGTGATTTCATCGAATAGGCTGAAGTACGTGCAAGCAATGAGGCTTGAGCATGACCTGCTCGGAGAACGCGAAGTTCCAAATTCCGCCTACTGGGGTATTCATACCCTGAGGGCTATCGAAAATTTCCCAATTAGCGGTGTGCCCGTAGGGCACTATCGATCCTTTGTTAGGGCGTTTGGCTTTATCAAAGAGGCAGCCGCGGTGGCGAATCTCAAGTTAGGCGCTCTGGAACCAGAGATCGCCCCAATCATCATCAAGGCCTGTATCGACGTTCGAGATGGCATGCTCGATTCAGAGTTCGTAGTTGACGCGATTCAGGGCGGGGCTGGAACCTCTACCAATATGAATGCCAACGAGGTGATTGCCAATCGAGCACTCGAGATAGCTGGCTTTGCCAGAGGTGACTACGAGAAGATCCACCCGCTCAACCATGTAAACGCATCTCAGTCCACCAATGACGTTTACCCGACCGCGGTCAAGATTGCCCTGATCATTGAGATCTTGGCACTACTGAAAGAAATTGCTCACCTGCGCGAGGAGATAACGAAGAAAGCACTTGAGTTCTCCAAGGTCATCAAAATGGGGCGCACTCAGTTGCAAGATGCCGTTCCTATGACCCTGGGGCAGGAGTTCTCCGCCTGGAGCCAGACGCTTTCAGAAGATGAGGGCAGGCTTCGGGAGATAATCCCGCTACTGAGTGAAATCAACCTCGGTGGCACCGCCATTGGAACAAAGATCAATACCCCGGATGGATATCCGCAGCTCGTAGTTCAGGAGCTATCTAGACTCTGCGAGCACGAATTCATTCTCGCTGAGAACCTAATTGAGGCAACCAGCGACACCGGAGTCTTTGTCTCAACCTCTTCGGTGCTCAAGCGATTCGCAACCAAGATCTCGAAGATCTCAAGCGACCTTCGACTTCTTTCATCCGGACCGCGGGCAGGGCTAGGGGAGATCAATCTGCCGGCGAGACAGGCCGGCTCATCGATCATGCCTGGCAAGGTAAACCCGGTTATTCCTGAAGTTGTAAACCAGATCGCCTTCACCGTGATTGGTAATGACTTGACTGTGACTATGGCAGCGGAGAGCGGCCAGCTGCAGCTGAATGCATTCGAACCGATTATCGCCAGGTCTTTGATGATGAGCATCACCTATCTCAGAAAAGGCTGTCGAGTTCTCGCTGACTACTGCATCACCGACATCACCGCCAACGAGGAATACCTCAGATCGACGGTTGAAAACTCAATCGGATTGGTCACCGCGCTCGCACCAACAGTTGGCTACGAAAACGCTACGGCGATCGCTAAGCATGCTCAGGAGCGATCCACCACTGTCAAGACTGCGGCCATTGAGCTAGGTCTGCTGACTGCAAAAGAGTTTGATGAAATCCTCGGTGATGTCGACAAGCTAAGCGGCCAGGCCTAAAGCAGAGCGTCAACCGTAAGAGTAATTAGCGGAGCAAAGATAAGCGCTGGTAGTAGGTCGGCAACGCTGACCATACGAATTTGAAGTAGCCGCAGGCCGGTGCCTAGGAGCAAGATTCCGCCGGTCGCCGTTATCGATGCCACCACGCTGTCTGGCATGAGCGAACCTGCGCCGATGGCAACTACTGTGAGGAGTCCCTGCCACAGGCCCACCGGAAGGGCGCTGAATGCAACCCCCCAGCCTAGAGCTGCAGCAAATGCGATTGCGGTAAAGCCGTCCAGGGTTGACTTCAAAGCGAGGATGTCAAACCCCTGTCCCAAACCGTCTTGCAGGGCACCCAAAACAGCCATGGGTCCGATGGTGAAAAGTAGTGAGGAGTTGACGAAACCCTCAATAAACTTCTGCCGATCTCCCGTGCCACTGGACTTTGTCTGCAACCAACCGCCGAATTGCTCTAACCGATGTTCGATTCGAAGCAAAGATCCCGTGATCCCACCAAGCAGTAAAGCTCCGAGAACGACTAGTAACGTTCCGGCCGAAGTGACAGCAGAAACAAATTCAGAATCCTGAAGCGCGATTAGATTCAACGCACCGATTACCAGAACGACTAAACCCATTGCGTCGGTTAATGTGCGAGACATTCGCTCCGGAAGTCTGTTCCCTAGCAGTACGCCAATTGCAGCGCCACCCAGGATGGCGAAGATGTTTATCAGTGTGCCCAAGACTTACCTCGGGCCTAGATTACTGCTTCGGCTTGAAAGTAATGCTCACCGAGTTGATGCAGTAACGGTCCCCGGTCGGAGTCTGAGGGGCATCATCGAATACGTGTCCAAGGTGGGAACCGCACTTTGAGCAGCGCACCTCAGTGCGGATCATGCCGTGTGAGCGATCCTCGATGTACTCAATTGCATCGTTATCCTGAGGTTTGTAGAAGCTGGGCCAGCCACAGTGGGAGTCAAACTTAGTGTCAGCTTCAAACAAAAACGCATCGCAGCCGCGGCAGTGGTAGCTTCCGGGGCGGTGCTCATCGAGCAATTCCCCGGTGTAAGCGCGCTCAGTTCCGGCCATTCTCAGCACGTGGTATTCGAACTCAGATAGCTCTGACTTCCACTGCTCGTCAGTTTTATAGACTTCGTACTTCAATTCATGCGCTCCTTTTGGAATTTATAACCGTTTAGTAACTAATTCCATGCCAAATAAATAAGCCTTGTATTTCCCTGAGTACAGCGTAAAGTTTGGAGAGTCGAGTTGGACTATCTCAGCCCGATGCATTCGTGAGTTACGCGGGTGCGTAACTAGCATCAGGAGCAGTACATGGCACAAGGAACCGTAAAGTGGTTCAACTCTGAAAAGGGTTTTGGATTCATCACTCAGGATGGCGGACC
>JBEENY010000044.1:0-12459 GCA_041191905.1 Actinomycetota bacterium
TCACGATAAACGTGCAGAAACAAATCAACGCTCAAACCCGAACAACCTTTAGAGGCGGTTGGCAGGTGGGATCGCAATCCACTTCCGACTGAGCTAACGCCCAGAGCCTGAGGTAGCCTAGCAGACTGTGAACCTTTTTTGAAAGAGGAATTTTGGACGAGTTAGCCAGAGACATCGCCGAGGTACCGGCAGTAGAAATCATCACCACCGCCGCCGTTCACCTGATGAGCGCCGCTGCGGTGCAGTGTGGACTGGCCGAAGACCAAAAAGCTGATCTGGATGAGGCTCGCAAGCTAATCAACGCACTGGCAGGTCTAATCACAGCAGCGGCTCCAGAGATTGGAGATCATCATGCGAGGCCGCTGAGAGATGGCTTGCGCTCCCTGCAGCTGGCCTTCCGCGAGGCCTCGACCATTCAAGATGAACCAGGCAAGGGACCTGGTGAAAAATACACTGGGCCAGTTAGCTAACTAGCTTCACTGAAACTGAATCAACCAACTCCAAAAACCTTGGAGTCTGAAGTGCAGTCCCAAAATCAGCCATCATCTGCTGCACCTGCTGGATACTCAACCCAGGTTCGAGTTTGAGGATGATTGCAAGCTCAGGCGAAGTCAATCTTCCGGTTGGATCGCCATCCAAAAGATTGAAGGCAACAACTTCCAATCTGCCTGATAGAGCTTTTTCTACCAGCGTTCGAAGTTCCAGGTTCTCACTCGGGCTCGACCAAGGCAAACCTTGAGCCAAAGCCGCGAGCGCCGGCCTTCGAAGGCCCACCGCGACAGTTGCCGGGTCCAGAATTACTCGCTCATGACCCTCAGCCACCGCCGCCACAGCCAGCTTCTCCACCCCGACCGGCACTGGCCTGGCATCACTTCGCCAGGCTTGCATTTGCGCAACTGAGGAGAACGCGGGGATTGCGGATTTTCCATCCGGAGTTGAGACCGCGACGATGCTCAAATCGGCGCTCTTATCAACGAGTTGCCCGTGTGGTCCTAGCTCGGAATCACCCAGTTCAGCAAGCAGCGGTACAAGTAGCCGCTTACCGCGCAGCGCTTCAATTACGGCAGGCAGCTTTATCTCGCCCGTTAGCGCAGTCGTCAGCTCCAGGTCGGCAGAACCATCGTCGTCTGAGTAAGGATTGACACTGAACTCCCGCCCCTCCCATGGAACACCGGCTGAATCGTGATAACGGTCGTGAGACATCGGTTAGTTTGCGATTTCCAAAGCTTGCTGGAGAGTGAAACGACCGGCGTAGAGAGATTTACCCAGAATTGCTCCCTCGAGACCCAGCGGAACTAGTGCTCTCAGATTTGCGATGTCTTCCAGGGACGAAATACCGCCGGATGCGACAACTGGTTTCTTAGTTTTTTCCATCACTGACTTAAGAAGCTCTAAGTTTGGCCCACGCAAAGTGCCGTCTTTGGTCACATCGGTAACGACATAGCGAGCACAACCTGCATCTTCGAGTCGCGCCAGCACCTCAAACAAGTCCCCACCCTCTTGAGTCCAGCCTCGAGCTGCCAGGGTTGTGCCGCGGACATCGAGACCAACAGCGATTTGATCTCCGTAAGCTGCGATGACCCTGGCAGTCCAGTCTGGATTTTCCAATGCGGCGGTCCCGAGGTTCACCCGAGAGGCTCCCAGCTCCAAAGCCGCTTCCAAGGAAGCGTCATCTCGAATGCCTCCTGATAGCTCGATTTTTGTAGTTCCGCCGGCTTCAACAACCTCTCGAATCACAGCTCGGTTCTCGCCACGACCGAATGCTGCATCGAGATCGACCAGATGGATCCACTCCGCTCCAGCGCTGATCCAATCCTGCGCCGCAGCCAGTGGATGCCCAAAGTCTTCCTCACTGCCCGCCTCACCCTGAGTAAGCCTCACTGCCTTGCCGGAAGCGACATCGACAGCTGGTAGCAATTCGAGTTTCATCAAGCTCTCCTAAAGCGTCTGGATCCAGTTTCGAAGTAGTCGTATCCCAGCCTCACCAGACTTTTCTGGATGAAATTGGGTGGCACTGAGTGGCCCGTTTTCAACCGCCGCCAAAAAACGCTCCGAGTGCTCAGACCAGGTCAGTTTCGGCTCGATAAACGGGGGCTCAACATCCATGATCCACGACCTTGCCGCGTATGAATGAACGAAGTAGAACCTTTCGTCCTCGACTCCAGAAAACAGCTTGCTTCCTGCATCGGGGTCGACTTTTGACCAACCGATATGGGGCAACGTCGGCGCTTGCAGCATTTCGACAACCCCCGGCCACTGCCCAAACCCCTCTGTCTCGATGCCGTGCTCGAGCCCTTTTTCGAACAAAACTTGCATCCCGACACAGATCCCTAGAACCGGTCGGCTTGCAGTAAGGCGCGCATCCAGGAGCGAATCGACACCACTGGCATTGAGCTTTTGCATCACTGCCGAGAAAGCACCAACCCCCGGGATCAGGAGCCCGTCTGCCTCCAGTGCTGTTCGCCGGTCAGAGGTTAGTTCAACCAGTGACCCGGCCGCTTCCAATGCACGACAGGCCGAGTGAACATTGCCGCTTCCGTAATCGAAAACTACGACTTTTTTCAAAGAGCGCCCTTGGTTGAGGGAACGCCACTGACTCGGGGATCAAGCTCTACAGCCTTGCGCAATGCGCGCGCAAAGGCCTTGAACTGAGCCTCCGCAATGTGGTGTGGATCGCGGCCGGCCAACAGCGTCAAATGAACCGTTAGGCCAGCGTTGTAACTAATGGCTTCGAAAACGTGTCGAACCATGGATCCCGTGAAGTGGCCACCAATGAGGTGGAATTCAAATCCAGCCGGCTCTCCAGAGTGAACCAAGAAAGGTCGCCCAGAGACATCTACCACAGCACGCGCCAACGCCTCATCTAGTGGCACCGAAGCATCGCCGTAGCGAGCAATCCCGGATTTGTTGCCTAGCGCCTCTTTCAAAGCTTGGCCAAAAACTATTGCCACATCTTCCACCGTGTGGTGAACATCGATGTCAACGTCTCCGGATGCCCGCACTGTAAGGTCAATCAAAGAGTGCTTACTCAACGCGGTTAGCATGTGGTCGTAAAAGGGAACGCCGGTGCTGATGTGACTCTGACCTGACCCATCAAGATTTAGCTCAAGCTCAACGCTGGACTCGCTGGTTTTGCGGGTCAACTTTGCAGTACGCATGCGTCCTCCTAGGTGAAATCTCAAGTCTAGCCAAGGCTTTTGGCCAGTGTCTCCAGCAGATAGTCGGTCTCCGCAGCAGTACCGGCGGTGATTCTCAAGGTGTTCGGGATTCCAACGTTGCGAACCAAAACCCCCTTCTCCAGTAGTTCACTGAAGGTTTGTTGTGGCTTGGCAAACCCATCACAGAGCACAAAGTTTGCCATTGAGTTAAAGGGCCTCAGTCCGAGTCTGCCGAGTTCGGCGATGATTCTGTCCCTTTGAACCTTGATCATTTCGACATTGGCCAGCATCAGTTCCTTGCCCTCGAGGGCAGCAAGCGCAGCCGCTTGGGTAAGGGCAGACAGGTGGTACGGAAGCCTTACGATTCTTACTGCATCGACTACGGCTTCGGATGCTGCCATGTATCCAAGGCGGACTCCCGCAAAGGCAAAAGCCTTACTCATGGTTCTTGAGATAACCAGGCGTTCCCTGCCATCGAGTAAGGGTAGAGCTGAAAGCTCCTCCGCAAACTCAGCGTAGGCCTCATCGACAATCAGAATTCCATCAAACGCTTCGTATGCCGCACGGATAACCTCAGTCGATATTGGGGTACCTGTCGGGTTGTTTGGGTTGCAGAGAATCACGATGCGGGGGTTATGCTCTCGGATCGCTTCTGCCACATAGCTTGCGCTCAGCTGAAAATCCACTTCCCTGGGAAGCTCAAGATAGGGAGTCAGCGAAATCCTGGCAATGTTTGGATACATCGAGTAGGTAGGTCCGAAGCTCATTGCCGTCGCTCCCGGCCCCCCAAAGGCTTGAAAGAGTTGCATCAAAATTTCATTAGATCCATTGGCTGCCCAGACCTGGTTAGGAGTCAGGCCGTAACCAAGGTAATCAGCCAAAGCGCTTCGCAGCTCTATGAACTCCCTGTCTGGGTACCGGTTCAGAGTCGGGAGAATTCTTTGAATGCGCTCGAGGATGTTCTGCTGAACGGGATTCGGAATACCGAATGTGTTTTCGTTTACGTTCAGTTGATACGGCACGGCAATTTGAGGAGCGCCGTAAGGCTCCTGATCTCGGAGGTCAGACCTGATTGGAAGGTCTCGAAAGCTTGCCACTTGACAAGCCTAGCCAAACAAAAACCTATCGAGGTAGGGCGATGCGCTGTCCTGGCTCCAGAACAGTTGAGTCAAGGGCATTTACAGCCACGACCTCCGCGATCCAATCGCGAGGGTCTTGGTCCTGGGCAAATACCTCTGCCAGGTCCCACAGGGACTCTCCATAACCAACGGTTATGTAATTCAGTGGCGCGGGCTGTTCGTTAGTAGCGACCGACCCGTTCATGCCAGCAAGGCTGAATGAGACTGCCAATCCAACAATTACGATCCCGCGAATCAGTTTCACTGGGCTCTTTAGTGAGTAAGACGTTGCCTGAGACATGTCATTCTTCCTCTCTGTTCGAACTCTTGTTTCGAACATTTGTTCTAGTTTAGAAACCAGAAGCAAAGAAATGCAAGATATATTTCAAAAAACTTCTGGTTTCCTCGAAAATGTGTTTGATAAAGCGGCCTCTACCGAATACAGTTTCGATATAGGTAGTCAAGTTGGACCCCCTGACATTTTTGAAAGGCTGCAAATGGACCAGAGCAATCTCACCTCCGTACAGCAGAAGATTCTTGATGTGATCCGTGAGTCCATGGAGAACCGGAATTACGCTCCATCGATGCGCGAGATAGGTGAGTCGGTCGGACTCTCATCAACGGCCAGCGTCTCGCACCAGTTGAACAAACTTGAGTTGCTTGGTTACATCTCGCGCGACCCGCGCAGGCCACGGACCATTGACCTACTGGGCGATGACAACGAAGGTGAGCTGTTTAGAGCAGATGCGGCAATGGTTCCACTGGTTGGGCGCATCGCAGCCGGAGGGCCAATTACGGCTGAACAGAATGTCGAGGATGTCTTCGCACTGCCTCGCCAACTGGTTGGACAGGGCGAACTGTTCCTTCTGAAGGTTGTCGGCGAGTCAATGATTGACGCAGCCATCTGCGATGGTGACTGGGTGGTAGTTCGACAGCAACAAACTGCAGAGAACGGTGACATAGTCGCGGCTTTGCTGGAGGAAGAAGCAACTGTAAAGACTTTCAAGCAACGCGATGGTCACACCTGGCTGCTGCCAAGAAACTCTGCCTTTGAGCCAATTCTTGGGGATCATGCCGTGATCCTCGGCAAGGTTGTTGCAGTCCTTAGGACTGTTTAGCCGATTCCATCTCAGCATTTAGGTCGGCCGAGACCATGGCAACTATTCGAGTTCCCTGCTCCAGGTATTCCGTCTCGAGTACCTTCCCAGCAAGATGTGCCCTAGAGATTAAGTCTCCCCGGTGATAGGGAATAACCCCTCTGAATTCAACATCCGGTTGGGGCAAGCCTGCCGCAATTGCGCGCTCCAGTGATTCGATACCCAGGCCGGTTCGAGCGCTGACCAGTAAAGCTCCTGGGACAAGACCGCGGAGGCGAATCTGCTCGTCCTCGTCAACCAAGTCAGCCTTATTGAAAACGATTAGCTCGGGAATGGCTGAGGCGTCAACTTCTGCCATGACATTTCTAACCGTAACGATTTGGCCGAGCGGATCCGGATCGGTGGCATCAACGACATGCAGAATCAGATCTGCATCGGCAATCTCCTCAAGCGTTGACCTAAACGCTTCAACTAATTGGTGCGGAAGGTTCTTAACGAACCCGACCGTGTCTGCCAGCGTGTATTCGCGCCCATCATCCGTCTCATGCTTTCTGACCGTTGGGTCAAGCGTCGCAAACAGCGCATTCTCAACAAGCACGCCTGCTTTTGTGAGTCGATTCAGCAGCGAGGACTTACCGGCATTGGTGTAACCAGCAATCGCCACCTGCGGCACCCCGGAGCTCTGCCTCTTCGCACGCTTCACATCTCTTGCCTGCTTCATCTGGGCAATTTCTCTGCGCAGTTTCGCCATCTTGGTGTTGATCCGTCGGCGATCAAGCTCGATCTTGGTTTCACCTGGGCCTCGAGAACCAATGCCGACACCACCTGCAGCTTGCCCTCCGGCCTGACGTGACATCGACTCACCCCAACCCCTCAAGCGGGGCAATAGGTACTCGAGCTGGGCAAGCTCCACCTGAGCCTTACCCTCTCGAGACTTCGCGTGCTGGGCAAAAATGTCGAGAATGATGGCAGTGCGGTCAATAACTTTGACCTTGACTATGTCCTCAAGTGCCCTTCTTTGCGAAGGTGCCAGTTCGGCGTCAGCAATAACGGTGTCTGCGCCAAGCCCCTTTACCAGGTCCCGCAGCTCCTGAGCCTTGCCCTTTCCTAAAAACGACGTCGAGTCAGGCATAGCTCGTCTTTGAATCATGCCGTCAAGTACCTGAGCCCCGGCGGTTTCGGCAAGCGCAGCCAACTCGCGCAACGAGTTCTCTGCGTCGGTCAGCGTGCCGGTACTCCAGAGTCCAATAAGGACCACCTTTTCAAGCCTGAGTTGGCGATACTCAACCTCACTGATGTCTTCTAACTCGGTGCTTAGGCCGATGACTCGCCTGAGCGACTCACGAGCTTCTAGGTCAAGCTGGTCACCATCGAATTCATTGGCAGGTGCAGCGTCAGCGCGGCGCAAGATTCGATCAAGTAGCGACTCGTTTTCCATCACCTCAACCCTAGGCTGTAATAGGTTTATTCAATGTCGCAAGAGCACTATTTCAGTCAGCAGCCTGACTCAGCGGCAAAGCCACACGAGCTTGCATTCGAGGTGGCGGGAATCAAATTCAAAGCCAAGTCCGAGTCTGGCACCTTCAGCGTGCAGAAGTTAGACCGCGGAACAGAGATCCTGCTGCGGTCGCATAACGAGTTTCCTGCCCAGGGCAATGTCTTGGACATTGGTTGCGGTTGGGGTCCAATCTCACTGGCAATCTCCAAGCTGCAGCCCGACACCACGGTCTGGGCCCTAGATGTGAACCAGAGAAGTCTTCGGCTCACTTCAGAGAATGCAAAAACCAACAATCTAGACAACATTCGTGCAGTTGAAGCAGGACAGATTCCGAGTGACTTGAGATTTAGCGGCATTTGGTCCAACCCGCCAATTCGAGTTGGTAAGCAAGTACTGCACGAGCTGATGAAAACCTGGTTGCCCCGACTTGAACCAGGGGCCAGCGCATACCTGGTGGTGCAGAAACAGCTGGGTGCTGAATCGTTTGAAAAATGGTTGGTCCAGGAGTTTCCTGGAATGAGGGTCGACCGGCCCAATCAAGATAAGGGTTACCGAGTCCTGAGGGTTACGAACGAGGCCAAGAGCCGGTAAAGCTCAGCTCTGCAGGCCCACTAATCCCAGCATGCTCTCCGTCCTCCGTTTGGAAGATTCGAACCGCAACCTGGCCACCTGGAACTCTTACCTTCCAGTAGTTTTGGGTGTTCCCGGCGTATTCACGAATTGCAATGGCGGCCGCGGCTATGCCGGTGCCACAGCTCTGGGTCTCCCCCACGCCACGCTCATGGACACGCATTGTCAAGCCGGCTACCCCTTCGTCAATCATGGGGTCATCCAAAACAACAAATTCCACATTTGCACCACTGGGTAGTGGAGGCTCCAGCACTGGAGGCATGCTGAGATCAAGCTCTTGAAGCTCTTCGAGCGTGGCTAGGGCAACCACAACATGGGGATTTCCAATCGTGAGGTGCAGACCAGGTCTGGGCACTCTCAATCCGGCAGCGTGAACGAGAACCTCATCGCTCTTGACCTTCCAGCGGCCAAGATCAACTGCAAATCCATTAGCCGTTGCCGTGATGTCCTTGATGCCGGCCCGAGTAGCGATGGGAAGTGTGCTGCCATCAGAAAGTGACGCATGGCCGCCACTGAGCAGATAGCGAGCAAAGACTCGGGCCCCATTGCCACACATCTCACCCCTAGAGCCATCTGCATTGCGATAGTCCATGAACCAAACCGCTGCTGGCTCCTCTTCGAGCAGGTGCTTGACTTCATCTGAGGTTGAGGTGTGTGTGGCGATGATTACACCGTCTGCACCAATACCAAAGTGGCGATCACACATCGCCCGAATTTCATCATCAGAGAGCTGAAGAGCTCCTTCTGGATCATGGAGCAGCACAAAATCATTGCCAGTGCCCTGACCCTTGATAAACGAAACGTTCATCGCTCAAGCCTAATTCGCTCAAGTGCCTCGTCCAGACGATTTGGGGAATCGGCTAACCAGTGAATTCGTCCATCACGGTTGAACCAAGAAAGCTGTCTCCGAGCGTAGCGATTGGTGAGAATCTTGGTTTGCTCTTTGGCGTCATCCTCGCTCAGCAACCCATCAATTTGATCAAAGGCCTGCTGATACCCAATGGCCACCCTTGCGGTCCTTGACAGAGTGAAGTTTTCTCGCAGCCACATAGCCTCTTCGATCAACCCGGTTCTCCACATCTGCTCCACCCGATCCGAAAATCGCTGGCGCAAGATTTCGCGGTCTGATGTGATTCCAAATTGCAAAGTTGGACGATAGCTCTCAGGTTCCGGTAAAGCGGACTGATACGGAGCTCCGGTTATCTCTACCACTTCGAGAGCGCGGATTACGCGCCTGACATTCTGTGCCGGGATTCGCTCCGCGGTGATTGGATCTAGGACAGCCAAGCGGTCATGCAGAGCAGTTGATCCGAGCTGATCAGCCTCAGCCTCCAAGCGTGAACGAACGGATGGATCTGTCGGCGCAAAATCCAGTTCATCCAAGGCAGCAGCTATGTAAAACATGCTCCCACCGACCACCAAAGGAACAGCACCTCTTGAGATGATCTCGTCGATAGTGGTCCGAGCCAGTTGCTTGTATTCAACGGCTGTCATCTCCTGATCCGGTGTAATGACATCGAAGAGATGGTGAGGCAACTCGGCGCGCTGATCGGCATTGAGTTTCGCAGTTCCGATATTCATCTCGGAGTAAAGCTGCATGGCATCGGCATTTACTATCTCAACGTCGAAGCCGTTACCCCGCATTGCTCTTGCGATACCTAGAGCTAAGTCTGTCTTTCCGGACGCCGTTGGTCCTACGAGGG
This sequence comes from Actinomycetota bacterium, assembly GCA_041191905.1. GTDB lineage: Bacteria > Actinomycetota > Actinomycetes > Actinomycetales > Microbacteriaceae > Aquiluna. Next base: position 9,205 of record JBEENY010000044.1, read on the forward strand.
AAATTAGATCAAAGGACACGAGAGGTTCTAACCGGAATCCCCAGCGACACCTTGCCTGACCCAGGAGTTGGGGCTCCACAGCTCTCTAGCTGGCGACGATCATGTGCGTCGCCTCCGCGGGTGCGTCGAACCTGGTAGGCATTGCCCGGTGCGGCATCTGCAACAAGGTGATAGGGCGCAGCCTGGGTTATCGTCACGGTCACCAGGTCGCCTGGTCGTGGAACTTCAGCCCCGGCCGGAACCTCGAAGTGCACTAGTCGATTGTCCCTACCGCGACCAGAAAGGCGATTAGTGTGTGCATCCTTTCGCCCCTCACCGGTGGCCACTAAGACTTCAACCTGCTGCCCGATTAGGTTTTGATTCTCTTCCCAGGCGATTTGATTGACCAAAGCGAGCAATCGTTCGTAACGCTCCTGCACGACCTCTTTTGGAAGCTGGCCGTCCATTTCTGCAGCCGGCGTGCCAGGTCGCTTGGAGTATTGGAAGGTGAAGGCAGCACTGAAGCGGGACTTCCGGACTACTTCCATCGTCTGGTCAAAGTCTTCTTCAGTCTCCCCGGGAAAGCCGACGATGATGTCGGTTGTGATGGCAGCTCCTGGAATCGCTTCGCGAACACGCTCAAGAATTCCCAGGTACTTTTCCGAACGATAGCTTCTTCGCATTTCTTTAAGAATGCGATCAGAGCCTGACTGCAGAGGCATGTGTAGCTGCGGCATTACGTTTGGAGTCTCAGCCATCGCCAGAATCACATCATCGGTGAATGCGGCCGGGTGTGGTGATGTAAATCGGACACGCTCCAAACCTTCGATCTGGCCGCATGCCCTGAGCAGCTTGGCGAATGCGCCCTTGTCACCAAACTCAACGCCGTAAGTGTTTACGTTTTGACCAAGCAGCGTAACTTCAACGGCACCGTCATCAACAAGCGCTTGGACCTCGGCAAGAATCTCGCCTGGTCGTCGGTCTTTCTCTTTACCGCGCAGAGAGGGCACGATGCAGAAAGTACAGGTGTTGTTGCAACCAACGGAAATGGAGACCCATCCTGCATAAGCGGAGTCTCGCTTAGTTGGCAAGGTGGAAGGGAAAACCTCGAGCGACTCCAGGATTTCCACCTGAGCTTCACGGTTGTGACGGGAGCGCTCTAGAAGGGTCGGCAGGGATCCCATGTTGTGAGTGCCGAAGACAACATCCACCCAAGGAGCGCGCTTGATAATCGAGTCTTGATCCTTTTGCGCTAGGCACCCACCCACCGCGATTTGAAGGTTAGGGTTCTCCTCTTTCTTGGGGAGCAAGAGGCCAAGATTTCCATAGAGTTTGTTATCCGCATTCTCACGGACCGCGCAGGTGTTGAAAACAACTAGATCAGGATCTTGCCCATCAGCCTTGAGATAACCGGCATCCTCCAATAGCCCAGATATACGTTCTGAATCGTGAACGTTCATCTGGCACCCGTAGGTGCGGACTTCATAGGTAAGAGTCATAGCTTGGAGATTTTACTCCGAAGCCATTACCTCTGACAGGGTCCTGCGAATGATCTCCGAATCAAACCCTCGGCGCGCCAGGAAACCTTGCAACCGTCGATAACGAACCTCGCGGTCGTAGCCAGAGAGGGCAAGAATGCGCTTCTGTGCGAGTTTTAGGGCTAGCTCTGCCTCAGCCTCGCGATCCAATCGTTCGAGGGCTTGAGCAGCCAGATCGTCAGCCACTCCGCGCTGTTTCAACTCTCTACGTATCGTTGCCCTGGATTTTCCACCACAGGCGATCCGACTTGCGACAAAAGCCCGCGCGAACGCGCCATCATCGATTAGCTGGGCTTCAGTAAAGCGAAGAATCACCGAATCCGCTACATCCTGTGGGATCTCGCGTTTAGCGAGAACCTGGCGAAGCTGGTATTCGGTCTTCATGGAACGAGAAAGTTGGTGCAACAAGACATTCTTTGCTCGCTGCACCACCCTCTCGTCAGACATACTCTTTATTCGTTTGCAGCCTTGGCAGCAGGCTCTTCGGCAGGCAAATCTGCAACCGCGCGTGGAACACCAATACCAAGCTTCACCTTGATCTTTTGTTCGATGCTGTTGGCAACCTCAGGGTTTTCCTTTAGATAGTTTCGTGAATTCTCTTTACCCTGGCCGAGTTGATCGCCATCAAAGGTGTACCAGGCACCGGACTTCTTGACGATCTCGTGCTCGACACCAAAGTCAATCAGGCTGCCCTCACGAGAAATACCCTCGCCGAACATGATGTCAAACTCCGCCTGCTTAAATGGGGCGGCCAGCTTGTTCTTTACGACCTTTACGCGGGCACGGTTTCCAACCGCATCTTGTCCGTCCTTGAGGGTCTCAATTCTGCGAATGTCAAGGCGAACTGAAGCGTAGAACTTCAAAGCCTTGCCACCCGAGGTGGTCTCTGGTGAACCAAAGAAAACACCGACCTTTTCACGAAGCTGGTTGATAAAGATTGCGGTGGTCTTGGTGTTGCTTAGTGCACCTGTGAGCTTGCGAAGGGCTTGAGACATCAGTCTCGCCTGCAAACCAACGTGCGCATCTCCCATTTCACCTTCGATTTCAGCCCTAGGAACCAAAGCGGCAACCGAGTCGATAACGATGATGTCGATAGAACCCGAACGAATCAGCATGTCGGTAATTTCCAATGCCTGTTCACCCGTGTCAGGCTGCGATACCAGAAGGGCGTCAACGTCTACACCAAGCTTCTTTGCATACTCGGGGTCAAGGGCGTGCTCAGCATCAATGAAAGCTGCAATTCCACCATTTCGTTGCGCATTGGCAATTGCGTGCAGGGCAACCGTGGTCTTTCCAGAAGACTCAGGTCCGTAAATCTCTACGATTCGACCCTTCGGTAGACCACCAATACCGAGGGCTACGTCTAGGGCGATTGAACCGGTTGGAATCGATTCAATTGGGGCGCGCTCCTCGGTGCCCAGCCTCATGACCGAACCTTTGCCGAACTGGCGATCAATCTGCGCTAGAGCGGTCTCTAGTGCCTTTTCTCTATCTGAAGCACTTGGCATTTTGTCCTCTTCTCGCTGGGTGGAGCATTTGCAAAGAACCTAACCTTTGCCTCCGACATTTAGCTCCGGGGATTCGATCTCTGAGGAAAACCTAGAAACTTTTTGTCTTGTGGAAAGACTAATGCCATTCGAACAAAATTTCGAATGGCATTAATCGGCGTGTCTTTTTGGCTTGTTTTTACCGAGCCAGCGCTCCTTGGGGACGCCTTGGTTTTTACAGATGGCAAGCC
>JBEENY010000045.1:0-11831 GCA_041191905.1 Actinomycetota bacterium
ATCCTTCAGAACGCTTCCACCTTCCGCTTCGATGGCTCCGACGTGATGCCAGCTGAGGTTGGTGCAGGTTCCTTCTGGAAGGAAATGACTGCGTGGGTTGCTGAGAACAAGTCCGACAAGGCTGTTCTAGACGCGATCTACTCAACCTGGCCTTACTAATTAGGCCACATAGTTACACAAGCTAACTAGAGAGCTGAGGGGTCCGTCTCTGGCGGACCCCTCAGTCCTCTCCGGTTGTTAGGATTCGGTCATGTATAACTTCAGCATCCTCGCTATCAGGAAGACCCCCTGGGACATCATTGGCGAGAACTTCACTCTGTTAGCGCTAGCCCTGCTGAGCTTTGGCGCGATCATTTTTCTAGTCTTCTTATTGGCATCGAGAGCTTCAGTCAAAGCCCAAGAGTGGCTCAAGTACTTAGTTTTCCTCGTGCCGGCAGTACTGCTACTTCTTATCGGTTTGATCTACCCTGCAATTCGAACCTTGATCCTCTCGTTTATGGACAAGAAGTCTGAAGAGTGGGTTGGTTTTGATAACTACGTTTGGGCATTTACGATCCCAGAAATCAACATCGTCTTGGTGAACACCCTGATTTGGGTAATCACTGTTCCATTTCTTTCGACCGCAATCGGACTTTCTATCGCCTACATGACCGACCGTATGAAGCGTCCAGCCGCGATCAAATCCTTGATCTTTATGCCTATGGCAATCTCCTTCGTTGGAGCTGGTGTGATTTGGAAGTTTGTTTATAACTACCAGCCAAATGCCAACAAGCCAGACATCGGATTGCTCTCCGCAATTTTCAAAGCTCTTGGGCTGACCCCACCGAACTGGTTGTTAGATGTGCCGCTGAACACTTTCTTGCTGATTGTCGTGATGATCTGGATTCAGACCGGTTTTGCGATGGTTGTGCTGTCGGCAGCGCTAAAGAACATTCCCGATGAGGTTGTCGAGGCGGCAATGCTTGACGGAGCTACACCTTTCAGAAGATTCTTCCTGATTTCGATGCCAATGATTCGCGCGACCATCGTGGTCGTGCTCACCACCATCATGATTGGCACACTCAAAGTGTTTGACATCGTTCGAACCATGACCGGTGGAAACTTCCAGACCAACGTGATTGCAAACGAGATGTATTCGCAGGCGTTTAGGCAGATGAACTATGGACAGGGTTCTGCCCTGGCAATCATCTTGTTCGTGGCAATCATCCCGATCATCGTTTACAACATTCGACAACTTCGCTTGGAGAGGACGGAACGCTAATGACTTCTCTAGTAAATAAGCAGTTGGTAAAGCGCAAGGCGAAGAACGTCTTCAGCTCTCCCATCGCTGCGTTTGCAGCATGGGTTATTGCAATCCTTTGGACCATTCCAACATTTGGTTTGCTGGTCACCTCAATTAGGCCGGAGAAGGACATCAACACTTCTGGTTGGTGGACTTTCTTCCTGCAGCCAAACATTTCATTTGAGAACTACACGCAGGTGCTGTTTGAGGGTTCAACTACCAATCCACCGCTTTTCCAGTTCTTCTTCAACTCACTTGCGGTAACTCTGCCAGCGGTGATCTTCCCGATTACCCTGGCGGTGTTCGCGGCCTACGCCCTAGCCTGGTTCGATTTCAAGGGAAGAGACTTCATCTTCTTTAGCATCTTCGCGCTGCAAGTTGTTCCTCTCCAACTTGCACTGGTTCCGCTGCTTCAACTGTTTGCGAAGGGGCTAGTGATAGGCGATGTAACGATCATCCCTGATCTTGGAATCACCGGTACCTACATCCCAATCTGGATCGCACACACGATTTTTGCGCTGCCGCTGGCTATCTTCTTGCTCCACAACTTCCTGAGCCAGATTCCACGTGAGCTGATTGAAGCTGCACGTGTTGATGGAGCCGGATGGTTCACGCTGTTCTCAAAAATCGTGCTGCCCCTCTCTGTCCCAGCAATCGCATCCTTCTCGATCTTCCAGTTCCTCTGGGTTTGGAACGACCTACTCGTCGGCCTCACCTTTGGTGGCGGAGTGAAGGACGTGAACCCAATGACCGTCCGCTTGGCTGAGATGGTTGGAACCCGAGGTTCGGGCTGGGAGCTGCTAACCGCAGGTGCGTTCGTATCGATGATCGTTCCGCTGGTCGTGTTCTTCGCGCTTCAGCGCTACTTCGTCCGAGGACTACTAGCTGGTTCGGTAAAGGGTTAAATAACTAGCGAGCCTTAGCCAGTGCAGACAAAAAGTCTGCGCTGGCTTTTGGCGTTCTGACCATAGTGTCGTAATCAACGTGCACGATGCCGAAGCGCTTAGTCAGGCCCTCGGCCCACTCGATGTTGTCCATAAGGGACCAAGCAAAGTAACCGCGAACGTCTACTCCTGAGTCCATCGCATCTGCTACAGCACTGATGTGCTGGTAGTAGTAATCGATTCTGTCGGCGTCCATCACCTTGCCATCAACGAGCTTGTCCGGGAAGGCGCCCCCGTTCTCGGTGATGTATAGCGGAACTCCGGGGAGGCGCTTCGCGGTTTGCTGAAGTGTTGTGGTCATGGACGGTGCGTGAATCTCCCAGCCCATGTCTGTCCTTGGTTCGCGCGGCGCCATTTGTGCTCCAGCTGGAGTTCCAGGAAACAGCGAGAAATCTTGTCCCACTGCCCAGGCTCCACCTTGCTCTGATGCAGGCTGAACTCTAAATGGGGTGTAGTAGTTAATGCCTAGCCAGTCGATTGGTTTAGCGATCTCGGTCAACTTTTCTTCTGAAACGAAGGACCAGTCGGTGAATTGCTTGGTGTGCTCCACGATCACCGGGTCGATTCCGCGACCTGCAAGCAAATCGAGCCAAAAGCGGTTCTGCATCAGGTCGACGTAATCGGCAATGTGATCCACGCTGGGGTGATCCGAGATAACGCTGGTCAGGTTTAGCACTGTTCCGACATTCTTGGCCCCAGTGGATCTGAGTGCCTTTGCGCCACTCGCGTGAGCAGTCATAAGTCGGTAGGCCGCCTCCAAACCAGCCCGAGGGTCGCCTAGCCCTGGGGCGTGAATCTTGGTTGCATAGCCAAGAAATGCAGATACCCATGGCTCGTTCAGGGTTGCCCATCGCTCAACGCGATCCGCGAATCTTTCGCCTAGGGCAAGTGCGTATTCCGCAAAATAATCGTCGATGTTTGGGTTGTTCCAGCCACCGATTTGCTGGAGCTCACTCGGGAGGTCCCAGTGATAAAGAGTGAGCGCGGGGGCAATGTTTCTCGCTAGCAAGCCGTCAATCAAGCGGTCATAAAAGTCAAAGCCTGCTGCCGACTTGGCCTTTGCTCCGGGCATCACCCTTGGCCACGATACAGAAAATCGATAGGAATCGAAGCCCAGACTCGAAAGCAAGTCGAGATCCTGTTCCATTCGGGCAACGTGATCACACGCTGGGTCTGCTTTAGTGCCATCTTTGATGTTCCCCGGAACATCGGCGAAGTCATCCCAGATGGAGCGACCTCTTCCTGAGCTATCTCCTTCGATTTGCCAAGAAGCCGTAGCGGCTCCAAGTACAAACCCTTTGGGGAGTCTTTTGGCTAGGGATTGAACATTTGGGGCACTGGTCATGTTTTGAGTCTAGGGGTGAATTCGTGGCGCCCCCAGCAGGATTCGAACCTGCGCACCCGCCTCCGGAGAGCGGTGCTCTATCCCCTGAGCTATGGGGGCCAGGGCTTGCCTAGCCTAACACCGCCACTTCACTAGACTCAGGTTGTTTTCGGGAGGGCAATGTATGTCAGATTTGAAGTTTCTCAATGGTGAAAAAACCTGGTGGCGACAGGCGGTCGTCTACCAGATTTACCCTCGCAGCTTCAAGGATTTCAACGGCGATGGAATCGGTGACCTTAGAGGCATCATTTCTAAAGCTGACTACCTAAAAGAGCTTGGCATTGATGCCGTCTGGCTCAGCCCCTTTTATCCATCGGCTCTCGCCGATGGTGGCTATGACGTTGATGACTATCGCGATGTTGATCCAAGGATCGGTGACCTTGCCCAATTCGACGAATTAGTCAGTGAGCTGCACTCACGAGGCATTCGCATTTTTGTCGACATTGTTCCTAACCATTGCTCGGACCGCCATGTTTGGTTCCAAGAGGCACTGAAAGCTGGCCGAGGCTCGAAGGAACGCGAGCGCTTCATATTCCGAGAGGGTCGCGGTGAGAACGGCGAATTACCACCGAGCGACCTTGCAAGCCACTTCGGGCCTCAGGGGTGGACCAGAGTCGAAGACGGCCAGTGGTATTTGCACCTTTTCACAAAGGAGCAGCCGGATTTCAACTGGGACAACCCGGAGGTTCACGAAGACTTTCTGAAGACTTTGAAGTTCTGGTCTGACCGCGGTGTTGATGGATACCGCATCGATGTTGCGCACGCGCTCAAAAAGAACCTCGAACCACTTCCTGACAGGAAGTCCTTCTCACTTGAAGTCATGAAGGCAGACGGCACTGACCCCCTTTTTGACCGAGACGAGGTTCATGAGGTTTATAAAGAGTGGCGAGAGCTGTTTAACCAGTATGACCCACCGCGGGTTGCTGTCGCAGAGGCATGGGTTCACCCGCATCGAAGGGCCGCTTATGCGTCAGAGTCAGGCCTAGGTCAAGCATTCAACTTTGATCTGCTGGCTGCGGCATTTGACTCTGAGAGTTATAAATCAGTCATCGACAAAAACCTTGCCTTTTCCAAAGAGAGCGGGTCCTCGTCAACCTGGGTGCTCTCAAACCACGATGTGATTCGCCATGCAACCCGCATGGTGATTCCTGGTTACGGTCTCAGCGCCGATGGTTTTGGTGATGAGAATCGCTGGTATGTCGAGAATCGACTAAACCACAATCTAGATCTGGAACTCGGACTGCAAAGAGCCAAAGCAGCTTCACTGCTGATTATGGCGTTGCCAGGGTCAACCTACATTTACCAGGGCGAGGAGCTGGGTCTTCACGATGTCCTAGACATCCCATCGGATCAAATGCAGGACCCACAGTGGTTCCGAGGTGAAGGCAAGCTCAAGTCTCGAGACGGTTGCCGAGTGCCACTTCCTTGGGAGTCAGCAGGCAGCTCGTTCGGTTTTGGACCTGGTGGTTCACACTTACCTCAGCCGAGTTGGTATGCAGCTGTTGCCGTGAGTGAGCAGGATAAAGACTCAAACTCCACACTCAACCTCTACCGAAAAGCACTGAAACTTAGGTCAGCTCTGGTCACAGATGAGGAGCTAACCTGGCTCGATTCACCCGATGGAACCCTTAGTTTTGTAAGACCTAACGGATGGGTTTGTTTCACCAACTTTGGGGAACAGGCGGTCTTGTTGCCTGAAGGAGAGCTTATGGTTTCAAGCGGTGCTGTGGTTGAAGGCAAGCTTGCCGGTCCTGCTACCGCTTGGCTCAAGCGCTAGTTTTAGGCTTTTCGGGCTATTATTTAGGGAATAACTGGCCAGAGTCGGCCCTGCCGTATTTAGGACAAACGTGACCCCTGAACAACTTTCCCTGGCCATTGTGCAAGCACTTGGCTCGCTAGTTGCATCTGGGAAGCTGCCTCAGTTTGAGATCCCAAGTGAAGTGGTTGTTGAGAGACCAAAAAACCGCGAGCACGGGGACTGGGCATCAAATGTTGCGATGCAATACGCAGGCAAGCTGGGCATGCAACCAAGAGCCTTTGCTGCCGAACTGTCGATTGCCCTAGAAGGTGTTGCTGGAGTTGAAAAGGTTGAGATAGCCGGACCTGGCTTTCTGAACATATTTGTTTCAGACTCCGCAGCCGCCGAGTTGGCAAGGCAGATTGTTGAAGCCGGAACTACCTATGGTCGCAGCACTGAACTTGCGGGCGTGAAGCTAAATCTGGAATTCGTCTCAGCAAACCCAACTGGACCGATTCACCTCGGAGGAACCAGATGGGCGGCTGTCGGCGACGCTCTCGGTCGAGCTCTAGAAGCCGTGGGGGCAGATGTCACCCGGGAGTATTACTTCAATGACCACGGTGCTCAGATTGACCGTTTTTCAAGATCGCTCTTGGCTAGAGCCCGAGGTCAAGAGGCACCTGAGGATGGCTATGCCGGTCAATACATTCAGGAGATCGCCGACCAGGTAATGGCGAAGCGTCCGGACTTGCTGAGCCAGTCTGATGCGGATGCCCAAGAGATTTGCCGTGAGGTTGGCGTCGACTTGATGTTTGAGCAGATTAGAAAGTCTTTGCACGAATTCGGCGTCGATTTCGATGTCTACTTCCACGAAAACTCCCTCTACGAATCTGGCGAGGTTGAAAAATCTGTCCAGGCGCTTCGGGATAAAGGCCACATCTTCGAGGCCGAGGGAGCGACTTGGCTTCGGTCAACAACCTTTGGTGATGACCGCGATCGTGTGATCATCAAATCTGATGGTGATGCCGCTTACATCGCAGGTGACATTGCCTATTACCAAAACAAGCGCGCTCGCGGATTCGATCGCTGCATCTACATGCTCGGTGCAGATCACCACGGCTATGTGCCAAGAATGATGGCGCTCTGCGCGGCATTCGGAGATGAGCCCGGTGTCAACATGGAGATCTTGATTGGCCAGCTAGTGAACTTGGTGCGTGGCGGAGAACCAGTCCGCATGTCAAAGCGAGCTGGAAATGTTGTCACTATGGAGGACCTGGTTGACGCGGTTGGTGTTGATGCAGCTAGGTATGCACTGACCAGGTCTTCCATTAACTCGACGCTTGATGTTGACCTTGAACTACTGAGCAAAAAGACCAACGACAATCCAGTTTTCTATGTGCAGTACGCGCATGCTCGGACCAAGCAGGTGGCCAAAAACGCAGCATCACTCGGTGTTGATCGCTCTGAGTTTGTGCCTGAGTTGCTCTCGCACGAAAGCGAGTCTGAGCTGCTGGCCAAGCTGAGTGAGTTCCCTCGGGTTGTGCTTCAGGCTGCAAACTTCAGGGAGCCACACCGGGTTGCTCGTTACCTCGAAGAAGTAGCCGGAAGTTACCACCGCTGGTATGACAACTGTCGCGTAACTCCGCTGGGGGACAAGCCAGTCGAGTCAGTACACAGAACCAGGCTTTGGCTAAATGATGCTGCGTCTGTGGTGCTGGCAAATGGTCTATACCTAGTCGGCGTCTCCGCGCCGGAGCGGATGTAATGATGAGAAATCCCCTTGCGCCCAAGTGGCTCGAAGAGCGCGATCTAGGTGCGCTTGATCCAAAGATTTGGCCTCGCACCGCAAAGCGCAACGCGCAGGGTGAAATTGAAATCGGAGGGGTCGGGGTTCGTGAACTGATTAGACGCCACGGCTCACCACTATATGTAGTTGACCAGGAAGATTTCGAAGCGCGACTTATGCAGACCAAGCGTGCCTTTACCGAGGCCGCCCAGCGAAACGGAACCAGTGCGAAGCTCTACTACGCATCCAAGGCTCTATTGACATCAGACATCGTGCGTTGGGTTGACCAAGCCGGCCTATCAATAGACGTTTCTACAGGTGGTGAGTTGGCAGTAGCTCTTGCGGCTGGCATCCCAGGAGAGCGGATTGGTCTGCACGGCAACAACAAGTCCTTGGTTGAAATCGGTCGAGCCATTGCGGCTGGAGTTGGCGCAATCGTCATTGACTCCGAGCTTGAGATTGAGCGAATTGCATCGGTGGCAACAGCTCAGGGGAAGACCCAGGCTGTGCGACTCAGGGTGAACTCAGGCGTGCACGCCCACACCCACGAGTACCTAGCAACCGCTCGTGAGGACCAGAAGTTTGGCATCGCCATTTCCGATGTTCCGGACTTGGTGGCCAAGATCCGATCTCATTCGCACCTTCGTTTCCTCGGTCTGCACTCTCACATCGGGTCACAGATTTTTGTGGTTGACGGCTTCATTGCAGCTGCCGAGAGGTTGCTAGATCTTCATGCCGAGTTGTTGCGCGGTGGTGATGTTCCAGAACTCAATCTCGGAGGTGGTTTTGGAATTAGCTACACCCAGGCTGACAGGCCGATGGACATTGGGCAGATGGCGGATCGAATCACTGCGGCGGTTGCTCAAAAGTGTCAGCAGTTGGGGATCGCAATTCCGAAACTTGCTTTTGAACCGGGTCGCACCATCGCGGGTCCAGCCGGGGTGACCTTGTACTCGGTTGGAACCATCAAGGACGTTCTGGTTTCGGATTCTGGTGCGGCCGCCACAAGAAAGTACGTCAGCGTTGATGGCGGTATGAGTGATAACGCCAGACCGGCTCTGTATGAGGCTGAGTACTCAGTTGCCTTGGCATCGAGAACCTCCAATGCAACTCCTTCGCTGTCCCGAGTTGTTGGTAAGCACTGTGAGTCGGGAGATATCGTGGTTCGTCACGACTACCTACCAAGCGATGTGGCTGTGAACGACTTATTGGCTGTCCCCGCTACCGGCGCCTACTGTTTCTCGCTATCGTCTAACTACAACTTCTTGACCCGTCCCGCTGTAGTGGCTGTCAAGGCAGGCAGCACCAAGGTGCTGATCAAGGCTGAAACCGAGCAGGACTTACTGTCTCGGGACATGGGTCTTTGGGAGGGTGATCACAACTAATGCAAACCGCATACAGAGCAATCAGGGTTGCGCTGCTAGGTGCAGGATCAGTCGGCTCCAACGTGGCGCGACTGATGCTTGAGAACCATCAGGAGCTTGCTCAGCGAGTTGGAGCTGAATTCGAATTAGCAGGTGTACTAGTTCGGGATCTAAATTCCTCCAGGCCCGGTGTCCCCAAGGATCTACTTACTACTGACGCCGAGAGCTTGATACTTAGCGCCGACATCGTGATTGAGCTACTGGGTGGCATCCACCCAGCCAAGGAGTATGTCGAGCTAGCACTGAACTCGGGAGCTGACGTCATCACGGCAAACAAGGCTCTGATCGCTGCCCACGGTAGTGAACTTTCTGACCTCGCCGAGCAGCTCGGAGCTCAGCTTTACTTCGAAGCTGCTGTGGCAGGAGCCATCCCAATCATTCGCCCACTTCGTGAGTCACTTGCAGGTGACAAGGTGAACCGTGTGATGGGAATCGTGAACGGCACCACCAACTTCATCCTTGATCGCATGGAGTCAACCGGGGCCGACTTCGCGGATGCTCTCGCAGAGGCGACAGCCCTTGGTTACGCCGAGGCTGATCCAACCGCAGATATCGAGGGCTTTGACGCTGCATCAAAGGCAGCCATTCTTGCATCGCTCGCCTTCCACTCCGAGGTGCCGGTCGAGAAGGTTCACCGGGAAGGCATCACCTCGGTGACTGCCCTGCAGATGGAGACCGCGCGTGAAGCGGGTTACGCAGTCAAGCTGCTTGCAATTTGTGAGCGAGTCGGTGAGGGACTGGTGGCACGTGTGCACCCGACCCTAATTCCACTTGACCACCCACTCGCAGCGGTGCGTGGTGCATACAACGCTGTTTTCGTTGAGGCCGAGTCGGCAGGGCGATTGATGTTCTACGGTGCTGGTGCAGGTGGCCCACAGACCGCTTCGGCAGTTTTGGGCGACTTGGTTTCGGCGGCGAAACGCCACCTCGCTGGAGGCCCTGGTTTGGCTGACTCAGTTCACGCCAACCTTGAGGCATTACCGGTGCAGCGCATCCAGACCAGGTATCAGATCACTTTGGCCGTGAGCGATGAGCCAGGTGTGCTGGCTGCAATCGCCTCGGTATTCGCACAGCACGGCGTTAGCGTTGAGACCGTGAGTCAAAGCTCCGCAGTAAATGGCGCTGCTTTGCTAACCGTGATGACCCACCGCGCATCCGAGCAGGCTTTGGAGCAAGTGGTTAGTGCTCTGCGTGGAAACAAGTCTGTACAGCAAGTCAGCTCGGTGATTCGAGTGGAGGGAATCTAATGGCTCATCAGTGGCGCGGTGTTATCCGCGAGTATTTCGACAGACTTCCATTTACCGACTCAGACCCAATTGTGACTTTGGGGGAGGGTGGCACCCCGCTGATCGAAGCTCCAGCGCTCGCCAAACTGCTTGACGTGGGCTCGGTTCACTTGAAGTTTGAAGGTATGAACCCAACCGGTTCGTTTAAAGATCGCGGCATGACAACCGCGGTTTCAAAGGCCAAGGGAAAGGGTGCGCAGGCGGTAATCGCAGCATCGACCGGAAACACTTCTGCCGCCGCGGCCGCATATGCGGTCAAGGCGGGTATGCAGTCCGTGGTTTTAGTGCCCGCGGGCAAGATTTCCTGGGGCAAGCTATCCCAGGCAGTAGCTCACAAGGCTCAGATTTTGCAGGTCAAGGGAAACTTTGATGATTGCCTCAGACTTGCTCGCGAACTCAGCGAGGGTTATCCAGTTTTCCTCGTAAACTCAGTCAACCCCGATCGTCTGCAGGGTCAAAAGACCGCTGCCTTCGAGGTGTTCGACGCCCTCGGTTACGCGCCAGACCTTCACGCTATGCCGCTTGGAAACGCGGGCAACATCTCCGCCTATCACCTTGGGTATCGCGAGGAGCGCGACATGGGTCGCATCCAGACGCTGCCAAAGCTTTGGGGCATTCAGGCCGAGGGTAGTGCTCCATTTATCCAAGGCTCTCCGGTGAAGAAGCCAGAGACCATCGCAACCGCGATTCGAATCGGTAACCCTGCTTCATGGGATCTTGCTCAGGAGGCGAAGCGCGACACCGATGGCGCGTTTGGTGCCGTCAGCGATAAAGAAATTCTTTGGATGCACCGATTCCTCTCAGAAGAGGCAGGTGTGTTTGTTGAGCCATCGAGTGCAACGGGCGCAGCTGGCCTATACAAGGCCGCTCGACTTGGCCAGCTTCCCAAGGTGAACTCGATTGTCATTACCGTGACCGGCCACGGCCTCAAAGACCCAGACTGGGCACTCAAGGACGAGCGAGGTCGCCAGATCAAGCCAAAGCGCGTTGCACCAACAGCATCGGCCGTAGCAGACATCCTTGGTTTGGAGCGAAACAAGTGATCGTGAAGGTCAGAATCCCTGCCACCAGTGCAAACCTGGGGCCAGGTTTTGACACCCTTGGGATGGCTTTGAGCTTTTATGACGACTATCAGGTTGAGACACTGCCTTCTGGCCTCGAGATTGAGGTGCATGGCGAGGGCGCTGGCGAGGTGCCAACCGATGCCAGCAACTTGATTTTCAAGACCATTCAGCACGTCTTTCAAAAGGTAGGCGAGCAGCTACCCGGTTTGAAGCTGACCTGTCACAACCAGATTCCTCACGGTCGCGGCATGGGTTCATCGGGAGCTGCCGTTGCCGGTGGTGTGATGTTGGCCGCGGGGTTACTCAGCGGCAAGAGATCTTTCAGCGAGCAGGAGCTGCTTGAATTTGCAACCGACATTGAGGGCCATCCAGACAACGTCGCCCCTGCCTTGTTTGGTGGCCTGACTATTGCCTGGAAAGACGAGAGCGGACCGCATCACAAGAAGCTGATTGCCCACCGTGGAATCTCCCCTCTGGTGTTTGTGCCACCGCACCAGATGTCTACCAAGCTCGCAAGATCGCTACAGCCAGAGTCTGTCCCACACACCGATGCCGTGTTCAACCTTTCGAGGTCGGCCCTTTTGGTTGCTGCCATGACTCAGAGCCCAGAGCTATTGTTCGCAGCCACCGAGGATCGACTACACCAGAACTATCGCGCCAGCGCGATGCCGGAAACGTCAAAGCTCGTGGCACTGCTGCGTGAAGCTGGTCACCCCGCTGTGGTTTCAGGAGCGGGGCCTTCAGTGTTGGTCCTTGAGTCTTCTCCGCAGGACAGACTGGCTGCTATTGAGATTGCAAAACAAAACTTTCCACACTGGTCTTCACTAACGCTTGCGGTTGATTACAAAGGTGCTAGTGTTGACACGCAGTCTGGATCAGGCAACTAAGCCCGCCACTGCTTCTCTCAAAGAAATTCTTCAAAT
>JBEENY010000046.1:0-11018 GCA_041191905.1 Actinomycetota bacterium
CTATGACAAAGACGCCGACCTGAGCATCATTCAGGGACGCAAGGTGGCCGTATTGGGATTTGGTTCTCAGGGTCACGCTCACGCTCTGAACCTGAAGGACTCCGGCGTTGACGTCGTAGTTGGTCTCCCAGAGGGCTCGAAGTCCCGTGCTAAGGCGCAGGAACAGGGTCTAAACGTATTGACTCCATCAGAGGCCGTGAAGTGGGCAAACGTAATCGTGGTGCTTGCTCCGGACCCTAAGCAGCGCGACCTCTACACCAACGACATCGAGCCAAACCTCTCCGCAGGAGACGCACTGGTATTTGGTCACGGTTTTGCAATCCGCTTTGGCTTTATCAAGCCACCGGCAAACGTTGACGTATTCCTAGTTGCTCCGAAGGGCCCAGGTCACCTGGTTCGCCGCGAATACGTTGCTGGCAAGGGTGTTCCAAACTTGATCGCCGTTGAGCAGGACGCAACCGGCAACGCAATGGCAGTTGGCCTTTCTTACTCGAAGGCCATCGGCGGTACCCGCGCGGGTACCATCAAGACCACCTTCACCGAGGAGACCGAGACCGACCTATTCGGTGAGCAGGCAGTTCTCTGCGGTGGCGCTTCACAGCTAGTTATGTATGGCTTTGAGGTGCTGACCGAGGCTGGTTACCAGCCAGAGATCGCCTACTTCGAGGTGCTCCACGAGCTCAAGCTGATCGTTGACCTTATGTACGAGGGTGGCATTGCTAAGCAGCGTTGGAGCGTGTCTGACACCGCTGAGTATGGTGACTATGTTTCGGGTCCTCGAGTGATCGACCCTCGCGTCAAGGAGAACATGAAGGCTGTTTTGGCCGACATTCAGTCCGGTGCATTTGCAGACCGCTTCATCTCAGACCAGGATGCTGGTGCTCCAGAGTTCAAGGCGCTTCGCGCCAAGGGCGAGGCTCACCCAATCGAGGCAACCGGTCGCGAACTGCGCAAGCTATTCAGCTGGATCAAGCAGGACGACGACTACCAAGAGGGCTCAGCCGCTCGCTAGTTTCCAATCCAAAAGCCCCCGATTTAGTCGGGGGCTTTTGGCTATTCTGGGCAAATGTCAAAAACCATCTTCTACGGCGTTATGTCACTCGATGGCTTTATAGCGGGCGAAAACGATGACATGTCCTGGGCCGAGAAATACCTCAGTGCCGATGAGGACTATGGCTGGATGGAGTTGGTTCAAAGCTGTGGCGCTGTTTTGATGGGGCGCAAGACTTTCGAATTTGAGCTCAAGAATGCCCCTGATTTGGATCGCATCCTTCCCACCTACGTCCTAACCGAGCAGCCCCTGCGCTTTGATGGCATACGGGATTCGAATCTGCACTTCATTGCCGGAGATCTTCGCGAGGTAGTTGCCACCATCATGCATAAGCACCCTGGAAACCTCTTCCTTGGTGGCGGAGCCATGTTGCTTGACACATTGCTTGTCATGGGATTGGTCGATGAAATTCGGCTTTTTATTGCGCCCGAGCTGATTCAAAAGGGAACTAGGTTGTTCAAGGGGTCAAACATCGCTAGTGGGTTTGAGCTCACAGACTCTAAAAACTACAAATCGGGGCTGGTTGAAATGCGTCTTCGACGAAGCAATTAGTATACCCATGGGGGTATACTTACAAAAGTAGTTCGATACAGAAAGAAGCTTGTTATGTGCTCACAAGTTGTTTGCTATGAATGCTCAAAGCCAACCTGGCAGGGTTGCGGCCAACACATCGAGGATGCCCTGGAGGGCATTGCCGAGGCTGACCGCTGCCAGTGCCCTAGGGACTAATTAGTTTTTCATCGCTAAACTAAGGCTGTTCCCACCCTTCATTGTCGAATAGACGTTAGGTCAGCCATTGTCTAAGCCCGTAGTACTTATTGCCGAGGAACTTTCGCCTGCCACGCTGGAGGCACTAGGTCCAGATTTCGAGATTCGCAATGTCGACGGAGCGGATCGATCTGCTTTGCTACCCGCCCTTGCCGAGGCAAACGCTGTTTTGATTCGATCCGCAACGAAGATGGATGCTGAGGCAATTGCGGCAGCGCCAAAGCTGAAGGTAATCGCTCGCGCCGGAGTTGGACTGGACAATGTGGACATCAAGGCTGCCACGAACGCCGGCGTCATGGTCGTAAACGCACCAACCTCAAACATCATCTCGGCAGCGGAATTGGCAATCGCCCAGATCATGGGTCTTGCCCGTCACATTCCGGATGCAAACGCTTCGCTCAAGGCAGGAGAGTGGAAGCGCAGCAAGTTCACCGGTGTCGAGCTTTACGAAAAGACCATCGGAATCATCGGTCTGGGTCGCATCGGAACCTTGGTCGCTCAGCGCCTTGCTGGCTTTGGTACCACCTTGATTGGTTTTGACCCATACGTCACCCAGGCTCGAGCTGAGCAGATGGGTGTCGAGCTAGTTTCTATAGACGAGCTGATGAAGCGAAGCGACTTCATCACTATTCACATTCCAAAGACCCCCGAAACCACGGGCATGATTTCCAGCGCGCAGTTTGCGCTGGCCAAGCCAAACCTTCGAATCGTTAACTGCTCTCGAGGCGGCATCATCGACGAGGCAGCACTGTATGAGGCTCTGAAGTCTGGTCAGATTGCTGGGGCCGGTCTTGATGTGTTCGTTAATGAGCCACCAAAGGATTCACCACTACTGGGACTTTCAAACATTCTGGTTACCCCTCACCTAGGCGCTTCGACTGATGAGGCCCAGGAGAAGGCAGGTATTTCTGTCGCCAAGTCGGTTCGCCTTGCGCTTGCAGGCGACCTAGTTCCAGATGCCGTCAACGTCGCTGGGGGTGTGATTGATGCTTCCGTAAAGCCGGGGATCCCTCTGGCTGAGAAGCTAGGCCAGATCGTTGCGGGCTTGGCTCACACCTCAATCGTTTCGGTTGAGTTTGAAGCACGTGGCGAAATTGCAGCACACGATGTGACCGTATTGAAGCTCGCTGCCCTAAAGGGTCTATTCCAGACCATGGTGACCGAGCAGGTGTCGTATGTGAACGCTCCACTGATGGCGGAGCAGCGAGGTGTCGAGGTTCGTCTTACTCAAGACACCAAGAGCGATGAGTATCGAAATGTAACCACCCTCAAGGCAGTGCTCTCGGACGGCACCACCGTTTCAGCGGGCGGAACCGTCATCGGTCCAAAGCACCAGCAAAAGGTAGTTTCGATAAACGGTTATGACGTTGAGCTTTCAATGGCTGAGCACTTGGTGGTCATGGTTTACCAGGACCGCCCAGGCATTGTCGCGATCTATGGCAAGGCTTTCGCCGAGGCGAATATCAACATCGCTGCCATGACTATCGCTCGCCAGCAAAAGGGCGGCAAGGCTCTAAGCGTGATCACCGTTGATTCCCCGGTTGCCAGTGCACTACTTGAGAAGCTCAGAGTTGAGATTCAGGCTGACAGCATGCGAGCGATCTCACTCACTGACGAGTACTAAAAAAGGGCCCCACGGGGGCCCTTTTTCATTTGAATTATCTGGCTCTCTCTAGAGCATCCATGGCAGTTCTCCAGGTCGTGTAACCACCGTCTAGGTTGCGCACTCGAATCCCATGCTGACGAAGGATCTGGGTTGCAGTGTGACCACGCTGACCAACCGCGCAAGTAACAATCACGTCCTTACCCTCGAGTTTGTCCAGGTGATCACGCAGATCGTCAACGGGAATCAGTATGGCGTTCGGAATGTTGCCGGCCTGGTGTTCTCCTTCGGTTCGAACATCGACCACTAGCGCTCCTGATTCTTGAGCGGCGGCAACCTCATGCCACTGAATGTTCGGAGTTTTGCCCTCCCGCACATTGTTGCCCACATAACCAGTCTGGTTGATTGCATCCTTGGCGGAGCCAAATGCTGGCGCGTATGCAAGCTCCAGATTCATCAGGTCGTCCACGGTCAGCCCAGCGTAGATGGCAGTTGCCAGAACATCGATGCGCTTGTCGACACCATCTTTTCCGATGCCTTGAGCGCCCAAGATCTTCCCAGTCTCGGGGTCAAACAGCACCTTCAGCGAAATGCGCTCCGATCCGGGATAGTAACCGGCGTGAGAGCCAGGGTGCAGGTGGATGATTTGGTGTTTGATGCCCAAGCGCTTGGCTAGGCCCTCGGTCAGACCTGTCAATGCGGCAGCCATGCCATATGCGCCGATAATTCCAGTGCCGATTGACGGTCTAGCAGAAACCTTCTCGCCTGCGATCACGTCAGCCACAAGGCGGCCGTGGCGGTTGGCAAGGTTAGCCAACCAAATCATCTGGTTGGCGCCTGTGAGCAAGCTAGTCTTCTCGGCAGCGTCTCCAACTGCGTAGATCGATGGATCAGAGGTTTGCATCTGATCGTTTACCCAAATACCCCCGGCCTCGCCAATTTTTAGCCCAGCGTCGACCGCAAGGTGGTGATCAGCCACGACTCCGATGGCCGCGACTACCAGATCGGCAGGAATCACCCTGCCATCTTTGAGTCGCAGCGAATCCTCAAGCACAATCTCGGTCTCGGCGCGCAGCGCAAGCTTGATGCCGTTCTTTTCAAGCTCTGCTTGAAGCGGTTCAATCATCTCCGGGTCAAACTGGGGCAAGATCGTCTCGCGGAACTCGACGATGGTTGTCTCTACACCGCGGTGTTGGAGATTCTCCGCTAGCTCAACTCCGATAAATCCAGCTCCAATAATTGCGGCGGACTTCACCTTGCCTTGATCGACCAACTCCTTGATCGCGATGGCATCTGGGACATCGCGCAGTACGTGAGCGCGCTCCAAACCGGGGATTGGCACCATGCGAGGTTTGGCACCAGTGGAGAGCACTAGGGCGTCATAGCTTTCGGAGTAGGTTTCACCGCTTTTTAGATTCGTGACTTCGATGGACTTTTCGGTTGGATTTATCTTCGTCACCCGATTGTTGACCCGGACATCTAGTCGGAATCTATCGTGA
The DNA here is from genome assembly GCA_041191905.1 of Actinomycetota bacterium. Taxonomy (GTDB): domain Bacteria; phylum Actinomycetota; class Actinomycetes; order Actinomycetales; family Microbacteriaceae; genus Aquiluna. Next base: position 4,922 of record JBEENY010000046.1, read on the forward strand.
AGCGATTTGGGGGTCTGCAGCAGCAAATCGCGCTGCTGCGGGATTACCTCACCGATGTGATAGGGCAGGCCACAGTTCGCATAGGAAACGTGAGGTCCCTGCTCGAAGACGATGATTTCGGCATCCTCGGCCAGCCTGCGCAATCTGGTGGCTGCGGACATTCCACCGGCAACTCCACCAACAATCAAAACCTTCATTTACTTCACTACCTTCAATCCTGCGCGCTGCCAGCCAACCATTCCACCGGAGACATTTAGTACCTGGTATCCGTTACTGGACAGGATCTCGGCTGCTCGTTGTGAACGCATCCCGGATTGGCAAACCACGATGATCTGTCGCTCCTTAGGAATTTCGCCAAGTCTGCGCTCAATTACCTGCACAGAGATGTGCTTAGCGCCGGGAGCGTGGCCTGCTCGGTACTCGCTCGATTCGCGCACATCAATTAGCATCGCGCCCGAATCCTGGGCTTCCTTGGCCTTTATCGGAGAGACCGTCTCGTACTTCTTTTTGAAAAAACTAAAGAGCCCCATTTACTTGCTCGCCTCAAAAGAAACAGCACGACCCGAAGCAATCCAGCCATCGGTGCCACCGGCGACCGAAACCACGTCATAACCCTGTGCCTCTAGGTAGTCACAGGCTCGCATTGAGCGACCTCCTGATTTGCAGACCAACCACACCTGCTCACCCTTTGGAATTCGATCCAAGGCTTCAGGGATTTCGTTCAATGGAATGTGATGTGCGTTTGGTACGTGGCCTGCTTCAAATTCGAATAACTCGCGCACATCGATCACGTGTGCCGCAGCCGCGATTGCACCCTCGAGGTCCTGCAGCGATACTTCTCTACCCATTTCTAATTCCTTTCCAAAATTCGCTTAGCTCAGTGACAAGAATGCTTTTTCCAACTTTGCGCGATCTGCAGCGCCTTCTGAATCATTGCCACAGTTGGCGATCCCACTGGCGATTAGGGAGAAAGCAGCTTTGGAGACAGCGGCCTGCGCGGCAGCAAGCTGGGTAAGTATCTCGGTGCAATCACGCCCTTCTTCAACCATCTTGATGATGCCGCCCAATTGGCCTTGAGCTCGGGATAAACGCTTCTTCACGGCGATTAGATCCTCTTGAGGAATTTCCAAAATCGACTCCTAAAACTTGACTAGCTAGACTCTAGCACATACCCTAGGGGGTATATCGAAAGGATAGAAATGAAGTTCCTCAAGTTTGTCGTCGCGGCCCTGATTGCAGTGTTCGCAACCACTTCTCTTACTGCATGCGCAACTGAGACCTACGACCCGACTGCCTATGCGGCAATCATCGATGTTCGAACCCCTGAAGAGTGGGCCGAGGGTCATCTAGATGGTGCGGTTCGCATGGGTATTGCAGACGCTGACTTTGCCAGCCAGTTGGCGACTCTCGACCCCGCCAAGGATTACTACATCTACTGCCGAAGTGGTAACCGCGCAGGTCAGGCAATTGACTACATGCGTTCGGTTGGCTTCACTGGTGAGCTAATCAACGGTGGCGCTGTTGCCAACGCTGCAGCTCAACTCGGACTCGAGGTTGTCCAGGGCGAATAGTCTCTAAGACAAAGGGCCGGGATTACCCGGCCCTTTGTCATTTTCAGAGCTTCCCGGCATAAAACCAAATAAGGTTGTTCTAAACAACCCGTGAGGCCCAATTGAAGCGAATAAACCTTGCTGTTATTGCCGGTGATGGAATCGGACCGGAGGTCACTTCGGTAGGTCTCGCCGCCTTGGACAAGGCACTTGCGGGCGAAGCTGAGCTTGAAATCACTAACTACGACCTGGGTTCAGACCGCTACCTAGAAACCGGCGACATTCTCACCGAGGCTGACCTTTCGGCTCTCAAGAATCATGATGCAATTCTTCTGGGTGCAATTGGTGACCCGAGGGTCCCATCCGGAGTCTTGGAGCGAGGGCTTTTACTTAAGCTTCGATTTGCTTTTGACCACCACATCAACCTTCGGCCATCAAAGCTATACGCAGGTGTTGACTCGGTCCTAAAGAGTGCGAATGCAGTTGACTTTGTTGTGGTCCGTGAGGGCACCGAAGGCCCGTACGTTGGAAACGGTGGAGCTATTCGGGTCGGAACCGAGCACGAAGTAGCGAATGAAGTCTCCGTGAACACCGCATTCGGTGTTCGTCGTGCGGTTGAGTATGCCTTTGAGCTTGCCTCCAAGCGTCAGCGCAAGCACGTAACTTTGGTACACAAAACTAATGTCCTCGTGCACGCAGGCAAGATCTGGCTTCGCATGGTTGAAGAAGTAGCGTCCAAGTACCCAAGCGTGTCTCACGATTACATGCACATTGATGCGGCAACCATTCACATGGTTCAGGCACCAGAGCGTTTCGATGTCATCGTCACCGACAATCTCTTCGGTGACATCATCACCGACCTTGCGGCCGCAATCACCGGTGGTATTGGCCTCGCAGCGTCGGCTAATCTAAATCCAACGGGTGCATACCCATCCATGTTCGAACCCGTCCATGGATCTGCACCAGACATCGCCGGAAAAAATCTGGCTGATCCAACTGCGGCAATCCTCTCCGCGGCTCTCTTGTCCAAAACCCTCGGCTTCACTCAGGCTGCCGATCGAATCGAGCGCGCTGTTGCGCAGGATTTGCTTGGTCGCGGTTCGCAAAAGCGATCCACCTCTGAAGTTGCCGAGAGCATTCTCTACCTGATCTGAGGAACAGCATGAAGTTCGAAGTAACAAGGAATCCAAACCCAGTATCCGACAGTGAGCGAGAGGCAATCATTGCCAACCCAACTTTCGGAACTCACTTCACTGATCACCAGGTGGTTGTGGTGTGGGAGAAGGAAAAGGGTTGGCACTCTGCACAGGTCATCCCGTATGGCCCGATAATGATGGACCCTTCCGCAGCGGTGCTGCACTACGGCCAGGAGATCTTCGAGGGTATAAAGGCTTATCGCCATGAGGATGGCTCAATCTGGACCTTCCGACCAGAGGCCAACGCTAGAAGACTTCAGCGTTCCGCTTACCGCATGGCTTTACCTGAATTGCCAGTTGATGTCTTTGTTGATTCCCTGCGTGAGCTGATTGCAGTTGATGGAGCTTGGGTGCCATCCCCTGAGGGCGAGAAGACCCTTTACTTCAGACCCTTTGAGATTGCGGCAGAGAACTTCTTGGGTGTTCGAGCAGCTCAGCGAGCCGAGTATCGAGTGATTGCATCCCCGGTTGGTCCATACTTCACCGGTGGCATAAAGCCCGTTTCAATCTGGATTGCACTCGACTCAGCAAGAGCCGGCAAGCACGGTACTGGTGAGGCTAAAACTGGTGGCAATTACGCAGCCTCTTTGCTGGCTCAACAAAAGGGCTATGAGAACGGTTGCAGCCAGGTGCTTTTCCTTGATGCAGAAACTGCCACCTACATCGAAGAGCTGGGTGGCATGAACCTGTTCTTTGTTTATAAGGACGGACACATCGCTACTCCAGCGCTGGATGGAACCATCTTGCACGGCATTACCCGTGACTCGATCATCACGTTGCTAGAGGACCGTGGCATCAGTGTTGAGCAGCGCAAGGTGTCACTCGCCGAGGTCAGGCAGGGCGTTGCATCGGGCGAGATCGTTGAGGTCTTTGCCTGTGGCACAGCGGCTGTGGTGACTCCGGTTGGAATTCTCAAGTCTGAGAACGAGGAGATCGTCATCGGGGGCAATGAACCCGGTGAGTTGACGGTATCGATTCGTCAGGAGCTCACTGGAATTCAATACGGCAGAGTGCCAGACCGACACAACTGGCTTGTCAAACTGGCAGACTAGGGAGTTATGCGAATAGCAAGATTCCAGCACCGGGGCAGCGTGGCCTACGGTGTAGTTACCCAGGATCAGGTTGAGATCTACTCAGGCTCTCCTTTTGAGAGCTTTGAGTCAACAGGTGGATCGGTCCCCTTATCTGAGGTTGAGCTACTGGCTCCAACTGTTCCAAGCAAAGTCGTCTGCATCGGCATGAACTACTCCGCTCACGCCGCAGAGATCGCTCAGGATGTGCCAGATGAGCCGCTTATGTTCTTCAAGCCATCGAGTGCTATTCAAGATCCGGGCAAGCCAATCATTCTGCCGAGGCAATCAGAGCAGGTCGAGCTCGAGGGCGAGATGACAATCGTGGTGGCTAAAACCGCGAAGAATGTTCCGGTTGAGGCCGTAGATGACTACATTCTCGGGTTTACCGTGGCCAATGACGTGACTGCCCGGGATCTACAGTTTTCCGATCTGCAGTGGGCTAGATCAAAGGGATTTGACACGTTCTGCCCCCTTGGTCCTTGGATTGAGACTGAGTTTGATTACGAGTCTGCAACTCTGGAGGCAAGGATCAATGGCAACGTTCGTCAGCACGCAAACTCAAGCGAGATGAACTTCGGAGTCAGAGAGATCTTCAGCTACGTAAGTCAAAACGTGACCCTAAACCCGGGAGATATCATCCTGACCGGTTCCCCGGCTGGAATCTCAAAGATTGAGAAGGGTGATTTTGTCGAGTGTGAAATCAAGGGGATTGGTGTTTTAGCTAATCCTGTGGCCTAGGCTTTTGGATTGCTATGTCGCTAATAACCGCTCCCGTAACCCAGGCAACCGGATCTGATATCAAGGTCCGCTTTTGCCCCTCCCCAACTGGCACCCCACACGTAGGGTTGGTCCGCACCGCCCTGTTTAACTGGGCTTACGCGCGCAAGACTGGGGGTAAGTTCGTTTTCCGCATCGAGGACACCGATGCAGCGCGCGACTCCGAGGAGAGCTACCACCAGATCGTTGAGGCGCTGCGCTGGTTGGGCATGGACTGGGACGAGGGTATTGACGTTGGTGGACCGAACGAGCCCTACCGCCAGTCTCAGCGCAGCGAGATCTATCAAGAGGTTGTCGAGAAGCTAAAGGCTTCCGGTCACATCTACGAAAGCTACCTCTCGGCCGAAGAGATTGAGGCTCGCAACGTTGCAAATGGTCGAGCACCGCAACTGGGTTATGACAACTCAGAGCGCAATCTGAGTGAGGCGGATCGTCAGCGTTACATCGCCGAGGGCAGGCAACCTGCGCTGAGGCTTCGGGTTCCAGACCAGGACATCAGCTTCACGGATCTGGTTCGTGGCGAGATCACATTCCCATCTGGTTCATTCCCGGACTTTGTTGTGGTGCGCCCAGGCGGACAGCCGCTTTACACCTTGGTGAACCCGGTTGACGATGCCCTGATGGGCATCACCCACGTGTTACGCGGTGAGGATCTGCTCTCTTCAACCCCACGACAGATCGCGCTCTACAACGCCATGTACGAAGCAGGGATAGCGAAGTTCATTCCAAGGTTTGGTCACCTCCCGTTCGTCATGGGGGAGGGCAACAAGAAGCTGTCGAAGCGAAACCCGGAGAGCAACCTATTCCTGCACCGTGACCGAGGCTTCATCCCAGAGGGACTGCTGAACTACCTAGCTCTGCTTGGCTGGTCAATTGCCGCCGATCGCGACATCTTTAGCCTGGAAGAGCTCTGCCAGAACTTTGATGTCGCTGACGTCAACCCAAACCCAGCTCGTTTCGACCAGAAGAAGGCTGACTCCATCAACGCCACCCAGATTCGTCTTCTAAGGCCAGAAGACTTTGAATCGCGACTGGTTCCCTACCTTCAGTCCGCAGGGGTAATGTCAAAGGCTCCTTCGGAGCGCGAAAAAGAGATCCTCAGGCTCTCAGCACCATTGATCCAAGAGCGAATCACTGTCCTATCGGAAGCGGTAGGTATGCTCGGATTCCTTTTCGAAGAGCTGGATCATCTTCAGTTCGAGCCTGAGGCACTATCGTCACTGCCTGAGAATGCTGGCGCGATTGTTGCCAAGGCACACGAGGTCGTTACCTCGCTCGACACTTTTACAACCGAGTCAATTCAGGATGCCCTGACCAAGGCCTTGGTGGAGGAGCTTGGAGAGAAGCCGAGAAACGCTTTTGGTCCAGTGCGGGTGGCAATCTCGGGAAGACGGGTAACCCCGCCACTGTTTGAATCGATGGAGATTTTGGGCAAGGCTGAGGTCGAAAAGCGACTAGAGGCCTTCGCGCAATCCCACTAAGATAGACCCTCGGACCTAGG
>JBEENY010000047.1:0-10821 GCA_041191905.1 Actinomycetota bacterium
CCAACCGCCAGACGATCGGCATCGGGGTCGTTGGCAATAATCAAGTCCGATGCATTTTCAATAGCAGCTTCAAGTGCCAAGTCCATGGCCCCAGGCTCCTCCGGGTTAGGAAAACTCACGGTTGGGAAACTGCCGTCCGGTTCTTGCTGCTTAGAAACCGAAACCCACTCAATATCCATTGCGTCAAAAATGGGCCTGATCACCCGATAGCCAACTCCGTGCATAGCGGTGTAGGTGATGCTCAGTGGCGTTTTTGGAGAGCGAGCGAGATCGATTGCTCGTTGAATGTAAAGCTTTATCTCGTTTGAGCCAAGCATCTCGATTCGGTCTGACTGAGGGATTTCCTCGAATCGAATACCCTGCGCAATTTCAGAGATGTGTGAGGCGATCTCTGCGTCCTGCGGCGGAACTAGCTGAGAACCGAACAGCTCTCCACCCAGGTAAACCTTGTAGCCATTGTCGCGAGGTGGGTTATGGCTTGCTGTGACAACAATCGTGGCACTGGAACCCAGCCTTGCTCCAGTGAAGCAGGCAACCGGAGTTGGAACCTTGGAGTCAAACAACTTCGCATTGATTCCTTGGGCAGCAAAAATCTTGGCCGAATCCAGTGCAAAAACATCAGAGTTGATACGCCCGTCGTAACCTATGACAACGCTGAGTTCACCATTGGGATCTAAGAAATCAGTCCGGTTGGCCACCAAGAATCTTGCGATGGCCAGTGCTGCCTGCGCCACAACAACCCGATTCATGCGATTTGGGCCAGCACCCAGTTCTCCGCGCAACCCAGCGGTTCCGAACTCAAGACGCGATGAAAATCTTGACCGCAATTCCTCGAGGTTATTCTCGTCAAGAATTGCTTGTAATTCAGCTCTGGTCTGTGGGTCAGGATCCTGGTTTAGCCAGTCGAGAGCAAGTTCTTTGTAGTCCATTAGATCTTCGCAACAATCTTGGAAAGCAGCGCTGAAATGCGAGCCTCAGCATCCTTACCGGCCTGGATCACCTCTTCGTGGCTAAGCGGGGTGGTTTGGATTCCTGCTGCCAGGTTGGTAATCAAGGACATGCCCAAGATCTCCATGCCAGCCTCTCTTGCAGCGATGGCCTCCAAGGCTGTAGACATACCGACGATGTGACCACCCATGATCTTCGCCATTTGAACCTCGGCTGGAGTCTCATAGTGGGGTCCGCGGAACTGGACATAAACACCCTCATCCAGGCTTGGATCAACCTCTCGGGCGAGTGCCCGAAGGCGCTTGGAATATAGGTCGGTGAGGTCGATAAAAGTTGCGCCTTCAAGTGGCGAGTTGGCCGTGAGATTGATGTGGTCAGAGATCAAAACTGCCGCACCACCGGCCCACTCAGGCTTGATTCCACCTGCGCCATTGGTCAAAATCATGACCTTGGCCCCGGTTGCGGCTGCGGTGCGAACTGAGTGCACCACTGAGCGAACGGCGTGGTTTTCGTAGTAGTGGGTGCGAGCACCGATAACTAATGCGTGCTTCCCGCTAGGGAGCTTCACGGACCGCAAAGTGCCAACATGTCCGTGAACCGCGGGCTTTGAAAAACCCACGATTTCAGTTGCAGGGATAACACTGACGGTCTCACCAATTAGATCGGCTGCCTTGGCCCAGCCAGAGCCCAGAGTTAGGGCGATGTCATGCGTTGGAATGCCTGATTTCTCGGCAATTTGCTTGGCAGCATGAGCTGCAATTTCGAAAGGGTTTGCTTGCGCATCGTTGAGCGGATTAACCATAAAAGTCAGTCTAGCTAACCCAAGGGATGCCAGATCTAGGCCAGAATGTCATGGTGAGCTCAAACTCAGTACAACACAGAATTGTCATTATCGGTGGTGGCCCAGGTGGCTACGAGGCAGCAAGAGCTGGACGACAGCTTGGTGCCGAGGTGGTGCTAATCGAAGAATCTGGAATCGGTGGCAACGCTGTTCTAACCGACGTTGTCCCATCGAAGACTCTGATAGCAACCGCAGAGGCCGCTCAACGCGTTGCTCTAGCGCAAACCCTGGGTGTGAATTTTTCTGTTGATGGCAAAGAGGTAAACCCAAAGGTCGAGGTTGACATGGCTGCAGTCAACAAACGACTGCTCGCCTTGGCAAAAAGCCAGTCTGAGGACATGCTCACCACTTTGAAGGATGAGGGTGTCAGGGTTATCGCAGGACGCGGTCGTCTTGATGGTAACCACCACGTAATTGTTGAACCAACTTTGGGAGGAGAGCCCGAGCGCATCGAGGCCAAGACAATCATTGTCGCAACGGGTGCTCATCCAAGAGAACTACCAACCGCTGTCCCAGACGGCGAGCGCATCCTCACTTGGAAGCAGCTATATAGCCTCGACACTCTCCCAGAACACATGATTGTGGTTGGCTCTGGAGTGACCGGTGCAGAATTTGCATCCGCCTATCTTGACCTTGGCAGCAAGGTTACCCTTATCTCATCCCGCGACAAGGTTCTGCCAGGTAATGATGCCGATGCGGCGGATTTGATCGAGGGAGTTTTCCTTCGCCGCGGCATGCAGATCTTGAACCAGGCTCGCGCCGAGAAGGTTGAGGCAACACCAAACGGTGTTCGCGTCACTTTGGCAACTGGAGAAATTGTCGAAGGTTCGCACTGCCTAATGGCGGTTGGTGCAATCCCAAATACTGCGGGGCTAGGGCTCGAAGAAGCCGGGATTAAGCTCACTGAGACCGGGCACGTTATCGTAAATAAGGTAGCTAGGACCTCACGCGCGAACGTGTATGCGGTCGGCGACTGCTCCACCGCATTGCCGCTGGCTTCGGTAAGTGCGATGCAGGGTCGCACTGCGGTCTACCACACCATGGGAGACGTTGCCGCTCCCACCAGGCTTCGCAATGTGGCATCTAACGTTTTCACCTCACCTGAAATTGCATCTGTTGGTTGGTCTCAGTCGGAGATCGAACAGGGCCTAGTTCGTGGTGAGATTGAGAAGGTCATGCTCGAGGTAAATCCAAGGGCAAAGATGCAAGGCATTCGTGAGGGCTTCATCAAGCTCTACGCATCCATCGGTTCGGGAACAGTTATCGGTGGTGTTGTCGTTGCACCAAGGGCGTCAGACCTGATTTACCCAATTGCGATGGCGGTTGAAAACAGATTGACGGTGGACCAGCTAGCCAGAACCTACACGGTTTACCCGTCGCTCTCTGGGTCGATTGCCGAGGCGGCCTCGGCACTTCACCAGCCAATCGACTAGTCGACGATATCTAGCAGCCTGGTTCCCGCAGAGATTGTGGTTCCGGCTTCAACGTTGATCGCTGACACTCTTCCAGATCGGTGAGCAGTAAGCGGCTGTTCCATCTTCATCGCCTCTAGAACCACCACGAGGTCACCTTCTGACACCTGCTGGCCTTCGGTCACTGCGATCTTCACAACTGTGGACTGCATCGGAGCTACCAGGCTGTTGCCCTTGGCACCAGTGTGAGATGAGGAAGACGAGCTCTTGGCTCGCTTAGGCGCGTGACCAGCGGCTGAGCCAACTTCGCCAACCAGAAGGCGCTTTGGAACCGAGACCTCAAGTCGTTTGCCTGCAACCTCGACAACAATTTCGTGCCTTGGCTCCTCGGTGGGCAGCTCCTCGGCTTGTCCACTCCAAGCCGGGATCTGATTGTCCCAATCGGTCTCTATCCAGCGAGTAAAGACCTTGAACTCACCCTTTGGTGCGGTGAAGGCTTCATGGTTCACAATCTCGCGGTGGAAAGGCAATACGGTTGGAAGACCCAAAACTTGCATCTCAGCAAGCGCGCGTCTCGATCGTTCGAGCGCTTGCTCGCGCGTCTCACCAGTGACAATCAGCTTCGCCATCATGGAGTCAAAGTTCCCGCTGATCACATCTCCGGAAACTACCCCGGAATCAACCCTGACACCTGGTCCGCTTGGTGCCTGGAAGAGATGAACGGGGCCTGGAGCGGGTAGGAAGTTTCGTCCTGGGTCTTCACCGTTGATGCGGAACTCAAAACTGTGGCCACGAACCTCAGGGTCTGAGTATTCGAGCTTCTCGCCCTGGGCAATTCTGAACTGCTCTCGCACCAGGTCAAGACCGGTCACCTCTTCTGAAACTGGGTGCTCCACTTGCAATCTGGTATTCACCTCCAGGAAAGAGATTGTTCCATCCTGGGCGACGAGGAACTCACAGGTTCCCGCACCCTGATAGCCAACCTCTTTCAAGATGGCCTTGGAAGATTCGTAGAGCCGCTCGTTCTGCTCCGCAGTCAGGAACGGGGCTGGAGCCTCTTCAACTAGCTTTTGGTGACGGCGCTGTAGCGAGCAGTCTCGGGTGGAGACCACAACCACGTTTCCATAGGCATCTGCAAGACACTGAGTCTCAACGTGCCTTGGCTTGTCGAGGTACTTTTCGATAAAGCACTCGCCACGGCCGAAGGCGGCAATCGCCTCTCGAGTTGCTGACTCAAACAGCTCTTTAATCTCAGAACTCTCACGAACAATCTTGATTCCTCGGCCACCGCCTCCGTAGGCAGCCTTGATTGCTACCGGTAGACCATGCTTGGCCACGAACTCCTCAACCTCTGAGACGCTCTCGACAGGGTTGATGGTTCCAGGTGCAAGTGGAGCCCCGACCTTTTCGGCAACCTTACGGGCCGAAACCTTGTCTCCCAGCTGCTCAATTGCTGCCGGAGGAGGTCCGACCCAAATCAAACCTGCATCAATAACTGCCCTGGCGAAATCCGCATTTTCAGAAAGGAATCCATAACCTGGGTGAACCGCATTTGCGCCGCTTCGCTTTGCAACCTTGATTAGCTTGTCAATCACCAGGTATGTCTCTGCCGCGGTGGTGCCAGATAGTGAATACGCCTCATCCGCGTGCTTTACGTGCTGTGCATCGCGATCACCATCGGCGTAAACCGCAACGGTCAGGATCCCGGAGTCCTTGGCGGCCCTGATAATTCGGATGGCAATCTCACCGCGGTTAGCGATAAGTAGTTTCTCAATGCGGCGAAAGCTCATAATCGGATAGCTTATTGGCGATTTGGCGCGTTATTTTGGCGGCATGCGACAAAAAAACTAAGGAATCGTTTGGGTTATCTCCAAAGCAACTGGTAGTCGTGTCCGAGGTCGGTCACCATCTTGCGCAGCCCAACAAGCGAGAGGCCCACCACGGTGTGATAGTCGCCCTCGATGTGCTCTACAAACGCCCCACCGATTCCATCGATCGTGAACGCTCCAGCAACGTTCAGTGGCTCTCCGGTTGCGACGTACTTTGAGATTTGAGCATCACTGAGATTCGCGAAGTGAACCTTGGTCTGCGTGACCAAGGTCACCCCCCGATCTGCGGCGGTGTCGATTAGGTGGTGACCAGAATGCAGTACACCGTGTTTGCCGCGCAGCGACTGCCAGCGTTCGAAGGCAACTTCGGGTAGCAGCGGCTTGCCCAGAATCTGCCCCTCAAATTCCAGAGCACTATCGCAGCCAAGAACCAGCGATGTCGGATAGGAATCTGCAACTGCTTCGGCCTTAGCCTTGGCCAGTAAAGCGGTCAGCTCTTCTGCAGAGCTGGGCTTTAGGAGTTCGACTAGGGCTTCCTCGTCCACGCCTGGTGAAACCGTTTCGAATCTAATGCCCGCATCGGTGAGCAGTTTCTTACGGGCGGGTGATGTGGAAGCTAGGACCAGTTTTTGCACATTCTCAAGGTTAGCTGTGGAACACTTGGCGAGTGATTCTGGAATTGGATATTGAGCGCGTAGCTCACGGCGGTGTTTTCGTAGCAAGGCACGAAGGAAAAGTTGTCTTTGTCGAAGACGCTATTGATGGCGAGGTCGTGAAAGCTCAGGTCTACCAGGATCAGGGCAGTTTTCTCAGGGCAAAGACGATTGAGGTGCTCAAGCCCAGCGAACACAGAATCAAGCACTTTTGGAAGGCTGCATCCCAGGGAGCCGGTGGTGCCGAGTTTGGGCACATCTCTCTCGAACATCAGCGCACACTGAAGGCGCAAGTTTTAGCCGAAGCACTGGAGCGGATGGCTGGCATCGACAGACCCACCCAGGTCCAAGCTATGCCCTCGGATGCTGAGCGAAATGGTCGGCACTATCGCACCAGGGTTCAGCTCAACGTTGATGCCGGCGGCACAGCAGGACCGACTAGGGTCCGCAGCAATGAGATTGTCTTTACCAAGGACTTGCCACTTGCAGTTCCCGAAATTGAAGAACTTGGCCTTCAACTCAAGAACTGGTCTGGTGTTGAGAAAATCTCGGTAGCGGCGAGTTCAACCGGTGATCTCCAGTGGTTAGTGGACAAAAAGGTTAACGGTTCAGAGCGTTTAGTCGAGCGCGTAGCGGATAGAACTTTCCGTTTGAGCTCAGGTGCTTTTTGGCAGGTGCACACCGATGCTCCACGAGCTCTCACGAGTGCAGTGATTGCGGCTGCTAAATCTGTTGGTTTCAATCCGGAAAAGCAAAACCTGGATCTATACGCCGGCGCTGGTTTGTTCAGTGCCACTTTGGCACAGGCTTATGGCGGCGCTCGCTTTTTGGCGGTTGAGAACAACAAACAAGCTGTCGCTGATGGCGAAAAGAGCGCTCGCGACTTAACCGATCTGAAGTTCGAGAAATTTGATGTGTTGGAGTTTCTAAAGCGCACCAAGCCCGGCTACGACACTGTAATCATGGACCCGCCCAGATCTGGTGCGGCAGGCAAGGTTATCGGGGCACTAGTAAAGCTTGAGCCAAGAAACATCATCTATGTGGCCTGTGATCCGGTCGCGCTGGCTAGGGATTTGAAACTTCTCACGGCAGCGGGTTACCAAATGAGGGGACTGGAAAGCTTCGATATCTTCCCTCACACGCACCATTTTGAGTGTGTTGCAACGCTCTCTCGGGAGTAGCCTTAGAAGCTATGGAACCTGTACGTGTAGCGATATTGGATGACCATGAAGCAGTGCGCCTGGGTTTTGCAGGCACCTGCAAAGAATTCAACTTCGAACTGCTCGGTTCTGCGGCTACCGTTCCTGAGCTGCTAGAGCAAATCGAGGGCAAAGACGTCGAGGTCGTGGTTACCGATCTCTCTCTTTCCGATGGATCTTTGGTTTCGGACAACGTCGAGCAACTTGTTCAAGCTGGCCCTGCGGTTTTGATTTTCTCAATCGCCGATAAGCCATCTCTTATGCGAGCCGCACTCAAGGCCGGCGCCACAGCCATCGTTCCCAAGTCACAACCCATGGCTGAGCTTGCCGAGGCTATTCGATTGGCTGCCAAGGGTGTGATCATCAACAACCCTGAAACCTCAGCCATGATCGATGCGGACTTGTTGTTCAAGGAAGCCAAGCTCTCGACGAGAGAGCGCGAGGTGCTCTCACTTTACGCCTCGGGTATGAGTTTGAAGCAGGTTGCATACGAGCTACAGATCAAGCAGTCCAGTGCCAAGGAGCATATCGATAGGGTCAGGGTGAAATACGCCAGGCTCGGTCGAGAGGCTGCCACCAAGGTTGATCTTTTCAAACGAGCCGTTGAGGACGGAATCCTCTCTGGAGAAATGCTCTAGTGAGCACCCAGCTCTCTTCCGCTGCCAGCTCAAAGCTCGAGCAGCTGATCAGAAGGCTCTTCGCCCTAACCATCTCTCTGGCGAGCATCGAAACCTTTGCCAATGCCTTCACCCAACAGGCTTTACTAACTCCCCTCGGACAAGGGGCGGTTTGGCTCCTCCTCCTGGTTGTCATTGTGATTGTGGCAACGAGTTTTCGCAGTCATAATGCTGATCTCTTTTTGTATGTCTACGCAGGTTTATCGCTTCTCTACATGGCCACCTGGCCCCTCGCAATTACGGATCCTGCCTTGCTGCCCTCTGAGTTCCAGCCTTGGATTTGGTGGGTCATCGGAATGGGCGTCGTCGCTATGGGTGTGGTTGCAAAACCTTGGATTGCCCTTGGCTATCTCGCTTTAACTACGAGCTCTTGGTTCATCCTCAACACCTCATACTTCGGAGGTGCAGCAGACCCTTGGGTAACGCTTCAGGACTCCACCTACATCTTTCTGTTTGGTGGCACCATTCTCGGTCTATTCATCCTGGTTCGTGATTCAGTGAAGAAAGTGGATCTCGCAAACTCCGCAGTGATCCAGGCAGCCGTAACCCAAGCATCGATTGACGCAACAGAACGAGAGCGCCAGCGAATCGATGCTCTGGTGCATGACAAGGTCCTGAACACTCTGCTCCTTGCCGCCAAGGCCAAATCCAAGGAAGAGGAACATTCGGCGGCAAAGTCCGCGAAGGAGGCCATTACCTCGCTGAGGCTCGCGCAGCGAGAGCCAGATGAGTCATCAACTGTGTCGCAACTTGGTTTGTTTAGGGCCTTGAAAAAAGTCTCAGAACAGATGAATCAAAGTATCGAGGTGGACATCCAATCTGGTGGTACCGGAGTTATCCCGCAACAGGTGGCGCAGGCTCTGACTGAGGCAACCATCCAAGCGATCGATAACTCCCTCCGACACTCCAAAGCCAGTGAGATCAAGTTGATTTTGGTCAGCAGTGATGAACGCGGTGTGAAGATTCAATTGCAAGACAACGGAATTGGATTTCGAATTGACCGCATTCCTAGGGATCGAATCGGAGTGCGAACCAGCATCTTCGCAAGGCTGGAGGCCGTAAAGGGCAAGGCAAGCGTTGTGACCGGTTTAGGTGAGGGAACGCAAATCACCTTGGAGTGGCAACCATGATCAGGGTTCCCAGGCTTGCCCTCAGCATCTTCACCCTAGCCTTTGGGGTTTACCACGCGATCCTCGGCCTTACGAACCTTTCTGCCTACAGCGATGCCGGATACGCCCTATTTGCAATCTTGGTTTATCTCGCCGGGCTGATAGCTGCAGTTGCCAGCATGCCGGGTCTGAAATTGAAAAATAAGGTTGCCTGGTGGGTGCTGATTGCCAACATTTTTGTCCCACTGTTTATGTCGGCGGCAATTTATCCGGGGGCAACCTTTGGTTACACCACCTGGCACATCTCTGGGGTCGCAACCGTGATGGCGATTCTTGCTGTCCGACAGCACCCCTTTATGGCATGGCTTGGAACCGGATTCTTGATCACCCAGACACTGATCTGGGGTGGTATCGAAGTTGCCTTCAACTCAGGAGTCGTTGGTGCATTTCTTTTGGTTTTGGCTGCTCAGGCCACGGCATCACTGCTTGCCAGGTCAGCAGATGCGGCACAAGAATTTTTGGAACAAGCAGTGGCTACCGAGGCAGCGACCGCCGCTACTACAGCTGCACGACAAGAGCGCCAGGCTCGCATCCAGGAAACCCTCGCTGAGTCCTTGCCGCTACTTGACCTGATTGCTAAGCGCAGGGGACGGCTCTCGAGCAAAGACCGCCTCTTGGCAGTCTTGAAAGAGCACGAGCTAAGGGATCAAATCCGCGGCCGCTCGCTCATGCACCCAGATCTCATCAAGGCTGCTAGGGCAGCCCGCAGTCGTGGCGTGGAGGTTCAGCTTCTTGACGATGGTGGATTCGACAACGTTGATGCTGGCGAGATTGAAAAGACTCTGAAGCAGGTTGCCAGGGAATTGAACAAGATCACGGCCGGAAAAGTTGTGATTCGTGCATCTCAAGGTGAGGGTTGGAAATTGACCATGGCAGCTTTGCGCAAAGACGCTGATCGCCCAGATCTTTTCTTGAGGCTCTAGAAATGTGTAAGGGGCGGATTTCTCCGCCCCACACCCCAGCGACCGTTTCGGTCGAGAACCCAGCACCCTTACTGCTGTCTGGTCCTAGGTAAAAGCTATTGAATTTGACTCAGGCTTGAAATGCGAAAACGGACATTTTTTATCCCCTTCTTTGGGGGACACTCACTTGCCGAGCCAGCTGCCCCAACCGCTTGAAATTTGGCCTCTAAGTTGTTCGGGAGAGCGGTGCCAAGTTGTCTTTGGAGTGCGAAGTGCAATTCGACCCAGTCGCCGTGACTCAAGAATTGCTGCCTCAACAACTGCAAGTGCTGCGGCTTGCTCCTCTTCGTCTCCACCTTTGATGGTCAGGAGAGCTTGGATTTCTTCGGGGGAGTACTGCTTCATTAGAGCGGAATGTTTCCGTGCTTTTTCGGAGGCAAACTCGCCCGCTTTGTCTTCATCGCTCTCAGGGATCGAATGATTGCGGTTCTGGTCTGGGATGGCTCGATAATTCCATCCAGCTCACCGCGCTCTGCTGCTAGGAATGGGCTCGCTACGTTGTAGGTGTACTCCTTGGCGAGTTGGTCTCGAACCTTTGCGATATCGAGGCCCTGCTCCTGGGCTTCCTTGATCTTGTCGCGGAACAGGATGTTCACTGCTCCCTGGCCACCCATAACCGCAATCTCGGCCGTTGGCCATGCAAGGTTGATGTCGGCTCCCAATTGCTTAGAACCCATAACAATGTATGCGCCTCCGTAGGCCTTGCGCGTAATCACGGTTACAAGTGGCACGGTTGCCTCGGCGTAGGCGTAGAGCAGCTTGGCTCCGCGGCGAATCACGCCAGCCCACTCCTGATCAGTTCCGGGTAGGTATCCAGGCACGTCCACCAAGGTAAGAATCGGGATTGAGAATGCATCGCAAAAGCGAACAAAGCGCGCTGCCTTCTCACCGGCATCGATGTTCAAGGTTCCTGCCATTTGTGATGGCTGGTTGGCAACGATGCCCACGCTTGCGCCATCTACCCGGGCAAAACCAATGATGATGTTTGGGGCGAATAGAGGTTGAACTTCGAGGAACTCGCCCTCATCAACAATCGACTCAATGATGGTCTTCATGTCATAGGGCTGGTTGGGGGAGTCAGGAATGATGCTGTTTAGCTTCTTGTCTTCCTCGGTGATCTCTAGCTCAGCC
>JBEENY010000048.1:0-10771 GCA_041191905.1 Actinomycetota bacterium
CGATCCGTTCAACGGCATCTTCGTGTACTCCGGTGGGCAGGCACCTTTCAAGCGTGCTGCCAAGGAGACTGAGCTTGTGATGAGCGACGAGGACACAGAGCAGTCAAACGACACCTACTACCGTGAAAAGTCTCGCTCGGCTCCATGGAACTTAATGTTCCGCGCTCAGAAGTTGCAGCAGAACTACAAAGACATGCCAGCTCCAACTCCAGGGTTTGAGTTTGATGCCGCACCAAGCGCTGTTGCACTTGGAACTGTTGCCACCGGCATGACCATCAAGTACCCCGGGACCATTTCCACCTGGGAGGGCGGCTCTGCAGCTTTCCCTTGGGCGGCATCTTCTGAGCCAGCTTGGCTTCACACCTTGGACAAAGAGGAGCACTACCAAGAAGGTGGTGACCGAGTGGTAACCAAGAACGTGGTTGTGCTAGAGGTTGTTCACGACAACAGCTTTATTGATCCAAAGTATGGAGCGATTCCAAAAGCCAAGTTGATAGACAACACCGGAGTCGCCCACATCTTCACCGATGGCTACTACCTCAAGGCCACCTGGTCTAAAGCAGGATCGGCAGATCCAATCCTGCTTAAGACCGAAGACGGCCAGCCCATCAAGCTTGCGATTGGCAATACCTGGATCGAGATGATGGACACCGCCAAGTCAAAGCTCACCATCGTCGCTCCAAAGCCTGAGCCAGCAACCTCATCTGACGAGTAGCTGTCCCCTAAACAGACAGGGCCTGAGAGTTTTCTCAGGCCCTTGTTCTTATTTACGCTAAGACTTGTGAACTCGGCCATAACTCTGAAGCGCCTACTGACCAGCTTGATTGCAGGCCTTGTCGCATCTGTTGTCCTTAGTTCAACGGCTCATGGCGCGGCGTTCGATCCAGATCGCATCTCCAAGACACCGGGAGACATCACAATCCAGATTTCTGAGCCCGGCACCGTTCAGAACCACTCCAAGCTGGCAATTCAGCCACCCGCGCCAGATGAAAATCTAAATCGAGATCCTTGGCGCTGGTGTGAGTCCCTCGACGACCCAGTGTGCGATTTTGGAGATAAGTCGCTCGACATCATCGGCACCATGATCATGCCCGTCTGTGACTCTTTGACGGTTGAAAACTGCGTTGAGTCCTTTTCGGTGGCAATTTCTGGGTCGAATTACGTTGGACAGTTCGACCGTGAAGCTGAGGGCGGTATCAAGTGGCCTGCAGATCCCGATTTGAACTTCTTCAAGGCCGGCTCGCCCCTTCTATTTCGGGTACCGGGGGCAATTCACGGAGGTGGGACTGATCAGTACGCGGTAATTGCAATGGCTGCCACCAAATTTGACTTCGATAGCCAGAAGTTCCAGTCGAGGAATCTGTCGATTTCTGTGGTTCCGTATACCGAAGTGATTGACCCGCGATACGATCCGGCCAGCATCGGTTCGGGTGATAACAACTCATGTGTATTTGTTGAAACGAGCGTCTGCGGTATCAGGGAGGATTTTGCCCCGAACTCGGTGGTTTCTGTCAAAGTCAGGGCGCCGAAGGAAATATCAGGTTGGTTTATGGGGCGACTCAAGGACCCAACTGTGGCAATTTCGGAATTGACCCAGACAAATAACATCTTGGCCATTTCGGCGAACCCAGCGGAGGTCGCGAGGTTTGCAATTCTGCGACCAGAGGGAAGTCTGAGCCTGGAGGATCGACGGGCTATGGGGAACGTTGGCAGTTGGGGATCACTTGGTGGGATTGCCTACGGGACCGAGGCCAACCAGGAATCGGTTTTTGGGATGCTTGACTACTACCGAGCAGAGGCCAAAGACACAGCAGCCGGAATAAATACTTTGTGGAGCGTAGGCACAATTCAAGCTCCGAATGAAGGCTGCCTGGCGGATAAATCCAAGGTATTGGGCATTGTCTCCACAAATGCAATGATTTACAACGGAGGGACTCCCAGCTACGACAACGGCTATTTGAGCTACAAGGTCGGGGGCCTCCATTTTCAACCAGATGGCAAGACCGAAGTGCTTGGAACGTACGACCTCATCATGAGATCAGAAACTGCGCGATGCCTCTATGGATTCTCAAAGGCTCCAGTGTCTGCAACGGTTCAGGTGGTCGGAACTGCGGGAGAAGAAAAGGTCGCAACCACGGTTGTGAGTGAACGTGACGGCTGGCTAAAGCTTGCTGCATATGGCTTCACATTCTCGGAGAAGGAAGTCCGCGTTACTTTGACCCAGGCTCCTCAGCCCAAGAGGGTGAGCGCAAACCTATCGAAGTTCACTGGTAAGGCAACCAAGCTAAACGCGTCGCAACGTGCTGCCATCGAATCAATAATTTCTCAGACCGAGGCCAACTCGATCGCATCTTGCACCGCATACTTCGTCAAGGCAGCCGACAAGAAGCTTGCTGAAACCAGAGCAAAGGCGGCGTGTGCATATGCACAGGGTCTGAACCCAAAACTGAAGTTCACCTCCACCGCGAAGCAGACCAGGACGAAGAGTCTTGATGGACGAGTCACCGTGGTTTCAAATTGAAGAAACTAGTTCCCTGGCTCCTCGGGCTGACTCTTGCTCTCAGTCCTGTGACTGCTGTTGCCGAGGATGAACAATGGCCGCTCCCCAACGAATTTGAGCGAGGGTACCATTCGATAGTGATTGAAGACACGGTTGATTTCGGTCAGCTCTTCTCTTCACTCACGGTGTTCGACGAGTCCACATCAAAGCAGCTGAGTTGCGAGTCCTTGGATGACTTGAATTGCTCAGGTGCGAAGATGATGAGGTTCAATGCGAACTTTGCTAACTGTGAGCGTGCTAATCAGTTCGACTGCGTTGAACAGCTTTCTATCAAAACCAACTCAGGTTCTGCCGTTGCAGAATTTGATCGCTACGTCTACTCAGAGCACCCAAACGCATTCAATGGAGACGGCAGGATACTGCCGGTTGAAATTGGGCAACCATCGGTTTGGCGAATCCCTGGGGCACCCCATGCCGCGGGCGATCTCTATCTGCTCGTTGGTGGTCAACAGGGCTACATCCGATCTGGTCAGCTAATTGACGTCAAGATAAACGTTCAGCTGATCCCAGTCTCAGAACTCGAAGGCATTTGGGACGGCGTCATCGATGCCAATGGTTTCGGTGTCATCTCACAATGTGTCGAGAAAAAGTTGGACAACGGTAAGACCGAGATCGTGGGGTGTGGTGGAGGCGCTCAAGACTTCGGCAGATTCAGGTGCGCAATTTGGGAACAGGATGGCACTTGTTTGCTCAAGAAAGCGCATCGTCTTGACGGCGAAATCTCCGTATCACTCAGGCTGGCAAATGAGCCGACAGGATGGCTCCATGGACGCATCGAAGATCCGATTGTCAAAACACAGGAGGCCGCTGGGATCAGCACAATTACCGTGACGGCTAAACCGGTTAAAGTTCCGACTCTCTATCACGGCGGCTATTTTGGGCAGCTCCCTGCAGACCTCCAGGAATACTGGGATGACTGCATGGAAAAGCGCGATTGCAACATCTCAACGAGAATCGCAAACTCTGCACCTGAGAGTCAGTCTGGTGCCAATCGAAACGTTCAGTCTTACCTATACCCATTTGGAAGCAGGGCGCTCAAGGCCGTAACTACCTTTGCCAAGCACGTCGCAGAGACCCCGGTTGCAGCTCCAACCTCGTGGGGCTTCAGAACCCTAGATTTGGTCAAGAATTCAGCTCTGACCCCCTGTGTCTCCAAGTTCAACGGAACTCTTGGCGTCGTGACAACAAACGCAACCGCTTACTCCGAGGGCCCACCAGAGCTCAGAAACGGATCACTTCGCTATTCGGTTGCCGGACTGCATCACGGGACTGATGGCAAGTCGCTGAACCTGGGCACATACGACCTTTTGATGCGGTCCGACTTCGCACGCTGCGTTTACGGATTCAGTAGCGCTCCTCTGCAAGCGTCAGTCTCAGTGCTAACCGTTGCAGGCGAGAGTGTCGTGGCAACGACTCAAGTATCGGAGCGTGATGGCTGGCTAAAGCTCGCCGCCTATGGCTTCACCTTCTCGGAAAAAGAAGTCCGCGTTACTTTGACCCAGGCCCCACAGCCTAAGAAGGTGAGCGCAAACCTAGCTAAGTTCAGTGGCAAGGTTACAAAGCTCAGCTCATCGCAACGTTCAGCCATCGAATCCCTCATGTCACAAACCGAGGCAAACTCTGTTGCCAACTGCACCGCCTACTTCGTCAAGGCAGCCGACAAGAAGATTGCCGAGGCTAGAGCAAAGGCGGCCTGTACCTATGCTCAGAGTTTGAACCCAAAGCTGAAATTCACCTCCACTGCAAAGCAGACGAAAACTGCTAGCTTGAATGGCAGGGTCGCGATCAGCTCCAGCTAGGTCGCGAATTTGGACTGGGGGACGTTTTGAGAATAAGCAAATCATTTGCGACTTTGCTCTGTTTGGCGTTGTACATATCCCCCGTCCAGGCGCAGGCTGTTTGGCAAGAACCGCCTTACCCCCAAAGTCCAACCGTCGGCATAAACGTTGAAGACGCTTGGATCAACAATGGAAACCAGGTTTCCCGAATAGTTTCGCTGGAGTCTCGGGCGGGGAAATTGCCAAACGAGCGCCTCTGCCTGGAGATCGGCGAGGGCCCATGCGACTTTGAGAATTCCAAGTACCGCGCTTCGGTGAATGCTCTACTCGGCTTTTGTGTGACGACGGACTCAATTGGATGCGTGGAATCAGTATCTCGAAACGGTCGCGCGTTGACTCTGCTAGGAGAGGCGGGCGGTTCAACCTTCTCAGGTGATGTCAGCAAGGATCTTCCGGATGGGAGGAATGTGTCCCTATGGGCTGATCCTGAAGATTCAGGTGTCAAGTTCGCGGTTTACGCTTCGATGGTCACGAACTACCACAAATCAATCAAGGCTTTTCGCGCAGATGAATTCGTTCTAACCGTGATCCCATACACTTCAAAATCCGGGACATACAGGCCAAGCGAATCATCCGAAAAATACCTTGACTCGCAAGGGCGATGGATTGTGCAATCGGGAGGGTTTCCGCCAGAGTGCGCCTGGGTTTCAGCACAAGAGTGCGGCCAGTGGGCAGACTTCCCGATTGGACAGAACGAGATTCAGGTCTCCGTCAGGGTTCCCAGTTCCACAGGATCTTGGTTTCAGGGGCGTCTCGACAGTGCGGTTTTCAAAGTGGAGAAAGTTTCACCTCGAGTAAACAGGTTAGTTGTCTCAGGACAACCTGCTCGGGTGCCAAAGATTTATGTTGCAATCCCAAAAGACCAACAGACTCAGGCGCAACGAGATGCCCAGTGCGACTCTACGAAGGTTGAGTGTTTCTTCGTTGATGCCGTTGGAAACGTTCGCGCAAGTTATGAAAACACTCCCGGGCTTTTGGAGGCTTATCGCCAAGCCGCGAAGGATAGGGCGGTTGCCATTCAGGAGAAATGGAGCTTTCAAGTCTCTCCCGCCTTCGGAAACAAATGCCTGACTGACCCGAGCAAGGTTCACGGAATTGTTTCTACTAATGCAGCCGTATACCAAGGGACGGCACCGCAGTTCTCAAATGGTTCGCTGAACTACAAGGTTTCTGGTTATCACTTTGGACCGGACGGTGAGGAGCTGATCGGTCGATACCGGTTGATCATTAATGCAGAGACAGCTAGGTGTCTTTATGGCTTCAAGACCACCCCAGCACAGGCAACCGTGACTGTCACAGGCACTGCCGGAGAACAATCGGTTGCTACCACCACGGTCGGAGAAAAGAACGGCTGGCTTTACCTCGATGCGGCAGGCTTCACTTTCTCGCAAAAGAACATCAAAGTTGCGTTTAGCCAGCCTCAAAGCTTCAGGACAGCCGCCTTCCCAGGAAACTCAGTTGCTATCTCTGCAAAGCAAAAGGCTCAGATCTCTACCTACATGGCCAAAGCTTCTGCCGCAAAGAGCATCAACTGTTTGGCTTACTACTCCTCCGAAGCAGGCCGATCTCTCGCTTTGGCGCGAGCGAGTGCGGCCTGCTCGCTGGCAAAGAAGTTTGCCGCTAAGTCCAAGACCTATCTTTCTGCGGCAAGGGCGCCAAAGCCTGGAGATGTAGGGACAGTGGCAATTACTGCCAAGTAGGGAATCTCGAGCGGCATCTCGCAATTCACTTTGGAGTGCGCGGAGTAAAAAAAGAAAACCTGCCGCAGAAGAACTGCGAGCGTTGTGGCAGACCCATGGTCTGGCGCAAGGCGTGGGAGAAAAACTGGGATCAGGTGAAGTACTGCTCCGAGAAGTGCAAAAGAACTAAATCTCTTTAGCGAAGTCCTTTAGCCAGCCTCGAAGATCCTGACCAATGTCCTGACGGTCAATGCCAATGCGAAGGGTGGCCTTGATGAAGTCGAGCTTGTCTCCAGTGTCATAGCGACGACCACGGAACACGACCCCTCGAACACCACCTGCAATCTCTGGGTGCTCAACCGCATACTCCAGGGCATCGGTTAGCTGAATCTCTCCACCACGACCTGGGTCAGTTTTCTCCAAAATGTCGAACATCTCGTGGCGAAGAACATAGCGGCCAATCACAGCAAGGTTGGAAGGAGCTTCCTCGCGGGCGGGCTTCTCAACCAAGCCAGTTACCTGCACCACATCATCCTCGGAGGTCTCATTGATGCTCGCGCAACCATAGAGGTGAATCTGGTCGGCAGGGACCTCCATGAGCGCGATGACATTGTCACCGGTCTGCTCGTGAACTTCGAGCATGCGGGGGAGAATCTGGTCTCTAAAGTCGATTACGTCATCACCAAGCAAGACTGCAAAGGAATGATTGCCAACGTGGCTCTTGGCTCTGAGCACCGCGTGACCAAGACCTCTTGGGTCACCTTGGCGGGTGTAGTGGATGTCGGCCAGCTGGGAGGACTCTTGAACCTTGAATAGCTTGGTTGCATCACCCTTATCGGCCAGGACCTGCTCCAGCTCCGCAACGCGGTCAAAGTGGTTCTCCAGCGCATTCTTGTTTCTACCGGTGATCATAAGTAGGTCATCAAGACCCGCTTCTACGGCTTCTTCAACAACGTACTGAATTACCGGCTTATCAACCAGTGGCAACATTTCTTTAGGCATCGCCTTGGTCGCTGGCAAGAATCTAGTTCCAAGTCCAGCAACTGGGATAACGGCCTTTTTGACACGATAGTGAGCCTGAGTCATGGCTAAAGCCTAGACTCAACTCTCAGGAAATGCTGACTTCTCAGATTTACACTTTGGGGCAGTTGGGTTAGGAGTGTGTGATGGCGAAGCGAATTCTTGGGGTGCTATCGGTCGCTCTAATGGTGGCCATCGGGCTATCGACCCCTGCGCAGGCAGCCCCAGTTGAAAAGGCCTATGAGGCCATCAACATCAACTCCGCATGGAGCAAGAACATCCTTGGTCAAGGTGTAACGATTGCCATGATCGACCAGGGCGTGAACCTCCAGCACGAATACTTTGATGGCCAGGTAATCGATGGCATCTGTGTGTTTCAGAGCAACAACTCTGCCACCTGCCCCAATGGCACCAAGTTTCAAACTGGTGTCGCGGCAGCCAGTCAGCGAAGAGACCTAAGAGGCGCTCTCATCGCCGAGGAAACTCACGGCAACATGGTTGCAGGCATCGTCGCCGGAAAGCCAAACTCGGTTGCTCCTGGCGGCATTGCCCCACAAGCCAAGATCGTGATGGCAAACACCGACATGCAGCCCAGCAGTGTGGTTGCAGCACTTGAGTACTTCTATCAAAACCGCGAGAAATACAACATCGTTGCGGTCTCTATGTCATTTGGAATCCTTGGCCTAACCTCTCGTCAAGACCTGCTCAACTGCAATACCAACCCCGTTTACACCCAGGTGCGTGCATCGCTAAAGAAACTTCGTGAGGCTGGGGTTATCCCATTCGCGGCCGCAGGCAATGGTTTCTACCTAGACTCGGTTGAGTCCTGGGCTCCGACCTGTTTGGATGAGGCAGTTTCAATTGGATCTGTTGACGAAAACGGCCAGATCTCGATCTACAACACCATGAGTACCAAGGTAGAACTGCTGGCTCCTGACTACGCCATCTCAGCGGCCACCTATGGCTATATGCAGGCCAGCGGCACCTCGGCAGCTGCTCCAACCGCAGCTGCGAGCTATGCCCTGCTTAGACAGCAGTTTCCTAAGCATTCCGCCCAAACCGTGCTGGATGCAATGAAGGTCTCGGGTAAGAAGATCGACGATGTGGTGCGAAAGCAGATTCCCATGGTCGACATCGCAGCGGCTCAGCGAGTCTTGGAATCAACCCCGGTCGGCGCTAACCCGGTGGATCCAAATCCAACCCCAGTGACCACGCAGAAGGTAACCGTTGGAACCTTCAACGGCTACATCGCTATCTACGCTCAGGGTTATGAGGGCAGCCAGTTGGTGGCTCGCATCGCTGGCAAGTGGACCAGCGTCTCGCCACTAAAGAATGTTCTTGGTAAGCCATACGCTTTGGTAAAGCGCAACACTGGAGCCGGCTACGACGTCAAAGTTGAGGTTTGGATTGACGGGGTCAAGCAAACCCTCAACAGCACCGGGCAAGCGGCCGCAGAGGTTTTGGTTCTCAGAACCCGCTAGCGACCAAGAACAAATAGCAAGAACTTCAACGGCCCGCCCAGCTCCTTGATGCGTCTAAGGCCAAAGCCAAATCGAACCAGCATGGCCTTGGAGCCGAATACTCGATCGAATACCGAGGCTCGAGCCTGGCGATCGGTTTTGCTGCCCCAGCGAGAACCGGAAGATTCAAAGGGGTGGGTTGCGATGGTAATGGGCATGAACACTGCTCTAGCCCCAGCACTCAGTAGGTCAACGATGAAAATGTATTCATCCCCTAAGTAGTTCTTCGCTCCAGCACCAAAGCGTTCATCAAACCAAACTCCGAGCTGGCGGACTGCCTCTGCTCGGATAATCATTTCGTAGGTGGCCGCTCTGGCGGAGTTGTAGCGCGTTAGCTCTTCGCGACCCTTCGGGTACCGCTTGCGTAATTTGCCATCTGGGTCCACAGCCTGACCCAACAGCAGCGAGTACTCAGGATTTTGATCCATGAACTCAATCGCCTGCTCGAGCCCAGCCTCATTGAACTCGATGTCATCATCGGAGAAAACTAGGTATTCGCCCTTGCACAACCAAATCGCTTGATTGCGGCTTTTGGCAACCCCGACACTTGGCAATTCGTGAATCTCAAGATCGGTTCGCGAGAAGAGCTCAGCGAGGCCCTCGCCTCGCCAGGCAATGTTGTTTGGGTTTTGAATAATCACCGTCACTCGCCAATCCAACCGCTCCGGTGGTGGCTTGATGTTGCCCACTCGCTCTGCGAGAGTCGAATAGCCAAGAGTGAGCTTGATCATTAGAAGCTATTGGCCTTGGCTCGAGCAAATCTCATCAGTGAGCTGCTGACCGACGAGAAGGTTGTGTTCTGAAGCCGAAGACCCAAGAACAAAACAATCGTGTTTGAAAGGGTCACAACCCCCTCGAGTGAGAACCAAATCAGTAGACCCAGTAGCACCACAACACCGAAACTCGCGAGCAGGGTTGCAAACTCAGCCTGTTGAATTCGAGAACCGAGTCGCTCGGCAGGGGTAACTTCTTTCTTGGCACGCTTTTTCTCAACGAAGCCGCGTTGCTTTTTGAGCTGCCGCTTGAAAAGCACTCCCATGACCTGCAGCACAATCAGCACCAGAATCATGTTCAACCCGGCAAATAGCGGGCTCAGTGCAAAGAAGAAAACTGCAATCACAAATAGCTGGGTCAGAAAGCTGAGCACATTGACAAGCTCGAGAGCCATCGCCCACTCCCAGGACTCTTTGGTCTTGGACTTCTCTCTGGTGTCGGCATCAAATGCCTTGTCAAAAAACTTCACCCGGTAGGTCTTTTGAAGGTAGTTTGCGGTTCTGGTCGAGATGAAGAGAACTACAAAAACTGCACCCGCAATGATGATCTCAGCAAGTGGTTTGTCGGCACCATCAACCACCAGGTCAGTAAATAGCTTGGCAACCAGCAGCTCGATTACGGGAATCGATGCTGCAATCAGAACTAGCAGTACCAGCTGCGTGCGGTACTTGCCCTTCGGAACCAGAAGTTTTGAAGAGCTAAATAGTTCTTGAAAGATTTTGCGCAATGGCTACTTCTTTCGAACCTTGGCAATACCTGACTTGATGTGTTCGATGACCTCATCCTTCTTGGCCTCGGACACCTTGATGTCTTTGATCAGGTTGTCGAGGTTTGCCCTGCGAAGATCCAGTGGCACGACCTGTGGGTTCATGATTTCAACACCAGCACCCTGGGCGTAGTCACCGTATTTAATGCCTGAGCCGTGAACGTTTTCCTCGTAACCCTCGAAGGTCACCAAACCACATGGGATGCCATAGGACTGGCAGGTGATCATCACGTGCATTGCGGAGGTGATCACAGCGTCGTATTGAGCGAGTTTCCCAACAAACTCAACAATGTCAGTTGGACGAGACATCAACACCGAGAGCTCTTCGACATTCTCAGGTAGCTGCATGGGAGCCGAGGTGTGAGAGAAGTGACGGATAAACGCAATCTTGCCGTTGGTAGCTCCGCGGGTAACAGGGATCACTCGGCTTAGTGCAAGACCCGGATCTCCAAAAGCCTCAACGTCAGGCCCGCCAGATTGCTTTAGCACTCTGGCGGTGATTGGGCCACGAACCGAGACATACTGCGCCTTGCGGTTTAGCTCGATGTCATCGGTTGAGATACCGGTACCGATAACCACCGAGTTTGACTTGATAAAGCGGCCAATCGAACCAA
>JBEENY010000049.1:0-10750 GCA_041191905.1 Actinomycetota bacterium
GAACGGGAACCCCGTACTTTTCAAAAAGGTCTCTGGCTTGATACTCAAATAGATCCACGGTTTTTCCGTTTCAGAAAGGGACAACTTTTCAAAGTTTAGCGAGAAATGGCTGGCCGTTTTTCGCTTCAGAGCTTTTCGATTGGGGCCATCTTTACCAAGAGGCGCTTCGAGGTCCCGGAGCTAAACCTGACCTCCGCTGTTTGGCGCGGTGGCGCGCCGGCAACAGCAATCACCTTGCCTTCGCCGAACGCTTCATGGCGGATACGATCACCGACTGCAAGCTCAAGGTCCTTGTTGTCTCGAATCGCGGCAGGGGTGTTGATGGCCCCCTGCCAACTGGTGCGCTGCTGCGGGGCAGCTGGTCGAATCGCTTCGCGCTCGGCACCCTCGATCTCCAACAGATCTGCCGGAATGTCGTTCAAGAAGCCGGACGGAATAAAGCTCGCGGTGTTTCCGAACAACGTGCGCTGCAGGGCATGCGAGAGGAAAAGCTTGCCCTTTGCACGGGTCAGGCCGACATACATCAACCTTCGCTCTTCCTGAAGACCGCCTGGTTCGTCAAAGGCACGAACGTGAGGGAGGGTTCCCTGCTCAAGACCCATTAGGAAAACGACCGGATACTCAAGACCCTTCGCCGTGTGAAGGGTCATCAACGAGATTGAACCTGACTCATCTTCAATCTCGTCGGCAGCGGCAGCCAAGGTAACCTCCGCCAGGTAGTCTGCGACGGTCCCCTCAGGGTTTTGCGCCTGCCAGTCAAAGAGCTGTCCCAAAAGCGCATCTAAGTTCTCAACTCTTGCCTCATCCTGAGGATCACGAGAGGCTTCTAGCTCAGCCCGATAGCCGCTTCGCTGCAGGATTAGCTTCATAACATCGGCTGGACCGTCAGTTGCACTCAACGCATCCATCTCGTTCAGTAGGTCGGCGAACTCTGTAATTGCCGCGGTTAGTTTGGGCCCGAGCCCAAGATCTCCAACATGAGAGAGCGCTTGGCGGAACGAGATGTCGTTACTCCTGGCGAACTGAGCAATCTTCAGCTCAGTCTTTTCGCCAATGCCTCTTGCAGGGAGGTTTATAACCCTTCGAACCGCCTCATCGTTTCGGCCATTGGAAACCGCGGAGAGGTACGCGAGAGCATCCTTGATTTCTTTGCGCTCGAAGAACTTGAGGCCACCAATAACCGCGTATGGGATTCGCTGGCTTTTTAGCTCTGCTTCTAAAGCTGGGGTCAGTGCGTTAGTTCGATACAGCACAGCGATCTCGGAGTAGTTGACCCCCTGGTCAGCCAAACGCTTGATTCTGTCCACAACGAAAGCAG
Source organism: Actinomycetota bacterium (assembly GCA_041191905.1). GTDB lineage: Bacteria > Actinomycetota > Actinomycetes > Actinomycetales > Microbacteriaceae > Aquiluna. Next base: position 1,319 of record JBEENY010000049.1, read on the forward strand.
CCTCATTGCGCTCGTCGTATCCGGTGAAGAGGGTGATTTTCTCCCCTGCCCCGGAGTCGGTCCAAAGATTCTTGGCTGGACGGTATGGGTTTTGAGAAATCACTGCGTTTGCAGCCGAAAGGATGTTCTGAGTGCTGCGATAGTTCTGCTCCAAGAGGATCGTCTTCGCGCCCGGAAAGTCCCGCTCGAACTCGGTGATGTTTCGAATATCCGCTCCGCGGAATGCATAGATGGACTGATCCGAGTCACCCACCACGGTTAGATCCGCCGGTGGAATTACCTCACCGGTTCTCTCGTCGATGTTGGCATAGTCATCAGGCAAAGGCCTGGTGAATTCTCTGATGAGTGCGTATTGCGCGTGGTTGGTGTCCTGATACTCATCTACCAGCACATGCCTGAAGCGTTTTTGATACCTGGCCCTGACCTCTGGGTATGCCCGAAGCAGATGAACGGTTTCGGCAATCAGGTCATCGAAATCAAAGGCGTTGTTTCGCTTCAGCTCTGAGGTGTAGGCCTGGTACACCTCTGCAACAATTCGTTCTTTGGGGTTTGAACGATCTGCATTTCTGGCAAAGTCATCGGCATCTTTGAGCTCGTTCTTTGCATTCGAAATGATGGCAGCCGCCTGCTGAGGCTTAATGTCTGCGTCCTCGGCCCCGGCTTCGCGAAGCAGTCGCTTGAGAAGCGCTCTGGTATCACCGGTGTCATAGACGGTGAAGTTGGCATCGTGCCCAAGTCGATCTGCCTCACGTCTCAGAATCTGTAGGCAGGCAGAGTGAAAGGTCTTTATCCACATACCTTCACTCGATTGACCAATCAGGGCCTCAACGCGCTCCCGCATCTCTGCAGCTGCTTTATTGGTGAAGGTGATTGCCAAGATTTGAGATGGCCAGAGTTCTTTGGTGGCAAGCAGGTGAGCGATTCGATGCGTAAGCACCCGCGTCTTACCACTGCCCGCTCCGGCCACGATCAATAGGGCTTTTCCACGGTGCAGCACAGCCTCGCGCTGCTGAGGATTTAGGCCCTCAAGCAGGGCGTCTTCGTTGGGAGTACTGAATAGGTCTAACTGCATCGCAGGTAGCCTAAAGGGTGCGACCGACGCTTTTTAGCAAGACGTCTGGTTGGTCAGCGAAGATGCCGTCGACATTTGTTGCGGCTAGCGATTTGAACCAAGAATCCACATCGCCCTGGGCGGTTTCGACTCTCGCCGTGTAGGCAAACACCATTAGCCCGCGGGCCTTAGCGCGCTCCACAAACTCACCGGTGAGCATCGACAAAGCCACTGAGACGCCCTCGAACTCAGAGGCAATCTCGTCTAGAAGATCGTCCGTTAGCTCGAAATAACCCTCAGGCAAAGTGTCTGGAGCTGAGAGAAACACGAAGTCGGGGCCAAAGATCGCCCGCTTTAGCTGCCTGAGGATGTCGAACTCAAAACACTCAATGGTCAGCTTGATGCCTCTTTGTTGGTATCCACTTTTCTCAATCGCACTTTTAGTTGCAGCGACAATATCCAATCCCTGTGACTGGAACTGCTTGCCGTATTTGACCTCGATGATCAGGTGCTTTCCGTCAAACTTCGGATTAGCTAAGACCTGAGCGAGGGTGGGGATCGGATAGCGACCATCGTGCTGAGCGCTCTCGGTGCGCTGCGGATAACGCTCCTTTACTCGCAGTTGAGCGAGTTCAGCGCTTGTCCAATTTGAAACCAGGTAGTTATCACCCTGATAGGTGGTGGTTTTTCTGAGGTCATCGTCATGCAAAATCATCGGCACTTCGTCTGATGACATCACCACATCAAATTCGATGGCATCGGCGCCAAGCTCAAATGCCAGCTCAAAAGAGGGCATGGTGTTTTCAGGGAGGTAGCCACACGCTCCACGGTGGCCGAAAACTAACACCGAACTACTCCCACTCGATGGTGCCCGGTGGCTTGGATGTGATATCCAAGACCACTCGGTTCACGCCAGCGACCTCGTTGGTAATTCGGTTCGAGATCTTGGCTAGTAAGTCATAGGGCAATCTTGACCAGTCAGCGGTCATCGCATCCTCGGATGAAACGGGTCTGAGCACGATTGGGTGACCATAAGTTCTGCCATCTCCCTGAACACCCACCGAGCGAACATCTGCCAGCAGAACCACTGGACACTGCCAAATTTGAGCATCCTGTCCAGCCTTGGTTAGCTCCTCACGAACGATGGCATCTGCCTCACGCAGCAGATCGAGTCGCTCCTTTGTTACCTCTCCAACAATTCTGATTCCTAAACCGGGACCGGGGAATGGCTGTCGCTGGACGATCTCCTGAGGAAGGCCAAGTTCTTTTCCAATGGCTCGAACCTCATCCTTGAACAAAGTTCTCAATGGCTCGACCAATTCGAAATCTAGGTCATCTGGGAGTCCACCAACATTGTGGTGAGACTTGATGCCTGCGGTTGCGCCACCGCCAGACTCGACAACGTCTGGATACAAAGTTCCCTGGACCAGGAACTTGATAGGCCGGTTGTCGGCAGCAGCTTCCGCAACCAGCTTTCGCTCTGCCTCTTCGAAGGTCCTAATGAATTCGCGACCGATGATCTTTCGCTTGGTCTCGGGGTCAGAGACACCAGCGAGCGCCGACAAGAACTTCTCTTCAGCATCCACGGTCACAAGGCGAATACCGGTTGCAGCCACATAGTCACGCTCAACCTGCTCGCGCTCGGACTTACGAAGCAGTCCATGATCCACAAACACAGCGGTTAGTTGGTCGCCAACGGCTTTGTGAACCAAGGCTGCGGCTACTGCTGAGTCAACGCCACCGCTTAGTCCACAGATCACCCTCGCATCGCCGACCTGAGCCCTGATCTTCTCCACCTGCTCAGCGATCACGTTGCCTGAGTTCCAGGTCGGCTTGATGCCAGCACCTTCATAGAGGAAGTTCTTCAGCACCTGCTGACCCTGCTCAGAGTGCTTTACCTCGGGGTGCCATTGAACTCCGAAGATACGCTTTTCGGCATTTTCGAATGCAGCAACCGGGGTGGTCTCGGTCGATGCCAAAACCTTGAATCCTGCCGGAGCCTGCACAACCTGGTCGCCGTGACTCATCCAGCAAACCTGAAGCTGTGGCTGGCCGCCCAGCAAAATGCCGCCGTCCGCTAGCTTGAGATCGGTAGCGCCATACTCGCGCTTTCCAGTCTGATCAACCTTGCCACCCAAAGACTGTGCTAGCACCTGGAAGCCATAGCAGATGCCCAACACCGGAATTCCAAGTTCGAGAATTTCGGGATCAAGCTGTGGTGAACCAGCCTCATAAACACTGGATGGTCCGCCCGAGAGAATGATGGCTGCAGGATCTTTGGCACTCACCTCTGAGGCAGTGATGTTGTGGTGAACGATTTCAGAGTAGATGTTTGCCTCGCGCACGCGCCTTGCGATCAGCTGAGCGTACTGAGCACCAAAGTCAACAACTAATACCGGGTTCACTCGCGCTCCATCTTTTCTAGCTCAGCCTGAGCCACCTTTGCGTACCTGGCCTCGGTGTAGAAGCTAAGTAGTGGCACGATTCCCCCAAGTGCAATAAAGAGGAATCGGGTGAAGGGCCAGCGCAGCAGGGTCCAAAGTCTGAAGTCAGCAAGCAAATAAACGACGTAGAGCCAGCCGTGGATAATCAAAATCCAGACTGTGAGGTTTGCACCGACATCTGGCAACCCCTCTCCCTCAACACCATAGCGCTCAAAGGTGATGAAGCCGTTTGGTCCCATTAGCCAAAGGTCATAACCCAAAAATGGGAGTCTGCGGATACCCCAGGTGATCATCAAAAGCAGCAGAAAGATGCCCGTCACATAAGACGAGACGCGGTAAAAACCGATGACTTTTCTGAGCTTTTCTGATTTAGCCGACATAGCCAAGAAGTCTAATCGGACTAGAGATTGGCCAACGCGGCCAGCACCCTAGACTTTGCTTCCTCGGCCGTGGTAGCACCCAGCGCTTCGGCAGCGACAGCCTTCGCCTGATCGAGCGATACCGACGAGAGCGCGGTGCGAACCGCCCCCACCTGGCTCATCGAAGCGGAGACTGACTTGAACCCAAGGCCTGCCAAGACAACGGCGAATGCTGGATCTGAGGCACTCTCACCACAGACCCCGGAAGACAGGTTGCCAGCGGCGGAATCACTTGCAATCTTGGCGAGAGCACGAATCAAGGCTGGCTGCCAAGGGTTGAGCAGTGCACCAAGACTTGGGTTCATTCGATCTGCCGCAAACAGATACTGCGAGAGGTCGTTGGTGCCGACCGAAATAAAGTCGAGCTGATTCGCGAGATCTGATAGAGCCATCACAATTGATGGCGTCTCCACCATCACGCCGACCTTGAAATCACCCGCGGCTCTCGCGAGTGCCGCAAACTCCAGTGCCTCTTGAGAAGTTGCAATCATGGGAGCCATGACCCACACCTCACGACCCGATTCTTTGCGGGCAATTTCGAGGCTTGCTAACTGATCAAGAATGAACTGCCGGTGCTCTTGAATTAGGCGATAACCCCTGACTCCAAGCGCTGGGTTCTCCTCGTGGTCCATTTTGAGAAACGGCACTGGCTTATCGCTGCCGGCATCGATGGTTCTAACCACGATTGGCCCTTCGGGCGCAGCCTTGAGAACTTCGGTGTAGCTCTTGGCCTGCTCACTAACCGAGGGCATCGAGTTAGCTGACAGATAGAGCAGTTCAGTTCTGAATAGACCGACACCATTGGCAGCAGTTGTGGCTGCAGAAACTGCATCACTCAAAGACCCAATGTTTGCCCTTACCGGGATGATCGGCTCCATGCTTTTTGCAACAAAACTTATGGTTTTCGTGGCCATCGACTCATCGCCATCGACCACAACTCGATCGCCAACCGGGTCAACGAGAACAATCTGTCCATCTACCAAACCCTCGGCTGAAGAGCAGGAGACAACGGCTGGGATTGACTTTGAACGACAGATGATCGCGGTGTGGGAGGTTGGCCCACCCTTGATGGTGACAACTCCGACCACGGCATTGGTGAACTGCGCGGTATCTGCAGGCGAGAAGTCCTCCCCCACCAACACATATCTTCCCGAGGTGGGTAGGTCTAGCCCGAGGTGAATGCCATGAATGTGCGCAGCAACTCTTTTTGCTAGGTCTCGTAAGTCTGCAACCCGCTCCTCAAAGGCTGCATCTCCCGCAAGCAGTTCGCCAAACTCATCGACAGCCATGATGAACGCAGTTGCTGCGCTCCAACCCTCATCAATCTGCGCCGCTGCAGTCTCGAAGAGGTCTTCATCCTCCAAAAGCATTTTTAGTGCCTCAAAGATTTCGGCGCTGGTCTCACCGGCCTTCTCAGTGAGCTCCTCTAGGTAGTGAGCTACTGCCGACACTGCGCTGCGTAGAGTTTCCTTCTCGGACTCAGCGTTACCGGAATGTTTGTGGGCGGCGGGAAGAGGCTGGCTCGGCTTGACTCTGAATACTTCGGCTCTAACTGGTGAAAGGCCGACACCCATTCCGGCAAGAATGGCTCCAGGCGCTGACACAACTAGCCCTTTAGAAAGTCTTGGATTTGGGAAATCAGTGAGTCAGCAACGGCCTGATCAGCAGTATCGATCTCAACCAAAAGTTCCTCACCGGTCTTTGCTTTGAGTGCCATCATGCGAAGCGGTGAGTTGGCTTTGACGAGTTCTTCACCGGCTTTGCCGATGCGAACCTCAAGACCAGATTCTTTGACAAGCTTCACGATTTGCCCAGCAGGACGAGCGTGCAAACCGATTGGATCTAAAACGTTTACAGTGGCGGAAATAGTGGACATCAGGACCTCCCAGCTAAATGCTAGCCCTCTTCAATGATGCGTAGTTGTTCATCTCTAACTAATCGCCACCAAATGTAGAAAGCAGCAACAGCAAAAAAGGCCCACTCGACTGCATAGAAAGCAGTGAGCCAGTTGATCTCAATCTGCTGTTGCCTGATGCCAATCGTGATTTTCTCCAAACCGATATCGATGCCATCCTGCACGATGAGATATGCCGGGTAGCTCGAGATCGGCTCAGCCGAATAGAGATTGATGAGCTGGGCCAGCGAAAGCGACTGCAGCACCCCGTCTATTGCTGGCTTCGCAGCTTCAGTTGGTTCAACGTAACCGAGAATCTCAAAACTCTCGGGCTTGAGTTCAGCTAGTTTCTGCTTGGCCTCAGAGAGCGATTCGGTAAATCCAAGGGCCAGGGTGAGACTGGTCTCACCAACAAATGCGTTGCTGATTACCCAGTAGCCAGGCACCTGGTTCGACCCATCGAGCTGTAATCGGTTGGCAACTACATAGGCATTCTCTGGATCGAGCACCACCTCTGCGCTAGCGAGACGATCGAAGACATTGGCTGTGATTGGCCCTGGTTGAATCAACTCATCCAGTGGTCTCGGAGCTGCCTCGGATACCTCAACACCCACGACTCGAAACGTTCGTTCAAGCTGCCACTGCATCAAAATCGCAAATACCGATGCCACCAGGAAGGCTGCTACCAGCGCGAGAATCCACTTCGGCCTTCGCGCTATGGCAAAGAAGGTTGGTTTCATTACTCGTACTGGTTGACCACTACATCAACGCGCTGGAATTCCTTCACGTCTGAGTAACCTGTGGTTGCCATCGACTTGCGAAGCGCACCAATTAGGTTCTCGGTTCCAAGGGCAGAAGTTGCAGGGCCGAGCAAGATGCTCTCCATGGTGCCATGGGTACCAACCCAGACACGCTGACCTCTTGGCAGAGACGAGCTAACCGCCTCATTGCCCCAGTGCCATCCCTGACCCGGTGCACCAGCGGCACGAGCCAAGACGGTTCCCAGCATCACGGCATCCGCACCGCAGGCGATCGCCTTCACGATGTCTCCAGAGGTACCAAGACCACCATCGGCGATGACGTGGACGTAACGACCGCCCGACTCATCCATATAGTCGCGTCGAGCTGCAGCAACATCGGCAACAGCGGTTGCCATCGGAGCGTGAATACCCAACACCTTGCGGGTTGCAGTGGCAGCTCCGCCACCAAAGCCAACCAGGACACCGGCTGCTCCGGTTCGCATCAGGTGCAGGGCTGCGGTGTAGGTTGCGGCTCCACCGACGATCACTGGTACATCTAGCTTGTAGATGAACTCCTTCAGATTCAGTGGCTCACGGCTCTTGGATACGTGCTCGGCAGAAACCGTGTTTCCACGGATCACAAACAGGTCCACACCGGACTTGGTAACCACGTCTGAAAACTCAGCGGTGCGCTGCGGAGAAAGAGCTCCAGCAACCGTCACACCCGCTGCTCGAATCTCGCCAAGTCTTGCCTTGATTAGCTCTGGCTGAATTGGCTTCGAGTAGACCCGCTGCAAAACCGCGGTTGCGTCCTCATCCTTGGCAGTTGCAATCTCGTGAAGCTGCTGGGTTGGGTCCTCGTAACGAGTCCATAGTCCTTCAAGGTCAAGAACACCCAATCCGCCGAGCTTCCCCATTTCGATGGCAGCCTGCGGACTCATGGCCGAGTCCATTGGTGCTGCAACTACTGGGAGATCAAAGCGGTAGGCATCAATCGCCCAGGAGGTAGAAACATCCTCTGGGTCCCTGGTCCTTCTGGTTGGCACAATCGCGATGTCATCGAAGGCATAGGCAACCTTGGCGCGCTTGGCGCGACCGATTTCAATTTCGTTCACAGCGATCTCCTAACGGGTGCCGTAGTTCGGTGCTTCGATGGTCATCTGAACATCATGCGGGTGTGATTCGCGAAGACCAGCCGCAGTGATTCGGACAAACTTGCCCTTGGTCTGAAGTTCTGGGATGGTGGCCGATCCGACATATCCCATAGACGCTCGAAGGCCACCAACAAGTTGATGAACCACGGACGAGACCGTTCCGCGGTAAGGGACTCGGCCCTCGATTCCCTCAGGTACAAGCTTGTCTTCACGCAGCACATCGTCCTGGAAGTAGCGGTCCTTTGAGAATGACTTCGACTGTCCACGAGACTGCATTGCACCCAGAGATCCCATGCCGCGGTAGGTCTTGTACTGCTTACCGCCTACATATGTAATGTCTCCAGGAGCCTCATCGGTACCGGCTAGAAGCGAGCCGAGCATTACCGAGTTAGCACCAGCGACCAAAGCCTTCGCGATGTCGCCAGAGTATTGCAGGCCGCCATCTGCGATGACTGGCACTCCGGCTGCCTTACCCGCAAGTGCTGCTAGGTGCACTGCGGTGACCTGTGGTACGCCAACACCGGCGACAACTCTGGTGGTGCAGATAGATCCTGGTCCAACTCCAACCTTCACACCATCAGCTCCGGCATCGATGATTGCCTGAGCACCCTCACGGGTTGCAACGTTGCCTCCAACAATGTCGGTGTGCTTGGCAAATGGCTCAAGCTTTAGTTTGCGAATCATGTCCAACACCGCTGAGTTATGACCGTGAGCAGTGTCAACCACAAGCATGTCCACACCGGACTCGATCAGTGCCATCGCGCGTTCCCAGGCATCAGGACCAACGCCCACAGCAGCACCAACTAGAAGTCGACCTGCGCCATCCTTGGATGCGTTTGGATACTTCTCGCTTTTGTCAAAGTCCTTGACGGTAATCAGCCCTCGAAGCTTGCCGTCGTCATCAATAAGCGGCAACTTCTCAATTCTGTGCTGGGCCAACATCGCCATGGCCTCGTCTGGGTTAATGCCCACCTTGCCAACGATCAGTGGCATCGGAGTCATCACATCTTTAACCAAAGTTGTGGTGCGCTGAACCTCGAGCACAAATCGCATGTCACGGTTGGTGACGATGCCGACTAGCTTTCCCTCTTCGTCAACAACCGGAAGACCAGAGACTCGGTATTTACCGCAGAGGTCGTCCACTTCCTGAATGGTTGCGTAGGGAGTGGTGGTCACAGGGTGAGAAACCATGCCGGCTTCAGAGCGCTTTACAAGATCAACCTGGTTTGCCTGCTCATCAATTGAGAGATTACGGTGCAGGATCCCTAAGCCACCCTGGCGTGCCATTGCGATTGCCATCCGGGCCTCGGTCACGGTGTCCATCGCAGAGGATATGAGAGGTATGTTCACCGAGATGTTTCTTGAGACCTGAGTTCTGGTGCTAACGCCGGATGGGACAACGTCTGATTGACCAGGCAGAAGAAGAACGTCATCGTAGGTGAGTCCAATGAGTGCAAATGGGTCTTGAAGCTCCAAAGCTGATCCTCTGCTAGAAACTGGCTGATTTCTCAAAGTCTACCTTTGTGAAAACGCCTCCACGGAGTTAAACATTTCCGAAACAAAGCCTGCGCTATTGTTTCCAAACGGAGCCCAAACAATTGGGCCCCGCTGCTAGAGTGATTCAATACCCTGAAGGCGTATGTGAAGAGCAAAGTGGCTCTTACGAATTGGAGGACATGTGACCTTCCTCTCACGCAGTTTTAGACTGCCCCAACTATTTTTTGCCACCC
>JBEENY010000050.1:0-10606 GCA_041191905.1 Actinomycetota bacterium
TCCTTACCGACAGATACCCCGAAATTATAGGTGAGAAACCCCGCTAGCTCGGAATGCTATTGAGGTGAGCCTTTCCAGCTTCGGTTATCTCCCTACCGCGTGGGGTTCGATGCAGCAAACCCTGCCTAATTAGGTAAGGCTCGATGACCGCTTCGATGGTGTCCTGCTCCTCACCGATTGCCACGGCGAGCGTGGACAGTCCGACGGGGCGAGCGGAAAACTTGGTCGCTAGCAGCTCCAGTAGCTGCCTGTCTACACGGTCGAGACCTGCCTGGTCGATTTCGAAGATGCGCATGGTTTCAAGCACATGCACCACCTCGATCGCACTGTTTCCATTGACCAGGGCAAAGTCCCTTACTCTTCTGAGCAGGCGATTGGCAATTCTCGGAGTTCCCCTCGATCGTGATGCAAGCAGCGAAGCCGCTTCAGCGGTTATCGCGTATCCGAGCTTGTTTGCAGATGTGACTATCACCTGCTCAAGTTCAGAGCTCGAGTAATACTCAAGAAATGCAGTAAAGCCAAATCGGTCGCGCAATGGAGTGGGCAGCATGCCGCTTCGAGTTGTTGCTCCTACCAAGGTGAAAGGCTCAAGCTCCAGCGATATGGAAGAAGCACCAGGCCCCTTCCCCACCATCACATCTACCCGAAAATCCTCCATGGCCAGATAGAGCATCTCTTCTGCTGAGCGCGACATGCGATGAATCTCGTCGATAAAGAGCACATCTCCAAATTGCAATGCCGAAAGAATTGCCGCCAGGTCTCCAGCGCTCTGAATCGCTGGCCCGCTGGTCAGCCTGAGGGGCCGCTCTGACTCATGCGCAACGATCATTGCCAGCGTTGTCTTGCCCAGTCCGGGAGGACCGGCGAGCAATACGTGATCAACTGGTCGAGCATGAAGCTTCGAGGCATTGATAATCAGCGATAACTGATCAGCTACCTTTTGCTGACCGACAAATTCTTGAAGCGATGAAGGTCTAAGTCTCGCCTCTAGCTCGCGTTCCTCGTCACTCATTAGCGGTTAGCTTCCCGACTGATAGTTGAGAAAGAGCGAGCTTCAACGCCTTGGAGTCATCCAGCTCGGCAGGCAGGCTAGCGACAATTTGTTGGGCCTTCGCCTCATTGGTGCCAAGTTGGGATAGAGCCTGCAGCACTGCCGGGTACTTACCCGATCCCAGCTGAACCTTTCCACTTAGCGACAAAATGATCAACTTTGCGGTTTTTGGCCCTACTCCAGAAATCGCTCTAAACGCTGCTTCATCCCCGTTTGCGATTGCCTGTCGCAGCATATCCTCGGGAAGCCCAGCCAGGACCGCAAGCGCCAACCTAGGGCCGATTCCGTTAACAGAGACAAGTTGGTCAAAAAGCTCTCGCTCCGAGGCAGATTGGAAACCATAGAGCGAAAGCTCATCCTCACGAACCACGAGCCTGGTGTGAAGGGTTGCCTTTTGACCCTGCTTCAACGCAAGCGAGTGCCTTGGTGTGATTGCGATCTCGAATCCAACACCAGAAACGCTCAGGTGCGCCCTATCGAGGCTGAGCCCGATCAGCTCTCCGGTTAGCGAGGAAATCACGTCCCTAACCTATTCTGCGATTGGCGGCCTTAGCGGCAGCAACCCACTTCTTTTGAGCACTAGTGCCGCCCATCGCACCGCGTTTGCTGCCGCAGATTGCAACCGCAATGGCATCAGCAATGTCCGGTGGGCCTGGGATTTCTCTACCGGTCAACCTCGCAACCATTTGAGAGACCTGGGCCTTATCTGCGCGCCCATTACCGGTAACGGCTGCTTTGACTTCACTGGGGGTGAAAAACTGCAGTGGGATTGAACGCTCATAGGCAAGATGCATAAGTGCTCCAGAAATCTGAGCCACGCCCATTACTGATCGCAAATTTGCCTGGGCAAAAACCCGCTCCAAAGCAATCACCTGTGGTTTGTGCCTATCCAGAACTCCAGCGAGTTCTTTAGCGATCAGTCCAACCCGATCTCTTGGGTCTGTGCCGGCCTGAGAGCTGAAGAGTCCAAAATCTATAAGCTTTGTGCCCTCAGACTCGATGACTCCAAACCCACACCTGGTGAGTCCTGGGTCAACGCCGAGAATGATCACTTATCCCCTGGCTTCAAGCTCGCTCAGCACCGACTGCGAGATGTCCATGTTGGTGTAGACGGTCTGAACATCATCGAGGTCCTCAACTGCATCGATCAGCTTGATGACCTTCTCAGCCCCATCTGCATCGAGGTCTATTTTCAGCGACGAAACGAATTCAACATCAGCTGATTCGTAGTCGATTCCTGCGTTCTGGAGTGACGTGCGGACATCCACGGTTGCCGAAGGGTCACAGGTGAGAACGTAAGACTCCCCAACGAGGGCAACATCCTCGATGTCGTGTTCGATGGTGGCCTCGAGAATTGCGTCCTCGGTTGAGCCGTTGATGACGATGATTCCCTTGCGCGCAAACTGGTAGGACACAGAGCCTGGGTCTGCCATGCTGCCGCCATTTTTAGTTACGGCGAGGCGAACCTCTGCGGCGGTGCGGTTCTTGTTGTCAGTAAGGCACTCGATCATGATCGCGACACCGTTTGGGCCATAGCCCTCGTACATGATGTTTTGGTAATCAACTGATCCATCATCGGCACCAGATCCACGCTTGATGGCTCGCTCGATGTTGTCGTTCGGCACCGAGTTTTTGCGGGCCTTGTAGACAGCGTCATACAGGGTGGGATTGCCATCGATGTCAGCGCCACCAGTGCGAGCTGCAACCTCGATGTTGCGAATCAGCTTCGCCCACAGTTTTGCGCGCTTTGCGTCGTTGGCAGCCTTCTTGTGTTTGGTGGTTGCCCATTTGGAGTGACCGGACATAATTCCTCTAAATTACTTCGTTACTGTCTCTCGCACGGCATCTAGGAAAAGCCTGTGGAGAATCTTTGCGCCGGTGATTTCGGGGTGAAAACTGGCTCCGAAAAGGTTACCGCTTTTCACAGCAACCGCTTCTTTGTTCAGGGTGGCGATAACCGTTGATTTGCCTGGATCGAGAATCTTTGGAGCACGAATGAAGGCGACTCGTTCCTTTTGGCCCGAAAAGTCAACATCTGCCTCAAAGGAATGCGTCTGTCCACCGTAGGCATTACGCGAGGTCCGAATGGGCAATCCGCCAATGAACTCCTGGCCTTGGATGGCTCCCTCTACCTCGTCCGAGAGCATGATCAGGCCGGCGCAGGTTCCCATTACGGGTTTTACTTTGGCAAACTCCCTAAGCGGGTTGATCAGACCAAAACTCTTGGCGAGGTTAGATATCGCGGTTGACTCTCCGCCTGGAATAACCAGGGCGTCGACTCGATCCAGGTCTTTTATGGTGCGAACCTTTAGCGCCTCTTCACCCAACGCTTCTATGGTCGCTAGATGCTCTCGAAAGTCGCCCTGCAGTGCAAGGACTCCGATACGCACTTACCAGCCACGCTCCGCAAGCCGGTGAGGTGCTGGCAAGTCATTCACGTTGATACCAACCATTGCCTCACCCAATCCTCTTGAAACCTCAGCAATCACGCTTGGGTCGTCATAGAAGGTAGTTGCCTTTACGATTGCTGCGGCGCGGGCTGCTGGGTTACCGGACTTGAAGATGCCCGAACCAACGAATACACCATCGGCGCCGAGCTGCATCATCATGGCGGCATCTGCTGGGGTGGCTACACCGCCGGCAACAAAGAGAACTACTGGTAGCTTTCCAGTTTTTGCGACCTCTCGTACCAGCTGGTATGGAGCCTGAAGCTCTTTGGCGGCAACATACAGCTCTTCCTCTGATTTGGCAGCCAGTGCACGAATCTCAGAGGTGATGGTCCGAATGTGCTTGGTTGCCTCTGAAACATCTCCAGTTCCAGCCTCACCCTTTGAGCGAATCATGGCAGCACCCTCGGTGATGCGGCGCAGGGCCTCTCCAAGGTTGGTAGCACCACAAACGAAAGGTACCTCGAACTGCCACTTATCAATGTGGTTTACATAGTCAGCAGGTGAAAGCACCTCTGACTCGTCGATGTAGTCGACCTCGAGTGACTGCAGAACCTGTGCCTCTACAAAGTGACCGATTCTGGCTTTTGCCATCACTGGAATCGACACGGTGTTGATGATCTGGTCGATCAGGTCAGGGTCGCTCATTCGGGCAACACCACCCTGTGCGCGAATGTCAGCTGGAACTCGCTCCAGTGCCATAACGGCGACAGCGCCGGCATCCTCAGCGATCTTGGCCTGTTCCGCTGTGACGACGTCCATGATTACGCCGCCCTTGAGCATCTCTGCTAGGCCGCGCTTAACAAGTGGTGTTGCTTCTAGAAATTCTTCTGACATGCCTAAATCCTAAACTTCGCTCAGCCAGTTATTTGCAATTGTTTCCCTAACCTCACCGAGCAACCTTGGTAAAGCCTTGGTTTGAGCGATGATTGGGAAAAAGTTTGAGTCCGTCTTCCACCTCGGCACAATGTGTTGGTGCAGATGCGAAGCGATTCCCGCTCCAGCGACCGCACCCTGATTCATGCCGATGTTGAATCCATCGGTTCCAAACACCTTTTTCAGGGTGCGCATTCCTTGCTGCGTCAGCTTGCCTATCTCTTGAATCTCTTCTTCGGTCGCCTTGTCGTAGGTGTCAACGTGGCGATATGGGCACACCAGAAGATGCCCAGTGTTGTAGGGAAAGAGATTCATCAGCACATAACAGCTCTGCCCCTTGTAAACCACCAAGCCCTCTTCTGGACTCTTATCGGGAGCTAGGCAAAACGGGCATTCCTCGTCAGGTGGCTGCTGCCCAGTCTGGAGGTACACGAGTCGATGCGGAGTCCAGAGCCGCTGAAAGTTATCCTGCATCCCGGAGAATCCCTCGAGGAACTCGGTCATTTAGACCTGTTTCTTCTGAGAAATCGCACCCAGGATTAGCTTCTTGGCCTCAGCCCTTGGCACGTCGTTGGTTTGCGAGCCATCTCTGTAGCGGAAGCTGAAGGTGTTTGATTCAGCATCCCTGCCGCCGGCGAGAATCATGAATGGGACCTTCATTAGTGTGTGGTCACGAATCTTTTTCTGCATGCGGTTATCCGACCGATCCACTTCAACCCGGACGCCTTCAGCGCGAAGCTCAGCGGCGAAGTCCTCGAGGTAATCGGCGAACTCCTCAGCAACTGGAATACAGACCGCCTGAACTGGGGCTAGCCATGGCGGGAAGTGTCCCGCATAGTGCTCGGTCAAAACTCCGAAGAAGCGCTCGATTGATCCAAAAAGTGCCCTGTGAATCATGATCGGGCGATGGCGTTCGCCATCACTTCCTACATACTCAAGGTCAAAGCGCTCGGGAAGATTGAAATCGAGCTGGATAGTCGACATCTGCCAGGTCCTGCCGATGGCGTCTTTTGCCTGCACTGAGATCTTCGGGCCGTAGAAGGCTGCCCCACCTGGATCTGGCACCAGTTGTAGGCCTGACTTCTCCGCTACCGACTGCAGCGTGCCAGTGGCCCGCTCCCAAATCTCGTCGCTTCCAACAAACTTTGGATTCTCGGGGTCGCGAGTTGATAGCTCGAGATAGAAATCCGTCAGCCCGTAGTCACGCAGCAGTCCGAGCACGAATTCCAGAACGCTACTTAGCTCCTGCTCCAATTGCTCATTGGTAACAAAGAGGTGAGCATCGTCCTGGGTCATACCTCGCACTCGAGTCAGGCCATGAAGCACACCGGACTTCTCGTAGCGATACACCGAACCAAACTCAAACATTCTCAATGGCAGCTCTCTGTAGGAGCGCTGTCTGGAGCGGAAGATCAATATGTGGAAGGGGCAGTTCATCGGCTTGAGGTAGTAATCAGCCCCTGACTTTCTAAGCTGCCCCGCATCGTCATACTCAGAGTCCAATTTCATTGGAGGGAACATGCCGTCCGAATACCACTGCAGGTGTCCGGAGGTCTCGAAGAGCGTGGACTTTGTGATGTGAGGCGAGTAGACAAACTCATAGCCCGCGTCTTCGTGACGCTTGCGGCTGTAGTCCTCCATCACTCGACGCAAGATGCCCCCCTTGGGGTGGAACACGGCCAGTCCAGAACCGATTTCGTCCGGGAATGAGAAGAGGTCTAACTCAACGCCAAGTTTGCGGTGGTCGCGGCGTGCTGCTTCCTCAAGGCGCTGCATGTAGCCGTCGTGTTCCTCTTGGGATGCCCAAGCGGTTCCATAAATACGCTGAAGCTGCTTGTTATTTTCGTTGCCCCGCCAATAGGCAGCGGCGCTTCTGAGTAGCGAGAAAGCCTTGCCAACCATTCGTGTGTTTGGAAGGTGCGGTCCGCGGCATAGATCTCGCCATGCGATGGTGCCGTCTGGATTGAGGTTTTCATAAACCGAAAGCTGTCCAGCGCCAACTTCAGCAGCACCCTCACCAACATCTGAGCTCTTGAGAGAAATTAGCTCGAGCTTGTATGGCTCATCTTGCATTAGCTCTCGGGCCTCTTCATCCGAGACCTCGCGCCGAACAAATCGCTGTGATTTACCAACCAGCTCTTTCATACGCTTTTCGATGCGCTTGAGGTCCTCTGGCTTAAAAGGTTCCTCGACATCGAAATCGAAGTAGAAGCCATCCTTGATTGGGGGTCCAATTCCAAGTTTCGCGGGGTCGAACAGCTCCTGCACGGCCTGCGCCATTACGTGGGCGGTTGAGTGGCGCAGAATCGAAAGACCATCCTCAGAGGCGATGTGGACACCCTCGATCACGTCACCTGCATTAGGCCTGTACGCGAGATCCCGTAGCTCTCCGTTGACACGCAGAGCGACGATTTCGCGATCCTGAAAGAGCTTGAAGCCGTCTGAGCCAGCCTCTAGCTCGGTTTCAACCGCATTGACTGTGACCTTCAAGTTGACTCCTAACCCGCCAAAGTCTACCGATGATAGTTAGGTTTACCTTGCTGGACTTATCAATTTCAACCCGTCTAGCCTTGCGACATGACTGATCAATCAAGGCACGAACTAGAGCACAAACTCAATTGGCTTCGAGCAGCCGTGTTGGGGGCAAATGACGGCGTCATCTCGATTGCCGGTGTGGTTATGGGAATTGCTGGAGCGGGAGCGGACAGAGCCACCGTTGCCCTAGCTGGCATTGCGGCACTAGCCGCAGGAGCAATATCAATGGCGGGTGGCGAGTACACCTCGGTTAGCGCTCAGAAGGATGCCGAGATTGCCTACGGTCGTCATCACCTCGAGATTGCAGCAAGCCCTTGGACTGCAGCCTGGGCATCCTTTCTGGCCTTTACTAGCGGTGGTTTGCTGCCGCTGCTTGCGGTTTTGGGACCATGGCAAGAGAACCGAGTCCCCATCACTGTAGTTGCGGTTGTACTGGCTCTCGCACTGACCGGCTGGTGGGCTGCAGAGCGCGGTGGCTCCTCTCGCAGACGTGCCATCATTAGAAACGTCGTAGTGAGTGTCCTCACCATGCTGGTCTCTTATGGGATTGGCGCTCTTTTAGGTGTGACTATCCTCGCCTAGGCATTACCCTTATCACTTGTGTCAAATGTAGAGAGCTTCGACGTCGCGCTTATCGGTGGCGGCATCATGAGTGCCACCCTGGGTGTCCTAATCAAAAAGACCAACCCCGATGCGCGAATCGTGCTATTCGAAAGACTCACTGAGGTCGCCCTAGAGAGTTCAAACCCTTGGAATAACGCCGGCACCGGTCACGCGGCCCTGTGTGAACTGAATTACATGCCGGATAGCAAGGACGGATCACTCCCCGACGCCTCAAAGGCGATTGCTATCAATGAGCAGTTTCAAGTATCCAGACAGTTTTGGTCATCTCTGGTTCAAGAAGGCATTCTCGGCTCACCTGAAACCTTCATCCGTACCGTACCTCACATGACCTTTGTCACCGGGGCAAAGGATGTCGATTACCTAAAGCGCAGGCACAAGGCACTCAAAGACCAGCCACTCTTTGCCGGCTTAGAGTATTCAGAGGATCTCAAGACCATAGGCAAATGGGCGCCCCTTATCGCGGAGGGTCGAGAAAAAGGCGACTACGCAGCGACCTTCATCGAGCAGGGCACCGATGTTGACTACGGGGCAATAACTTCGCAACTAATTTCATGGTTGGCAAACCAAGGTGTCGAGATTCATAAAGGCACCGAGGTGAAGAAGCTCTACCAGTATCACGACAAGCATTGGCGCGTTACAGCGAAGTCAAAGCAGGGTCGACTAGACATCAGGGCCGAAAAGGTTTTTGTAGGCGCAGGTGGTTGGGCCCTCAAGCTCCTTCAAAACGCCGGCATCCCTGAAATAAAGGGTTACGGCACGTTCCCCGTCAGTGGTCACTTCCTAAGGACCGACAACCCTGATATCGTTGCCAGACACCATGCCAAGGTTTACTCCCAGGCTGCCGTTGGTGCTCCCCCGATGTCAGTTCCACACCTCGACACCAGGGTGGTTGACGGAAAAACCTCGCTGTTGTTCGGGCCATTTGCTGGTTTGAACCCAAAGTTCCTAAAGTCAGGTTCGCTACTAGACCTTCCGCTATCCGTCAGGCCAGCCAACGTAATCCCTTATCTTTCTGTGGCCTTGAAGAACTTCTCTCTGGTCCAGTATTTGATCTCCGAGATTCTCAAGTCCAAGAAGCAAAAGCTACTCTCGCTCAAAGACTTCATACCGAGTTCGGACTTGCAGGGCTGGGAGCTCTACGAAGCCGGTCAGCGCGCACAGGTCATCAAACCGGTCAAGGGAGGTGGCACACTTCAGTTTGGAACCGAAGTGATTGCGGCACAAGACAACTCAATTGCAGGACTCTTGGGAGCTTCTCCAGGAGCATCGGTCAGCGTGAGCGTTATGTTGGATGTGATGCAGCGCTTCTACCCTGATCGCTTTTCACAGTTCGAAAAGCCATTGAGCAAGCTAATTCCTGCTTACGGCAAGAAGCTCAACTCCGACGCCACACTTGCCAAGAAGATTCTGGCCTCGACCGCCAAAACCCTAAAGCTCAAGGCTTAGTAAATAAAAAACTCAACCCCCGGATCTCTTCGGGGGTTGAGTTTTTGGGTGAATTACTTACCGATAACTGTGGTTCTACCGTCAAGTTTCATCTGGGTTACCTTTCCAGCAGCCATGTCTGCGCGGAGTGCGGCAGCCAGGACCTCAGCATCAAGGTCGCGGACGTTGAGCTTGGAGATGTCGAACATGTTGTAGCCATCTCCTCCCTTGGCAACGAAGTCTGTAAGCGCAAGGGTGAACTTAGTGCCGTCCTTCGGAATCGCCTTGCCGTTTAGGTCAACCAAGGACACGATCCTGGAGCCGACCGGCTTGGATACGTCAACCGTGAACTTCATGCCCGAAACGTGTGGCCAGCGGCCATCAGCTGGGTAGCGAGAAACACCATTCTCCATTGCTGCCCAAATCTGAGTTCCGGTCACTTCGATGGTGCTGAAGACGTTGCCGAATGGGTGAATGGTGTAGACATCACCCAGTAGCAGATCCCAAGGCCCCTCTTGGTTTCCTGCGGTAGGTCGCTTGATGGTCTTGTCACCTGGCACGTAAGTAGTTGCTGGGAAGGTTGAGCGGATACCGCCACCATTCATTAGCGCGAAGTCGGTTCCGTACTTAGCGCGGACAACATCTGCCGACCAGTTACCAAATGCGTGCTCGCCACTTCGCTGAACCGGTGGGGTTCCAGCGATCGGAGTTGAGATCTGAATCTGGCCAACCTTGACGTCCATCTTGGCGTTGAGCGAGCTCTTGAAGCGAGTCACCATCGCTGCGGTGTTTGCATCTGGAGCCTTCACTGGAGCGTTTGCAGTGGTGATGAGTTCGTTCGATGCTCCAACAACCTTGCCAGTTTCGGTGTTAACGCAGACCTGAGTCCTGTTGTACTGCGCTCCAGCATTGCGGACCATTGCGGTTAGCTTGCCGTTGTGTACTGATGAGTAGGTCTGGTGTGAGTGGGCACCGAATACGACATCAACACCCTTTAGGCTCTTGGCGTAGTCGACCAGTGGACCCACGGCCTTTCCATCCAGGTTGGTGTTCCAACCCTCGTGGATTAGGGCCACGACAACATGTGCACCTGCAGCTTTGGCGTCTGAAGCAGCCTTGGCAATGCCAGGAGCGTTGTCTGCAATGACGACGGTTCCCTTCTTGCCTGCGTAGGTGAAGTCCAGGTTTCCAGGCATTACCTGCTCAACAGTCTGAGAGGTGTTGATGCCGATGAAGCCAACCTTGACTCCGTCGCGTTCAATGATTGTGTAGCTCTTCGCACGCTTGCCGTTACCAGCGTCAAGTCCGCGCAAAGTTGAGTAGTTGGAAGCAACCCACTGGAAGTCAGCCTTGCGGATCATTTGGCGCAGGTGAGCAAGGTTGCGGTCGTGCTCGTGGTTACCGAAACCGGAGACATCGAAACCCATTAGGTTCATGGCTTCGATGGTTGGCACCTCGGCAAACTGGCTAGAAATAGGTGGCGCAGCACCGATGTTGTCACCGGATGAAACGGTGAAGGTTGCTGGTACGGCTTCACGCTCTGCCTTGAAATTGGCTGAGAGCAGTGCGGCACCAAAGCTGCTGTTTGGCTCAATCTGGCCGTGGAAGTCGCTCAGCTGAAGTAGCTGAACACTCTTGTGCTTGGTTG
>JBEENY010000051.1:0-10586 GCA_041191905.1 Actinomycetota bacterium
GGCACTTTTCCCCTTCGGTTTGCTGGCTCCGCCAGTTTCGGGATGGATAGGTTTTTGGTCGCGACTTTGCGGGAATGGCTTTAGTTTACTGGGGTAATTCTGCCCTATCCACAGGCTCGCAAATAGCTGAGGTATCCATAGCTCTGTGATCGCTCGAGAACTGAACTGGGAGTGTTTGTAGATTTGAAGCGCAAGAAAGTTTCTGGTCAATTTGACCTAATTTATCTAGCATTTAGGAATGGTGAAATTCTTGAGCGTCACAGTGTCAAAAGCCCAGTTCTCAGAACTAGTCGAGGATGCAATCCGTGGTCAGGAGACCATAGTCACCAAGCACGGTAAGCCGGTGGCTAAGGTGATCCCTTATGTCAAGCCAAAGGTGATTTTTGGTCTACTTGAAGGAAAGATCCCGGAGTGGGAAAACGTGGATTTCGATGACAATTCGCACATGGATCAGGCCTGGGCTGATTGGCGCAAGAAGTTAGAAACCCTCGGCGAATGAGGCTTCTACTGGACACTAACGTGCTGACTTGGATTCATCAGAATTCGATTCGTCTAGGCAGGAAAACTAAGAAGAAGATTGAAGATGCGCACATCGTCTACTTTTCGCCGCTCACCTATTCCGAGTGGCTCCAAAAGGATGATTTGGGCGGCGTTACGGCCAGGGCTTTTATTGCCGCCACAAGGGAACTGGGTTTTACTGAACTGCCTCTAACTTCCTCGGCAGCACTGGAAGCGACAAGGTTTGGGCAGCTGAGAAACAAAGACCCTTTTGATGCGCTTATTTTGGCGCAGGCCAGTCACGAGGAGATCGATTTCTATACCTCAGACCAAAAGATTCTCGATCTGGGCCTTGATTTCGTCAAAGATTCAAGCATCTAGCCACCGTTTTTCAACTAACGAACGAGATAACCGGCAAGTGCTTCGAGCACCAAGAGTGCAGCCAGTCTGACTGTCCTTGAATCCTCCGGATCCTTGGTTGCATCTATCTCGGTGATGTCTAAACCTTTGACTCTTTGGTCTTGGCAAAGCAGTCTGGCTGCCTGGCGAATCTCAAATGCGCTGATGCCGCCGGGGGCGGCAGCAGGGCATGCTGGCACCACGCTGCGATCGCAGACATCTACGTCCAGGTCAACGTGAATTGGACCGTTGGCCGAGCCCGCAATATCAAGAGCCTTGGCACAAGCTTTGTTGATTCCGATTTCGTGGAGCTCGGTTCTGGATATGACCGTGATGCCTAGGTCTCTTGCTCGCATCGCGTAGTCATAGGAATTAGAGAAGTCGTTGATGCCGATTTGAACGATTCGCTTTGGGTTTAGCCCTGCCTCGATGAGTCGTCTAACCGGTGAGCCATTCGAGATGCCATCACGAAGATCGTGATGGGCATCCAGGGTGATAAGGCCTGCTGTTTCAAGGTCTGAACCGTAGACACCGAGCGCTGCAGCGTAGGTAATCGAGTTGTCACCACCGAGAGCGATGGTCAAGCTCTTGTTCGCCTTTTTGATTACCTCGATAGTTTTTGCTTCGTTGCTATCTGGGTCGTCGATGGCTCCAAGGTCCTGAATACTCTGGGCTGCGATGTTTTGGTTGGTGGTGTAGCTGAAGGTGGAGTAGCGAGTGAGCGCTTCACGGATTGCCCTTGGGGTGAGGTGAGCATTAGTTGGGCTGATCGACGTCTTGTGAGCTGGGATGTCGATTAGACCGACTTCGCTGTGTGCGTCAGTAATCAGAGTCTTAGCTCTTTGCCAGAGCAGATCCTCAGCCATGGTTACCAAACTTTCTTGAAAGCTCGGACGCAGCTTTGGTGAGCGCCTTTGCCAACTCTGTCAACTGTAGCTTTTCTAGCTCGGTCGATTGCAAGGTAATTGCGAGACCCGCAATCGGGTGAGCGAGGTTGTCTTGAATCGAGACTCCTACAGATGCATAACCCATGGTCACCTCATCGACCTCGAGAGCGAACCCCTGGGTTCGCTCTCTCGATAGAAGCTCTCCGAGCTCGGTTAGGTTTCTCGGCCCTAAACCGGTTCTGATAGCGAGCTCTCTGCCGCGAAACGATGCTGCCAGTTGTTTGCTGCTTAGTTTGGCAAGCATCGATCTGCCGGAGGCGGTTAGGTGAGCGGGAAGTCTCACCCCAACATCGGTGACTAGCTTGAGACTCTTCTGAGGCCTTTGCTCGATCAGGTAGAGAACGTCTGAGCCGTCTAAGACACCCAGGTGACCAACCACATTGGTTTTGGTTGAGAGCTCATTGACTAGTTTTTCCAGGACCGGTCTGGTCATTCGCTCGAGCGGTTCATGCCGCTGGTATGCGCTGCCAAGCTCCCAGGCTGCAAGGCCCAAGCCCCAACGTTTTTGATCCTCGTAGTGAATGGCAAAGTCTTGCTCTTTTAGCACCTCGAGTAGTTGGTATACGGAAGATCTCGGGATGCCAAGTCTCTGGGCAAGTCGGTTTGCGGTGGTGGGCTGGGGTGACTCGGCAAGGAGCTTTAGCAGCTCCAGGGTTCTAAGCGCAGCCGGCACCTTTGTCATGGGATTCAGTATGTCTGAGATTTCAGACAGTAGCTAGCTTTGGTTGCTTGTTGGTGTCAGAGGGTTGCGGTGGAATTTGGTTATGAACGCAATGTCGCGCACCCTAAAAGCAGCAACCGGTTCAACCCTTACCGCCCAGGGCTGGCAGCAAGAGGCAGCTCTTCGCATGCTGCACAACAATCTCGATCCATCCGTTGCCGAGCACCCAGAAGAGTTGATTGTCTATGGCGGCAACGGAAAGGCAGCTCGTAACTGGGACAGCTTTGATGCGATGGTGAGAACCCTCACCAATTTAAAGAACGACGAGACCATGCTCGTGCAGTCGGGTAAGCCGGTGGGTGTGTTTCAGACCCACGAGTGGGCACCTCGTGTTTTGCTAGCCAACTCAAACCTGGTTGGTGACTGGGCTAACTGGCCAGAGTTTAGAAGATTAGAAAAGCTTGGCTTGACCATGTATGGCCAGATGACTGCTGGTTCTTGGATCTACATCGGAACCCAGGGCATCCTTCAGGGAACCTACGAAACCTTTGCAGCGGTCGCCAACAAAAAGTTTGGTGGCACCCTCGCTGGCACGTTGACTCTCACCGGTGGTTGCGGTGGCATGGGTGGTGCTCAGCCGCTTGCTGTCACGATGAACGAGGGCACCTGTCTAATCGTCGACATCGATCCATCAAGATTGCAGAAGCGAGTCGAGACCAGATACCTCGATGAGATTGCTGACAACCTTGATGATGCAATCGAGCGTGTGGTCCGCTACAAAAACGAGCGCAAGGCAATCTCGGTAGGTGTGGTTGGCAATGCGGCTACGATTTTCCCTGAGCTGCTAAAGCGCGATGTGCCAATCGATATCGTGACCGACCAGACCTCGGCTCACGACCCCTTCTACTACATCCCAGAGGGTGTGGATCTTGCTGATGCTCGCGAGTATGCGCTCAAGAACCCAAAGGAGTTCTCGGAGCGATCCAAGGCTTCGATGGCTAAGCACGTTGAGGCGATGGTTGGTTTCATGGCCAAGGGTGCTGAGGTATTCGACTACGGCAACTCAATTCGAGATGAGGCGCGTCAGGGTGGCTTCGCAGATGCGTTCAAGTTCCCAGGCTTTATCCCCGCCTACATCAGACCACTGTTCTGTGAGGGTAAGGGTCCTTTCCGCTGGGTTGCACTAAGCGGAGACAAGAAGGACATCTACCGCACTGACCAGGCAGTACTGGAGCTTTTCCCAGAGAACGACCACCTTCGTCGCTGGATCAAGATGGCCCAGGATCGAGTCGAATTTCAGGGCCTACCTGCGCGCATTTGCTGGCTTGGATACGGCGAGCGCGACAAGGCCGGAGCAGCATTCAACGAGCTGGTTCGCAAGGGTGAGGTCTCCGCACCAATTGTTATTGGCCGTGACCACCTCGACTGTGGTTCGGTCGCATCTCCTTATCGTGAGTCTGAGGCCATGCTGGATGGCTCCGATGCGATTGCCGACTGGCCACTTCTAAATGCGATGGTGAACATCGCATCGGGAGCCAGCTGGGTTTCCATCCACCACGGTGGTGGTGTTGGCATGGGTCGTTCGATTCACGCCGGTCAGGTTTCGGTTGCCGATGGCACTGAGCTAGCAGCTCAGAAGCTGCAGCGAGTATTGACCAACGATCCAGGCATGGGTGTGATTCGTCACGTTGATGCTGGGTATCCAGAAGCGAAGGATGTTGCTCGTCACAAGCACGTTCACGTTCCGATGCTCGACACTGAGTAATCATGAAAGTTCTCTTCACCGACATCGCCTGGCTGGTTTCACCAGCGGAGCGATTTGGTGAACTCGAGACTCTCGAGAACGCCTGCTTCCTAGTTGAAGACGGATACATCACCTACATCGGGATCGAGCGAGTGTCGGCAGACGAAACAGTCTCGCTCTCGAGTCAGACCGTGATCCCAGGATTTGTTGACTCTCACGCTCATCCGGTTTTTGCTGGCGACAGAGCTCAAGAGTTTGCCCACCGAATGACGGGTGAGAGCTATGGCGCAGGTGGCATCAACTACACCGTTGGTTTGACTAGGGCGGCAAGCGACGAGGAGCTGCGCTCCAATCTCGAAAGAATCGTGGGCGAGTTCCTAGCATCTGGAATCACGCACTTTGAGGCTAAGTCTGGCTATGGCTTGGATGTCGATACCGAAGCGAGACTGCTTCGAATCGCCTCCGAATACACAACCGATGTCACCTACCTTGGAGCTCACGTTGTTCCCCGCGGCGAAGATCGAGAGGCCTATCTCGAATCCGTCTGCGGCGAAATGCTGGATCGAGCACTGCCATATGCGAAGTGGGTTGATGTCTTTGTGGACCGAGGAGCGTTCTCAGTTGAGGAAGCTCGTCGGGTTCTAATTGCTGCGGTGGGCAAGGGTCTAAAACCAAGATTGCACGCCAACCAACTAGAAAACATTGGAGCCATTGATCTTGCTCTCGAGTTTGATTGCGCATCCGTTGATCACTGCACGCATCTAAGCGATGCCGACATTGAAAAACTTGCTCACTCAAACACCGTTGTGACGCTATTGCCTGGAGCTGAGTTTTCCACCCGAAGCCCATACCCAAATGCCATGAAGTTGGTTGACGCCGGAATCACTGTTGCCATCGCTACCGACTGCAATCCTGGCTCCAGCTACACAACTTCAATGCCATTTTGTATTGCAGTCGCGGTGCGAGAGATGGGCCTTAGTCCAGACCAAGCCCTCTGGGCTGCAACGCGTGGTGGTGCAAAAGCGCTTCGCAATAACCTCGGCACTTTGCAAGTCGGATCCAAGGCAGACTTCGCAGTTCTGGATGCTCCAAGTCACATTCACCTTGCATACCGCCCCGGAGTTCAACTGGTTTCCCAGACCTATGTCTCGGGCCGCAAAGTTTTCGAAAGGAACTAAGTGAAGGTCGTAATCTCCACCTCCGGAATGAGCTTTGGCGATGTGATCGCTATTGCTCGTCACAACGCTCAGATCGAGATTTCTCAAGTGTCGCTCGATGCGATGGCTCGCACCCGAGCACACATCGAGCGCCTAGCTGTTTCGGAATCGCCGGTCTACGGAATCTCAACTGGTTTTGGAGCGCTTGCCCAGCGTCACATTCCTATCGACTCACGTGTCCAATTGCAGAAGTCTTTGATTCGCTCCCATGCCGCTGGCATGGGTGATCCAGTTGAGCGTGAAGTGGTTCGCGCTCTCATGGCGCTTCGCCTGAAAACGATGTGTTCTGGTCAGACTGGTGTCCGTCCCGAGGTCGCCCAAACCTATGCCGCCATCTTGAATGCCGGCATCACCCCGAGGGTTTTGGAGTATGGATCCCTTGGATGCTCGGGTGACCTAGCTCCTCTGGCTCACTGCGCAATGGTGCTTATGGGAGAGGGTCGAGCATTCGGTCCAGACGGGGTCGAGCGACCAGTTGCCGAACTGTTGGCAAAGGCTGGTATCACGCCTGTCGAGCTGCGTGAAAAAGAGGGTCTGGCGCTCATCAATGGCACCGATGGCATGCTCGGGATGTTGATCCTTGCCCTTGCTGACCTGGATGTTCTGCTCGATCAGGCTGACATCATCGCTGCCATGAGCGTTGAGGGTCAGATGGGTACCGATCAGGTATTCCGCTCTGCCCTGCATGAGGACCTTCGTCCTCACCCAGGACAGGCCACCTCAGCCAAAAACATGTTTGAAGCGCTGCGCGGCAGTGAGATTGTTGCCTCTCACCGCCATGGCGATGGAGTTGTTCAGGATGCCTACTCGCTCCGTTGTGCACCTCAGGTATCGGGTGCTGTGCGCGACACCATGGCTCATGCCCGCCTGGTAGCTGAGCGTGAACTCGCATCGGTGATCGATAACCCGGTGGTTCTTTCAGATGGTGAGGTCACCTCGAACGGTAACTTCCATGGGGCTCCGGTCGCCTATGTTCTTGACTTCTTGGCAATCGCTGCCACCGACCTAGGTTCAATCTCAGAGCGCAGAACCGACCGATTCTTGGATGTTTCGAGAAACCGTGGATTGCCTCACTTCTTGGCAAATGATGCCGGTGTCGACTCCGGTTTGATGATCGCCCAATACACCCAGGCAGCGCTGGTTTCAGACAACAAGAGATTGTCTGTCCCAGCAAGTGTTGATTCGATTCCGTCATCTGCGATGCAGGAGGATCACGTTTCCATGGGTTGGCATGCAGCTCGCAAGCTGCGAAAAGTTGTAGACAACCTGAGACGAATCCTTGCGGTCGAGCTCATTGCCGCGTCTAGGGCAGTGGAGCTGCGCGCCCCACTGAAGCCAGCTCCCGTTACCGGGGAGCTGATCTCGATACTCCGTGAGCGAGTGCCTGGGATGGGACCAGATAGAGATTTGGGTGAAGAGCTGGCTCAGGCGTATGAGTTATTGCTCGCGAAGTAAGAGATTTCCACAACCAAGAAAAACGCCTAGTTATCCACAGATATGCCCATTTTGAATATCACGTTGACTGGCTAGCATCACCCTTATGGAGCTTTACATAAATTTGAGTGATGAAGACGCGGCGATGCTTGACCGTTTATCCGAACAGTTGGGACTGCCGCACGAACAGGCACTCGTCGAAGCTATGAGGCGCGTTGAGCTCAAATCGATTAAGACGCTCCGCCTAGCTGAAGCCATGGACTATGTCTTGACCCACGATAGAGAGCTGCTGGACAAACTCTCGGACGCCTGAGTGCCCGTCTCGCTTAGCAGCTCTGCTCAGTGATTAGCTTTTCGCAAAACTCTCAATCGGAGGGCATGTGCAGGTGAGGTTGCGATCACCAAATGCCCCATCGATTCTTCTCACCGGTGGCCAGTACTTACTCTTGCGTTGAGAATCTGTCGGGAAAACTGCCTCTTCACGAGAGTATGGGTGGTTCCACTCAGAAACCAGGTGGTTCGCGGTGTGGGGGGCGTTGACGAGCGGGTTGTCTTCCCTTGGCCACTCTCCGTTTTCAACCTTCGCCGCCTCTGCTCGGATTGCGAGCATGGCGTCGATGAAGCGATCCAATTCTTCCTTTGGCTCTGATTCGGTTGGCTCAATCATCAGTGTTCCCGCAACTGGGAAGCTCATGGTTGGAGCGTGGAAGCCGTAGTCAACCAAGCGCTTTGCGATGTCGTCATTACCGATACCGGCATCGCGCTGCAGTGGACGAATGTCGATGATTGCCTCGTGAGCTACCAAGCCGTGCTTGCCGGTGTAGAGGAGCGGGAAAGCATTGGAGAGCTTCTTCGCTACGTAGTTTGCGCTCAGCACTGCAACCGAGGTTGCAACCCGAAGACCCTCTGATCCCATCATCTGGATGTAGGCCCAAGAAATCGGCAGGATGCTAGGTGATCCAAATGGAGCAGCGGAAACTGGCCCGTAGCCGGTCAGCTCCTGCTGGGCCATCGAGTGGCCAGGGAGGAACTTGGCTAGGTGGGTGCGAGCAACAACTGGACCAACACCTGGACCACCACCACCGTGAGGGATGCAGAAGGTCTTGTGCAGGTTTAGGTGCGAGACATCGCCACCAAACTCACCAAACTTGGCAAAGCCGACTACCGCGTTGGTGTTGGCGCCATCGATGTAGACCTGACCTCCGGCTGCGTGAACCAGGTCACAGATCTCAACAACAGCTTCTTCGTAAACACCATGGGTGGATGGGTAGGTGATCATCAGGGAGGAGAGTTTGTCTCCGGTCTCTGCAATCTTTGCCTTCAGGTCTTCGACATCGACGTTTCCGTTGTCATCACATGCCACAACCACAACCTCCATGCCCGCGAGCACGGCACTCGCGGCATTGGTGCCGTGAGCTGAGGATGGGATTAGGCAGACGTTTCTACCAAAGTCACCACGTGAGCGGTGGTAGCCGCGAATAGCTAGTAGACCAGCAAGCTCGCCCTGAGAGCCAGCGTTTGGCTGCAGTGAGACTGCCTCATATCCGGTGATGTCGGACAGCCAGCTGGTTAGTTCGTTGATCAGCTCTAGGTAACCCTGGGTGTCCTCGGCTGGTGCAAATGGGTGAAGGTTTGCAAACTCTGGCCAAGTGACCGCTTCCATCTCGGTAACCGAGTTCAGCTTCATGGTGCAGGACCCAAGTGGGATCATGCCGCGGTCAAGTGCGTAGTCAAAGTCCGCGAGCTTCTTGAGGTAGCGAAGCATCGCGGTTTCTGAGTGATAGCTATTGAAGACTGGGTGGTCTAGGTAGCTGGTGGTCCTGTGGTTGGTTAGTCGATCTGAAGCGTCCTCTGGCTTTGGAGCTCTTGCTCCAAATGCTGCGGCCAAGTCGGCAAGGTGCTGCCAGCTGGTGCTCTCATCGACTGAGATTCCCAAGGTGGTGGCATCGACCTTGAACATGGTTAGGTCGTGCTTGCGCGCCTCGGCAAAGTAGCGCTGAGCATCGGTTTCAACCACACGAATGGTGTCGAAGTAGTTCTGGTGCTGAAGCTTGAAGCCGCTCTCCTGGAGCACCTTTGCAAGAGCAGTTGCCTTGGCGTGGATCTCGAGCGCAATTGCTTTGAGGTTCTTCGGTCCGTGGTAAACGGCATACATTCCAGCCATTACCGCTAGCAACACCTGAGCGGTGCAGATGTTGCTGGTTGCCTTCTCGCGACGAATGTGCTGCTCTCTGGTCTGCAGAGTTAGTCGGTATGCGGGAGCACCTTCGGCATCTACCGAGACACCAACTAGACGACCTGGCATGGTGCGCTCGAGTTTGTCTCGAACCGCTAGGTAACCGGCATGTGGACCACCAAAGCCCATGGGCACACCAAAGCGCTGGGTGGTGCCGCAGACCACGTCTGCTCCCATCTCGCCAGGAGGCTTCAGCAGGGTGAGTGCCATCAAATCTGCGGTTGCAATCGCCAGTCCACCGAACTCGTGAACCTTGGCAAAGAGGTTCTCCATGTCGACGATGCGACCTGAGCCACCTGGGTACTGAACCACTGCTCCAAAGCACTCTTCGTCCAGCTCTGAAATGTTTGCTGGGTCGAAGTAGCGGATGACGATTCCCAGTGGCTCGGCGCGGTGCTCAAGTAGCTGCTTGGTCTGAGGGTAGAGATCGTTGTCTGCGAAGAAAATGTTGGATTCCGAGTCAGCGCTGCGCTTTGCAACCATCATGGCTTCGACAACCGCAGTTGACTCATCGAGCATCGATGCGTTTGCGGTCTTCATGCCGGTTAGGTCGGTGACCACTGTCTGGAAGTTGATCAGTGCCTCTAGTCGACCCTGGCTGATCTCTGGCTGGTATGGGGTGTAGGCGGTGTACCAGCTTGGGTTTTCCAGCACGTTTCGCTTGATCACGCCTGGGGTTCTGGTGCCGAAGTAACCCTGACCAATAAAACTCTGAGTGATTCGGTTTTTGCTTGCAATCTCATGCAGTCTGGCAAGCGCTTCATCTTCTGAGATCGGCTCTGGAAGAGTGGAGCCACCCCTGTACTGAATGGCTTCGGGCAGTGCCTTCTCCATCAGATCAGTTAGTGATTTGGCTCCCACATAGTCCAGCATCTCTTGCTGCTGGGCAGGGGTTGGTCCGACGTGACGATGCTGAAACTGATGGTGCTTTTCTAGCACTTAGTTACTCCCCAATTAGTGCGTTGTATTCGGATGCGGATAGCAATTCTGGAAGCGAGCTGTACTTGATCTTCACAAGCCAGCCAGCCCCATATGGATCTTCGTTGATGGTTTCTGGTGAGTTGCTCAGTCCCGAGTTTGCCTCAACGACCTCACCATCCATTGGTGCGTAGAGCTCACCCACCGACTTGGTTGATTCAATCTCGCCACAGATTTTCATGTAGCTGGTGTTCGAGCCAACCTTCGGTAGGTCAACATAGACAATCTCTCCCAGTGCATCGGCTGCGTAGCGGGTGATACCCACGGTCGCGACATCACCCTCGATGAGCACCCACTCGTGCTCCTTGGTGTACTTCAGGTTCTCTGGGTTCGACATTTACTTCCCCTCTCGCTTGTAAAACGGCATGGCCACAACCTCGTAGCTCACTCTCGTGCCGCGCACATCTGCTTCTAGTTTGGTACCAACCGCCAACTGCTCGGTCACATTCAAATACGCCATCGCAACCGGGTA
>JBEENY010000052.1:0-10128 GCA_041191905.1 Actinomycetota bacterium
CGTCATTAGCCATTGAGCGACGCAGCTCCTTGAGCTGAGTCACAGTGAGTCCGCGGTATTCAGTAAGCAGTACTGCGCTTGAGCTCTGGAATTTCTCCGTCAGCTCAGCGACAGTGGCTTTCTTGTCTGCCATGGCACTCCTTTTGTTGGTGCCGGCAAGAGAAAACAAAAATGCCCCGGCGCAAGCGCGCACGGAGCAAAACTCGAAAGACTACTCTTTACACACCTGCGCTGGCAGTCACTTTCGTGAACCCTTAGTCGTGGCGGTAGAACCTTGATTTCTCTTGGTTTTCCCAAACCCCGATACCGGCGGTCTTTGGCTAGGTGAAAGCTTATTTGGTCTAGGCGCTGGGGTGCAAGTTTTTCTTTCAAATAAGACAAAACCCCGCAGCCAAAGCTGCAGGGTTTTGCTTGATCTAAATTGTCTTAGCGGCGGTAGCCACCACGACCCTTAGATGCGTAGTTCTTGCCTGCGGCTCCGTGCTTGGCACGGATCTGACTCTTGGCGCGGTCCTTGTTCATAGCTTCGAAGCGGCTGTCGCCGAAGTCTAGGAAGTCAACAACTGGTGGTGGAGCAATCGGTCCGGCTAGCTCTGCAACCAGCTCATCGCCTGGCTCAACCTTAGTGAAGATAGCTTCGCGATCGGCACGATCGAGTAGCCCCTCGATCTTTCTGGTTCTGCCCATTGGAACAAGTGAAACCACGGTTCCGGAGCGACCGGCACGGCCGGTTCTTCCGGCACGGTGGAGGTAGGTCTTGTATTCCTCAGGGAGGTCAAGCTGAATGACCAACTTCACATCGTCAACGTGAATACCTCTAGCGGCAACGTCGGTCGCGATCATCACTCGAGCTGCGCCCTTTACAAAGCGCTCCAGGTTTCTGGTGCGCTGAGCCTGGTTTAGGTCTCCGTGCAGACGCGCGGTAGGGACACCGGCATCGTTCAAGCTCTGAGCAAGTGCCTCTGCGGTGACCTTGGTTCTAACGAACACAATGCTCTTGCCAGAGCCCTGAACTAGTCGGTGGAAAACCTGTGAGCGGTGCTGCGGCTCCATGACCAATACTCGGTGCTCAATATCCGAAGTCTCGTTGACCTCGCCTGGAACCTCATAGACAAATGGGTTTGGCATGAACTTCTTCACAAGTGCCGCTACCTCTGAGTCCAAGGTCGCTGAGAACAGTAGCTTCTGGCTGCCTTCGGCAGCTTCAAGAATTCGGTTTACAGGTTCTACGAAGCCAAGCTCACACATGTGATCGGCCTCATCCAAAACCACGCGCTCACACTCAGATAGATCAACTAGGCCCTGAGCCATCAGGTCTTCTAGGCGACCTGGAGTTGCGATTGCGATGTCGACACCACGCTTTAGCGCCTGCTCCTGACGGAACTGTGGCACACCACCGTAGATGGTGGTGGTGAAGAAGCCAACGCTCTTGGCAAGCGGTGACAGGGTGTTGTCAATCTGAACTGCAAGCTCACGGGTTGGTGCTAGCACCAGTGCCTTTGGCTTTAGTGGCTGACGAGGCTGGTTTCCCTGCTGAGCGAGGAATGTAATAAGTGGTACACCAAATGCAATCGTCTTTCCAGATCCAGTCTTACCGCGACCTAGAACGTGACGACCCTCCATTGCTGCCGGTATGGTTGCAGCCTGGATTGGGAACGGGGTTGCAGCACCCATCTTCGCGAGCTCCTGGGTCAGTCGCTCCGGAAGACCCATCTCCTGGAAGGTGGCAAATGTCTCAGTTAGGGTTTCGCTCTCCAGCTTGGCTAGCTTCTTGTCACCCTGGAAAGTCTTGCCGGTTGCGCTCTTTTCGCGAGCGCCGGCAAACTTCTGGTTTCGGTCCTGATCGCGAGCAACGCGATCTGGACGATCTGACTTAGCCCTCGGGGTGAAGTCCTTGTCGTCTGAGTATGAACGCTTCGCTCTCGGAGCTGCATCGCGATCATCAAAGCTGCGCTTTGCTCTTGGTGCATCGTCGAAACTGCGCTTCGCACGTGGAGCATCGGTGCGCTCCTCGGCAAACTTGTTCTTACTGCGGGGCTTTCTCGCTCCTGCCTCTACCTCACTCTTGGCAACATAGTCGCCGCGCTTTGAGGCGTAGCCAGGGCGGCCATCGCGTTTGGTTGGTTTATTGGTCGACTCCCACTTAGGGGCGACTGCGCGCTTATTCCCAGTTTGTTTGGGCGCGCGTGAATAGCTGTTGCTCATTATTGAGGATTCCTTAGAACGTGCCTAAGGATGGATTCCTCTAGCACTACGATTTAGCCCAGCCTAGGGCTATAACTCAAATAAAGATAGAGCTAGGAGACAAGTCCGCGGATTTTGAGCTCCGCGTGTAGCACCGCATCCGATGGCTCAACCAGGTGAACACCATCGGCAAACTTGATCACTGGGATGTTGGTTCTACCCGAGATGGCCTGCGCCTTGTCAGCGTTTTCCTTGGACTCCTCGACATCGAACATGTCGTACTCAACACCCAGGGTGTTTAGTAGTGACTTTGATCTGCGGCAATCGCCGCACCAGTCCGCACCGTAAAACTCAATCTCAGCCATGATTACCTCAATCTCAAGCTATCTGGGATAAACAATTCTCCATCTTGAAAAGTAATTCCCTCTAGTGACCTAACCACAATATCTGCATCGGTGTGCAGGGCATGCTCGGTCACACCGACTAGTAGTCCAGCTCCAGCCT
The DNA here is from genome assembly GCA_041191905.1 of Actinomycetota bacterium. Taxonomy (GTDB): domain Bacteria; phylum Actinomycetota; class Actinomycetes; order Actinomycetales; family Microbacteriaceae; genus Aquiluna. Next base: position 2,689 of record JBEENY010000052.1, read on the forward strand.
CTAGACCTGCCTGAATACCAGCCTGCGCATCTTCAAACACCACGCATTCAGAGATGTCAAAACCTAGGTTCTGAGCTCCCTTTAGATATGGCTCAGGATCTGGCTTGCCCTTGGATACGTCGTAAGCGGTCACCAGTTCTTTGGGGATTGGAATACCCGCTGCTTCAAGCCTTCCCTTTGCCAGGAATGGGTTAGCGCTGGTAACCACCGTCCACGTTCCAGGCTTTAGTGAGGTGGTAAGTTCGATCGCTCCAGGTAGAGCAATAGTCAGATGGGCCAGGTCCTGCTCGAGCTTGTTGATGTGGTCATTCGCCTCTTCAAAGCCGGCTTCGCCAACCAGGTTTAGGACTATGTCCTGGGCACGCTTACCGTGGTGATCTTTGGTGAGCTCAAAGCCCGGTGAGTATTTCTCTCCCCACTGTTTCCAGGCAGCCATTGCTCCCTGCATGGAATCAACTAGGACTCCGTCGTTATCAAACAGCAGGCCTTTGTAGTAACTACGCAATCTGATCTTTCTTTGTGTTTCGCACGACCAAGGTTCTGTAAATACCAAACTCGGCAAGTGCCAACAGCACCAGAGCGGGCAGCATCTTTGAGACAAACCAGGTCAGGTCTGCAGCCTTGATAGTTGGCTGCTGCGCCTCGGTCATTCCTGGCTTGTACTCGGGCCACTCCCGCAAATCCTCAACTGCTCCCGCACCGAAGGTGAAGCTCATGATGGTCACGACCACACCGAAGATGATGGTGATCACAAGGTTGAGGTTTACGGCTGCAATGCCGCGAAGCTTTGGCTTTGGCTCAAGCGGTCTAGCGAGTCTCACCTTCCCGGCATAGCTGGTGCCGATGATGATCGAGGTTGCGATGATCGCTTGAATTACGACCCAGATCCATACGTCGAGGGTAGTTCTGGTGGTGTCATAGACAACAAGACCCAAGATGATGGCGATAGCGGTACCGATAATTGGCGACGCGTAGGCAAGTCCCACGTAGCGCTGCAGCTTCGCGCGCTCCTCGTCCTTTTCGGTGTTCTGAAGATCCGGTGCATCCTGGCGGAACACAAAAGCAAACAGGATCAGCACCACAACCAGGGCCGTGGCCAAAACAATCGGGACATAGACCCCGAAGATTCGAACCAGAGGCGAAGCCTCGCGTGAGTCGTAGTTATTGAAAGCTCCGAGAAAATTGCCAATGGCATAGATTGCCCCGACCACCAGACCCACAATCACGGCCAGGTTGTTCAAACGATGAGCCGACTTAGCGAGCGGGGTGTCATTTTCATTTCGAAGTCTTAGCGCTCGCTTTTGACCCCAGAGGGCAAATGCAGCAAATGCTGCGATACCCAACAGGAAAAGGTAGGTGGAGATTTGAACCTGCGGTTCAGTAAGGAGCTTTCCCTGGTTGTCATATTCGGGGAACGAATAGAACAAGTCCGTGTAGATGGCTGTGATGAAGAAGATCCAGCCAAGAGTTAGACCAATCAGGGGCGAGATGACTGAGAGTTTTACTGCCTTTTCGTGGTTCATTCTCTAAGCCTAGACTTACCGCATGATTTTGGTAATTGGTGAGGCCCTAATCGACCTAATCGGCAAAGCCGATTCAGGTGGCAAGTATCAGGCAGTGGTTGGTGGAGCAAATGCCAATGTTGCGCTGGCTCTTGCTCGTCGCGGTGAACCACAAAAGTTCTTGGGTCGAATCTCCTCAGATGGCTTTGGCCAAATCATTAGGCACCGCCTGGAATCAAACGGTGTCGACCTATCGCTCTCGATCGCTGCCAAAGAGCAAACCTCACTTGCCGTTGCCACCATCGGCGAGGGTGGATCGGCGAGCTACAGCTTCTATCTAAATGGCACCGCGGACTGGGCTTGGACCAACAGTGAGCTACCCACCTCATCAGAGGTTTCAGCACTGGGTGCCAAGTGTGTGCAGTATGGCTGCCTCACCATGGCGGTCGAGCCTGGAAGCGAAGTTGTCAGCGCATGGCTGGCTGGACTTAATGGCTTGACCAAGTCGCATGATCTAAATATCCGCTCCGCACTTGGCTTTGAGAGAGGGCGAGAGCTCGAGCGCGTGCTAGCCATCAACGAGTACTCCGACATCATCAAGGCATCCGATGCCGATCTCTGGTGGCTCTTTGATAGAGCCGATGGTTCTGACATCGATGATGTTGCCCACGCCTGGAGTGATGCTGGTCGACTTGTCGTGATCACCCGCGGTGGTGATGGCGCTTCGCTCTATCGCATGGGTAAGCGAATTGATGTTCCGGCGCCGAAGGTGAGCTTGGTTGACACAGTAGGAGCCGGGGATACCTTCATGGCAAACCTGCTAGGTGAACTACTTGATCGAGATGTACTGGGTTCTAATCCCAGGCAGCGACTGTCCGAGCTTGGTGAGGCTGAGTTGATCACAGCTGCAAGGTTTGCCGCTGTGGCCGCAGGTCTGGTTTGCGAGCGCCAGGGCTGTGAGCCCCCTACAAAGTCTGAGGTGCAGGCTCTTCTTGGCTGATTGGTATCTTCGCGCTGAACAAAATAGGGGCTGAGCCGGTAAGCGAGTAGTCCAGCGTAAGTTCTTGGAAAATCTGGCTACCCAATCCAAAGCTCGAACGCTGCACCGGTGAGCCATCGTTTTGAATCTTTAGTTCCAATAGCTCACCGAGTGCGTCGATTGAAATGTCGATTGTCTTTGGGCTGCCGTGCTTGATCGCATTATTTACCGCCTCGCGCAATACTTCGAGGGTGCAGTAGGCGGCGGCTGAGTTTTCGGTCAGCACGTTAGATGCGGAATCCGAGAGTCGGTAGTTGATCTGACAGGCAGAATCCCAGAGCTCACAAATCTGCTCGACTAGATCCTCAAAACTCTCTCCGGCTAGGTAGTCTTCTCGGCCCAGTTTGGCCAGGGCATTGTCGATGTCTTGACGCACTCTATCCAGGTCTTGCTCAGTTGGGTTCTCCAGCTGAGCAAGACGCATTGCACTTGCATTCAGAGCGGACTGAACCGAGCCATGTAGCTCGGTGGCAAGAGTTTTTTGACTGAGCCATACGCGCTGTCTCAGCTGAGTGTTGAGCACCCTGAGGTCCTCAACGATCTCACCCAACTCTTCAATGGCTCGATCTCGCTGCAATCCAGTGACCGCGATACCGAACATCAGGGTCATGGTCACAATGAAAAAGGCGGTTGACTGAGCAACGATTCGATTTGGTAGTTCAAGAATTGGGATCTGCACCATGACCCAGGTTGATAACCCCATCACAACACCGATGGTCACTGTGAGGGCGAAGGCTGCCAGAAGTGGAATCTCGAATTTGCCAAAGAGCTTTCGATAGAGCCAAATCTGGGTGGTGAACATCGTCAACGCCACCGCAGAAACCAATAGGGCGATTATCGGCCCCGAGAGTGCCGACGCTGTTGAGTAGCTCATGATCACAATAAACGGCACCAAAGTGCCCAACTGCAGCACTCGGTTAAACGTGATGTGGCTTGGTAGCACGAACTGCCCCAACTGTGCCAGTTGACTCTGTGACTTTGAAAGCGTTGGCAACTCAAAAGAACGGGTCAGGTTGTGAGAGAGCGGGCGAACGATATTGTCGTTTAGTTCGCGCAAGGCCTGGATTGCTCTTGATGCGTTCTTCGATAGCTTGGCGTCACGCAGCAGCTTGCCTAATTCCCAAACCGCAGGGATCACGCTTTCTCTCACCCTCAGTATCTGCGCATCACGAAGGCGAACCAGCTCGGATTCAAAGCTTCGTTTCGAGAACTCCAAGTTCTCGCGCTCCAACTCCAGCTCCGCTGAGAGCTTGCGCTGGGCAAGGTGAGCAGAAACTAGGGAGTTCATCAAAAGGTAAACGGTGAGAGTGAAAACCGGGCCACCGATTAGTCGAAAACCTAGGTCGGTTTCAGGCACCATCTCCAGGGCACCACCGGCTACAACGAATGTCGCACCGCGAATAAACCCTGCGGTGATCAAGATTCCGGCAACCGTGAAAGGTCTTGGTTTTTGCCAACTGTTTTTTCCAAGAAGTTGTGACAGGCCCTCTATTGAGATGATCGTCACGGCTAGAGCGAGTAGTGCAAGAACCAGCCAGGCACTGTAGTCACCGCCCAGTCGGGAGGGGTCGAACACCAAGCCAACACCCAGTGCTGGAATCGCGAACAGGATGTGGGTTCGCCAGTTCAGCGACTTGCTATCCCCGAGGGCTTGCCAAGCAGTTTGTGTTTTAGGCAACCGTCTCTACCTGGGATCTGAGAGCGTGGTATCTCGCGGTTGCCTCAACCCTCGGGTTAGAACCCTTAGGGTCAATCTCGAGCGCTTCAAAAATCCGGGTCAGCATGCCCTCGACGGCACGCACAGTTGTGCCTCGCAGTGCCGCAATCTGGGCATTGGTCTTACCCTCGGCAACCAACTGCAGGGTGTTTATCTGACGCTGAGATAGTGCGGAGAATGGGCGGTTTGAAGCTAGGTCGTGACGGTACTCCTTGGTTACTCGGTCACGAAGCACAGCTTCGATTGCATCAACCAACTCAGCACCGGTGTTGATGGCTGTCTTGCGGAGGTAACCCTGGTTGCGCTTAACCGCTGTGGAGTCTTTGCCGCCAAATCTAGGGTCTGGAAGGTTGGTTAGAAAAACCACTCCCACCTCTGGTGAAAGAACAGATACGGCGTCGGCTAGGTCAAATCCATTTGGGCCAGGGCCGAGCTCGATATCTACGACCATCGCATCTGGGTCCATAACCTTGACAGATCTCATGGCATCCGCTGCGTTTGCCGCGCTGGTCACGATAAAGCCGGCACTCTCGAGAGCTTTGGATAACAGGTCGCGCATCAGTGGCTCGTTCTCTACAACCAGCACGTGTCTCAGTGCCTTGAAGTCCGCCTTAGCCACGGTTCCCCATTCCTCCAGATTTTCCTAAGTGAGTTTAGATGGGTTTTTGGCTTGTGGAAACTGTCAGTTTTGACTTCAAATTGTCACCCCCTAGGTACAAACTAAGGGCATGAGAAAACGGGGTAACACGCTTAGTTTCGACTCTCGAGACCTAATGCGTTCGCAGTGTGAGCACTGCACCAGAGTTGCCACCGCTCGCGAACTGGGGGTCTCGGGAGTTCGCGATCTGGTTGAGCAGTTCTACAAGGCACCAGACAATCTGGCAATTCGTTACGGAATGAAGTTCGAAACCGAATTAGAGCAAGAACTGCTCTACAACCTCGGTGATCTAGTTCAAGCGCCAAGTACCAACTCACTGGATGCCACTTTGGACCTTGCCTCAAGTGGCGTGCCAGTTATCTACCAGGGCACAGTCTTTGGCGGTAGCGGGGAGCTGCCTTTCTCGGGTCGCCCAGACTTTCTGGTGCGAGCAGATTATGAACTTGTGTTTACCGACTCCGGTCTTTCCGCAGTCCAGGTTGGTCCTCGTGAAGATGGCTACACAGCCTGGGATGCCAAGCTCTCAACGTCAGCGAAACCCGAGTATCAGAACCAGGTAGCGCTCTACGCGGATGCCCTAAGAAATCTGGGATTGGGTTCGGACAAACCACACGGCCTGATTCTTGGCTCCAGAGAGTTGGCAGCATTTGAGCCCATGAGCCTGATTGGGCAACTGATTCCAGCTCGAGAGAAACTTTTCTCGCAGATCAATGCGCTCATCGATGAAGATCCGCAGCGACTAGAGGACATCGGGTCTCTCATTTGCGAAGCATCAAGCTACTGCGAGCTTTGCGAGTATCCGCTGCTATGTGACCACATGCGTAGGCAAACCGGCCACCTGCAATTGGTGGCTGGGATGACGAGACCTCAACTCGAATCGCTTCATCGCGCAGGCGTGAAAACGGTTCGTGAGCTTGCTCAGTTCAGTGGCGACACCGACAAGCTATCTAGCGACGCAGTGGCAAAGCTTGCTCGCCAAGCAAGATTGCAGCAGCACTTCTATGAGACCGGCATGCATGTTCACGAAGTTGTCTCCCGTGAGGAGCTCGATAAACTCCCCGATCTCAACCCAGGCGACATCTTTTTCGATCTCGAGGGTTTCAGCTTCTTCCAAGAAGCGGGAGGCTTGGAGTACCTGTTCGGTTTCTCCTCGGTCGAGTCTGGGGAGCAGTTTCACCATCAGTGGGCTGATGATCGCGTCGAGGAAAAAGCGGCATTCGAGTGGTTTATGGAAGATGCCCTCAGGCGCCAAAGTGAATTTCCAGGAAGCAAGATCTACCACTACGCCAACTACGAGCAGGCTGCCCTAAAGCGCTTGGCGGAGCGCTTCGGCAGTTACCAAAAAGAGGTAGCTGACCTTATTGAGTCTGGAGTTTTCGTCGACCTCTACAAGGTTGTCAAGGCTTCCCTGGTGATCTCTCAAGAGAGCTACAGCATCAAGAAACTCGAGGCTTTCTATGGCTTTGGCCGAGGTTCAGACGTCAAAGAAGCAATGGGATCTATGGAGTACTACGACCAGTACCTGGAGCTACTGACTGACAATTATCCGGAGGCAGAAAAGCTAAAGCGCCAGGTGATCGCTTACAACCAAGAAGATTGTGCGAGCACGCTGGCGCTTTACAGCTGGCTAAAAAGCCTTTAGCTAAAAGTTGCTACATCAAGTGCGATGCCAGGACCAAAGGTGGTCGAGACGGCACCCTTTAGTAGGTACTTACCCTTTGAGGTAGATGGCTTTAGACGAACAACCTCGTCCATAGCTGCGTTTAGGTTCTCAGCAAGCTGAGCCTGGGTGAAGTTTGCCTTGCCGATTACGAAGTGAAGGTTTGACTGCTTGTCGATGCGGAAGTCGATACGGCCACCCTTGATGTCGGTCACTGCCTTAGCGGTGTCCATGGTTACGGTTCCGGTCTTTGGGTTTGGCATTAGGTTACGAGGACCTAGCACCTTACCTAGACGACCGACCTTACCCATTAGGTCAGGAGTTGCAACTGCAGCGTCAAAGTCGGTCCAACCGGCCTCAACCTTTGCAATCAGTTCGTCAGATCCAACCTCGTCGGCTCCAGCCTCACGAGCTGCGTCTGCTGCGGCACCGTTAGCAAACACGATTACGCGGGCGACCTTACCGGTTCCGTGTGGCAGCGAGACAGTGCCACGGATCATCTGGTCGGCCTTACGAGGATCCACTCCAAGCTTGAGTGCAACCTCGACGGTTGAGTTGGTCTTCTTTCCAGCGGTCTCGATTGCTAGAGCTGCTGCCTCTTCGGCGTTGTACAGCTTGCCAGCTTCGATCTTTGCTGCGGCCTCCTGATAGGCCTTTGAGCGCTTTGCCATTCTGCTTTTCCTTACTTGGTCACAGTCCGTGGTTTGCCCGGGGAAGCGCCCCGATCCCACGACTTAGTTTGGTTTTGAGTTTTTGTTACTGCTCTACGGTGATGCCCATGGAGCGAGCGGTTCCAGCAATGATCTTTGCTGCTGCGTCGACGTCATTCGCGTTTAGGTCTGACATCTTGGTCTCAGCGATCTT
>JBEENY010000053.1:0-9341 GCA_041191905.1 Actinomycetota bacterium
GAACTACTGCGCGAGCTGCGCCAGGGCATCTTTGATGTGCTGGTTGGCATCAACCTGCTCCGCGAGGGTCTGGACCTGCCTGAGGTTTCCCTGGTTGCAATTCTGGATGCCGACAAGGAGGGCTTCCTAAGATCAACCACCTCACTAATTCAGACCATAGGTCGTGCCGCTCGAAACGTGAACGGCGAGGTTCACATGTATGCCGATAAGGTCACAGACTCCATGGCCCGCGCTATCGAGGAAACCAACCGTAGACGCGAAAAACAAGTTGCTTACAACCTCGCCAACGGCATTGATCCTCAACCACTTCGCAAGAAGATCGCGGATATCACAGATGCCCTGATGCGCGAAGAGGTTGACACCGAACAGCTGCTTGAAAATCTGAAGAAAGAGCCGGCGAGAAAAGTTGCATCGACTCCGATGCGTGGTCGTAAAAACATCGGCAGCCAGGGTAGGGAGCAGTTGCTGCAAACCATCATGGAGCTCGACTCCCAGATGCGTGAAGCCGCCAAAGAGCTCAAGTTTGAGTTGGCGGCGAGAATCCGTGATGAGATTTCCGAGCTCAAGAAAGAGCTAAGGCAAATAGAGTCAGCGGGTCATGCGTAAACTTCTCGGGTGAATATCGAAAGCCCACAGGGAAACAAGCTCTCAATAAAGGGGGCGCGTGTTCACAACCTAAAAAACCTGAATCTCGAAATCCCCAAGGACAAACTCATTGTCTTCACCGGACTGTCGGGGTCTGGAAAGTCGTCGCTTGCCTTCGACACCATCTTTGCAGAGGGCCAGCGCCGCTACGTAGAGTCGCTCTCCGCGTATGCCAGGCAATTTCTCGGGCAGGTGGACAGACCCGATGTTGACTTTATTGAGGGCTTATCGCCTGCGGTTTCGATTGATCAGAAGTCGACAAACCGAAATCCAAGATCCACTGTCGGAACCATTACCGAGATTCATGACTACCTGAGACTGCTTTGGGCAAGGATCGGCGTTCCACACTGCCACGAGTGCGGTGAGCCGGTCGCAAAGCAAACTCCGCAGGCCATCGTTGACCAGCTGCTTGCCCTAAAAGATGGAACCCGATTTCAGCTGCTTGCTCCTATCGTGCAGCAGAAAAAGGGGGAATTTGTTGACCTGTTTGCATCCCTGCAGTCACAGGGCTACGCCCGCGCTGTGGTAGACGGAGAAGCGGTTGTCCTCAGTGAGGCGAAGGCATTAAAGAAGAGTTTCAAGCATGACATCTCGGTTGTGGTTGACCGCCTGGCGATCAAAGACGGCATCGAATCCCGGCTCACAGACTCGGTTGAAACCGCGCTAAAGCTAGCTGATGGGCGAGTAATCGTAGATTTTGTCGACGATGGAACCAAGCGCACCTTTAGTGAAAAACTCTCCTGCCCAAATGAGCATGAGCTGACCCTCACCGAGATTGAACCCAGAACCTTCTCATTCAACGCACCATTTGGGGCTTGTCCAGCCTGTAGTGGACTCGGCACTAAGCAAGCGGTTGATGGCGAACTGGTCATTGGCGACCCAGCAACCTCCATAAATCAGGGAGTGATTTTGCCCTGGTCAACACAGGGCAAGGGTCTCTACAACTACTTCACCAGGCTCATCCAGGGTCTAGCCGACGACCTCGAATTCTCATTGGACACACCTTGGGAGAAGCTCTCTGATGAAATCAAGGATGCCGTTCTAAACGGAAACAACTTCGAGGTACAGGTCCGCTGGAAGAGCAAGTATGGGCGCGAGATGCGCTACACCTCTGGGTTTGAAGGTGTCCTGCCATACGTTGAGCGCCGCTACCTCGAGTCCGACAGCGACTGGGCTAGGGGCAAGTGGGCTGAGTTCCTGAGAGAGATTCCATGCCCGGCCTGTGATGGTGCGAGATTGCGGCCGGAAGTTCTTGCTGTGAAGGTGGGGGACAAGTCGATTCACGATGTTGCCACCCTGAGCTTGGCGAAGGCCCACGAATTCTTTGATGCCCTTTCACTCAATGACAAGGAAGCACAGATTGCTGCTCAGGTGCTGCGCGAGATTCGGGCCAGACTCGAGTTCTTGCTGGCCGTGGGGCTTGACTACCTCTCGCTTGAACGCAGTGCCGGGACATTATCCGGCGGTGAAGCGCAGCGAATTCGCCTTGCGACTCAGATCGGAGCTGGTCTTACCGGAGTGCTCTACGTTCTGGATGAGCCGAGCATCGGCCTTCACCAGCGAGACAATCTTCGATTGATTCAAACCCTCGAACGCCTCAGGGATCTAGGAAACACCTTGATCGTGGTCGAGCACGATGAGGACACCATTCGAACCGCTGACTGGCTGGTGGACATCGGTCCCGGTGCGGGAGTAAACGGCGGCGAGGTGGTTCACTCTGGAAGCTACAAGAACCTCTTGGCTAACAAAAGCTCTATCACCGGAGACTACCTTGCTGGTCGAATCCGGATTGAAACCCCCAAAAAGCGCCGCAAGATCGACAAGTCGCGTTTCATAAAGGTTGTCGGGGCGAAGGAAAACAACCTGAGAAATGTTGATGTTGAGTTCCCGCTCGGCGTTATGACCGCGGTTACGGGAGTTTCTGGATCAGGTAAATCATCGCTTGTGAACGACGTTCTCTATCAGGTGCTCGCGAACAAGCTAAACGGTGCCAAGGGTGTCCCGGGCAGACACCTAAGGGTCGAGGGTCTTGAGCAGCTAGACAAGGTTGTGCACGTTGATCAAGCTCCAATTGGTCGAACACCAAGATCAAACCCTGCAACCTATACCGGAGTGTTTGACAAGATTCGAGCGCTGTTTGCCGAAACCCCAGAGGCCAAAGTCCGTGGTTACCAGCAGGGGCGATTCTCTTTCAACGTCAAGGGCGGTAGGTGTGAAACCTGCGCGGGTGATGGCACCATCCGTATCGAAATGAACTTCCTACCCGATGTTTATGTGATGTGCGAGGACTGCAAGGGAGCTCGGTACAACCGCGAGACTCTGCAGGTCAAATACAAGGGCAAGTCCATCGGCGATGTGCTGAACATGCCCATCTCTGAGGCAGCTGAGTTTTTCAAGCCAATTGCCTCAATCGCAAGATATCTCGACACTCTGGTAGATGTCGGTCTCGGCTATGTCCGGCTTGGTCAGAGTGCTACCACGCTTTCGGGGGGCGAGGCACAGCGAGTGAAACTTGCTACTGAGTTGCAACGCAGGTCTACGGGCAAGACTGTCTATGTGTTGGATGAACCAACTACCGGATTGCACTTTGAGGACGTCAGAAAACTGCTGTTGGTCTTGGCGGGATTGGTGGACAAGGGCAACACCGCAATAGTCATCGAGCACAACCTTGATGTGATTCGCTGTGCTGACTGGGTAATAGACCTAGGTCCCGAGGGTGGCTCAGGCGGTGGATTGATCGTTGCCGAGGGCACACCTGAGCAGGTGGCTAAGGTCAAGGAGTCTCACACCGGGAAATTCCTCGCTGAGTTGCTGGAAAAGTAATGGCGCAGGATCTCTCCTTCAGACCCAAAACCGGGGAGATACCCACCGCTCCTGGGGTCTACCGATTCATTGATGCCACTGGCCGGGTTCTCTATGTGGGGAAGGCGAAGAACCTTCGAGCTCGCCTGACGAACTACTTTGGGCCCTTGAACAAGCTTCACGAACGAACCCAGCGAATGCTGCTTGCCGCTAGCGATGTGAAGTGGACGATTGTTGCCTCCGAGTACGAGGCGTTGCAACTTGAGTTCACCTGGATCAAGGAATTCGATCCGCCCTACAACGTTCGCTTTAGGGACGACAAGTCCTACCCCTATTTAGCAATTTCGATGAGCGAGTCGGTTCCCAGGGCCTTCATAACTCGCAATCGAGAACTTAAGGGCGTTCGCTACTTCGGTCCCTACACGCAGTCTTGGGCGGTAAGAGAAACGCTCGACACGCTTATCAAGGTTTACCCCGTCAGAACCTGCTCAAAAGGGGTCTATCAAGAGGCACAAGCCAAGAATCGACCCTGCCTACTCGCCGAAATCGGCAAGTGCTCGGCTCCCTGCGTTCAACGGATTTCAGCTCCAGAGCACAAGGCCCTGGCCAAACGACTTGGTGATTTCATTGCCGCTGGTAGTGATGACCACGTCAAAGAGCTCAGAGAACGTATGCAACAAGCATCTGAGGATCAAAACTACGAGTTGGCTGCCAACCTGCGAGACGACGTTGCGGCACTGGAGAAAGTCTTGGAGAAAAGCACTGTAGTGCTCTCGGACCAGACTGACGCCGACCTAATAGGGATCGCTCGCGATGACCTTTCTGCAGCCGTTTCAATCTTCACAATCCGCGGTGGTCGAATCCGAGGTAACCGGTCCATGGTGGTTGATCTTGAACTCGATCGATCCAACGCCGAGTTAGTTGAGTACCTCATTCAAGAGATCTACACGCCAATACCTGGCCTGGATCCAGTCGAGGTTCCAAAACAGATTCTGGTTCCAGAAATGCCAGAGGATAAGGTTCAGCTCCAGACTTGGCTGAGCAAGCTCAGAGGGTCCGGCTGTGTAGTTTCCGTCCCGCAGCGAGGGGATAAGGCAACACTCCAGCAAACCGCAAACACAAACGCGGCTCATGCATTGCAGAGCTACAAACTCAAACGCTCTTCTGACTTCACGGCCAGAGCCGATGCCCTAGCAGGTATCCAGAAAGCCTTGGGCATGGAGAATGCACCACTGAGAATTGAATGCTTTGACATCTCACACCTTGGTGGCACGGGCGTCGTGGGCTCAATGGTGGTGTTTGAAGATGGTCTTCCGAAAAAAGACCACTATCGAAGATTCAATCTCGAATCCAGTGATGACACCGAGTCGATTTATCAGGTTTTGAGTCGGAGACTCAAGTATCTGCGAGAAGACTCTGGCGTCTCAGACCGTTTCAGCTACCGCCCATCGCTACTGCTAATTGATGGGGGATTGCCGCAGCGAAATGCAGCACTGAGGGCGTTGGGAGAGTCGGGAGTTGAAGGCATAACGGTTGCGACCCTTGCCAAGCGCTTGGAAGAGGTCTTCACTACAGATTCTGACTACCCAGTGATTTTCCCTCGAACCAGCGAGGAGCTTTTCTTACTACAGCGAATTCGAGACGAAGCTCACCGTTTTGCAATCACCGCCCAGCGAAAGTCTCGTTCCAAAACAATTTCATCAACCCTGTTGGAGATTCCTGGATTGGGTGAGTCACGAGCCAGGATTTTGCTCAAGCGCTTCGGCTCACTCAAGAGAATTCGACTGGCTTCGCTCGCGGAGATCGAGTCACTGCCTGGATTTGGGCCAAAACTTGCACAGTTAGTGCAAGATTCACTCGCTGATTCTGAAAATCCCTAACGCGCGACACGCCGAAGGACTAACCTTGTAGCGACACGCCGAAGGGGAGGTTATGGAATCCAGTAGAAAACCAGAACTTCTCGTTGTTACGGGCATGTCGGGTGCGGGTCGATCAACAGTTGGAAACGCACTGGAGGACCAGGGTTGGTATGTAATCGACAACCTACCTCCTCAGCTACTGGGTCCAATTTCAGATCTCTTCAGCCTGAGCAAGGCCACATTGCCCCGCATTGCGGTAATCATCGATGTCCGCGGTGGCGAATTCTTCAACGAACTACAGACCTACCTTGGCCAGCTTCGAGCCCGCGATATCAATGTTCGACTTCTCTACCTAGAGGCCAGTGACCAGTCGCTGGTGAAGCGTTTTGAATCGGTTAGGAGACCTCACCCATTGCAGGGGGAGGGCACCGTTCTAGACGGCATTACCAGGGAGCGCAGGGAACTACTGAACTTGCGTGAGAGCGCAGACATTGTCTTTGACACTTCTGATCTAAATGTTCACCAGCTCACCAATCGCGTGGCCGAGGCCTTCGCCACAAACTCAAAGGCCCTCAAGGTAAACGTGATGAGCTTCGGCTTCAAATACGGTCTGCCGCCTGACGCAGACCTTGTGGCTGACATGAGATTCATCCCTAACCCTCATTGGCAGGAATCGCTTCGCGCTAAGACTGGCAATGATGAAGAGGTATCAAGTTACGTTCTCGCTCAGCCTGGGGTACAAGAGTTCATTGATCACTATGTCGCCGCCATCAGGCAGGTGCTCAACGGGTACCGCACTGAGAACAAGAGATTCGCAACCATCGCAATCGGCTGCACGGGTGGAAAACACCGCTCTGTAGCAATTGCAAACAAGATTGCCGCCCTTTTGGCGGCTGAACCTGACGTGACACTCTCGGTGTCACACAGAGATTTGGGGAGAGAGTAATGCCACTGACTCAGGCCATCAAAGAGGAGCTGGCTAGGGTTCCAATGTCCAAGGGTGTCGAGCGCGCCGCTGAGCTTGCCACCATCTTGCGCTTTGCCGGGGGATTGCACTTGATCTCGGGGCGAATTGCGATCGAAGTCGAGCTAGATTCCCCAACCCTGGCTAGAAGAATTTCGAGAGCGATTTTGGAGCTCTACGGCATCCAGTCCGAACTCTCTGTCATCTCTGCCACTGGCCTTAGACGTCAAAGTGGATACCAGATTCGTGTGCTGCGCGAAGGTGAATTGTTGGCTCGTCAAACTGGACTGATCGACAACAAGGGTCGACCAGTCCGTGGTCTCCCTGCAACCTTGGTGTCCTCAACCATGGATGAGGCAAGAGCGATCTGGAGAGGCGCATTCCTTGCTCACGGCACCATAACCGACCCCGGTCGATCAACCTCACTGGAAGTCACCGCTCCTGGAAATGAGTCCGCGATGGCGCTAGTTGGAGTTGCCCGAAGACTGGGCGTGGTCGCTAAGGCGCGCGAGGTGAGAAACGTGTTCCGAGTCGTGGTCCGCGACGGAGATGGGATTACCCAGCTTCTCAAGGAGATGGGTTGTGTTGAGCAACTAAAGAAGTGGGAAGACCTAAAGACTCGCCGTGAGGTTCGTGGGGTAGCGAACAGGCTCGCCAACTTTGATGATGCAAACCTCAGAAGAAGCGCTCAGGCTGCAGTTGCTGCAGGTGCCCGTGTCCAGCGAGCTCTGGAAATTCTCGGTGAGGGTGCCCCAGACCACCTGAAGTATGCGGGTGAGCTCAGGCTGAAGCACCGCGATGCATCGCTTGATGAACTAGGCCGTCTTGCAGATCCACCGATGACCAAGGATGCCATTGCTGGTCGGATTAGAAGGTTGCTCGCAACCGCTGATCGAAAGGCCGCAGACCTTGGAATTCCGGACACCGAGTCCGCCATCAACGACTTACTAGAGGAATAAATCCTCGATTTTTCTCGCTTAATCCTTACGAATGGAGACCGAAATGACCTACACCCTTCCAGAACTTGGATACGACTACGCAGCTCTTGAGCCACAGATCTCAGCCCGCATCATGGAGCTACACCACTCCAAGCACCACCAGGCATACGTAACCGGAGCGAACGCAGCTCTGGCTGCAATGGAGCAGGCTCGTGCAGAGGGTAACTACGCGAACCTTCCAAAGCTTCAGAAGGACCTGGCTTTCAACCTGGGTGGACACGTAAACCACAGCGTTTTCTGGCAAAACCTCTCTCCAGAGTCAGGCACCCCGGAGGGTGAGCTCAAGGCAGCAATTGACGAATACTTCGGATCTTTTGAGGCCTTCAAGAACCACTTCAGCGCTGCCGCGGTTGGCATTCAGGGCTCTGGCTGGGCATACCTAGCCTGGGACTCTCTAGGAAACCGCCTAATCATTGGTCAGATGTATGACCAGCAGGGCAACATCGCACTGGGCAACGTTCCACTGCTGATGCTGGACATGTGGGAGCACGCCTTCTACCTCGACTACCAGAACGTCAAAGCGGACTATGTAAAGGCATTTTGGAACATCATCAACTGGGAGGATGTTGCGAAAAGATTTGCCAGCGTAAAGGTGGCATCTCGCTCGCTACTGCTAGGCTAATCCGGTCCGCCCAAAGGCGCGTGGAGCACTAAATAATTCACTTTTCCCAGAAACTGGAGAACTCCCGTGACTCGTATTGGTATCAATGGTTTTGGCCGCATTGGACGTAACTACCTCCGTGCCGCACTAGCCCAGAATTCCGAGCTTGAGATCGTTGCAGTAAATGACCTATCTGACCCTAAGGGTCTTGCTCACCTACTGAAGTATGACTCTGTAACCGGCCGTCTAGACGCAGCAGTTTCCGTCGAGGGAGACAGCATCATTGTGAACGGTAAGGCGATCAAGGTGCTTGCTGAGCGCGATCCTGCAAACCTGGGCTGGGGCGACCTGGGCGTTGACATCGTTATCGAGTCAACTGGCCGCTTCACCGATGCAGCTGATGCCAAGAAGCACATCGAGGCGGGTGCCAAGAAGGTAATCATTTCCGCACCTGCAACCGGTGAGGACGCAACCTTCGTGATCGGTGTAAACGAGCACCTGTACGACTCATCAAAGCACCACATCATCTCCAACGCTTCCTGCACCACCAACTGCCTTGCACCGCTGGCAAAGGTGTTCAACGACAAGTTCGGAATCAAGAACGGTCTGATGACCACCGTGCACGCTTACACAGCTGACCAGAACCTGCAGGATGGTCCACACTCGGATCTTCGTCGTGCTCGTGCCGCAGCAATCAACATCGTGCCTTCAACCACAGGTGCTGCTAAGGCTATTGGCCTTGTGCTACCAGAGCTGAAGGGCAAGCTAGATGGCTTCGCGCTTCGTGTTCCAGTTCCAACCGGCTCAATCACTGACCTAACCCTGGTGTCTGAGAAGCCTGTAACCGTAGATGAGATCAAGGCTGCCTACAAGGCTGCTGCCGAGGGGCCACTAAAGGGTGTGCTCCTATACACCGAGGACCCAATCGTTTCCTCAGACATCGTTACCGACCCACACAGCTCGATCTTCGATGCTGGTTTGGTTCGCGTCATCGACAACACCGTCAAGCTCTCTAGCTGGTACGACAACGAGTGGGGTTACTCCAACCGCCTGGTTGAGCTGACTGCTTTGGTTGCATCCAAGCTCTAATGCTCAGGACCATCAAAGGCCAGTCTTTTGCTGGCAAGCGAGTGATTCTGCGCTGTGACCTGAACGTTCCAATCAAAGACGGTCAGATTACTGACGATGGTCGCATCCGCGCATCCCTGCCAACTATCAAGCTTTTGGTTGACCAGGGTGCATCGGTAGTGATTTGCTCGCACCTTGGTCGCCCAGAGGGTGCTCCGGAAGCCAAGTACTCGCTCGCACCGGTTGCCGAACGCCTTGAGCAGCTACTGGGACAGCCAGTTGTGTTTTCCGAGGAAACCGTTGGCCCGAAAGCTAAAGCAGCAGTCAAGATGCTTGCCTCTGGGGGAGTAGCACTTCTGGAGAACCTAAGGTTCAACCCTGGAGAGGCGTCGAAAGACTCCGCG
>JBEENY010000054.1:0-9283 GCA_041191905.1 Actinomycetota bacterium
CGCAAGGCCTAATTTCTCATCTCGAGGATTTGTTGTACTTGAGCCGGCGATCTCAGCGGATCTTGCCAAACTTTGGACAACTCGGAAGAGCTTAGTCACGATTTGGTAAACCTGTCAAATCGATTGTGAGATTCGCGTGTTGCCCTTATTTCTGAAGAAAAAGAGCGGCCATAGTCTTCTTGCCGCGAGCCAAAACAGCCATGGATCCCGACAGGAAATCGGTCAGAGTCGCATCCTCAGACTCGACCTTCTCCTTGTTTACAGAGATGGCCCCCTGGGCAATTGCCCTTCTTGCAGCACCATTACTCTCACACAAACCACTGGACACCAGCGCCGAGACAACGCTGTCACCAGGTGCAACGAGTGCGCTTGGCAGTTCAGCGAGGGCGTCTTTCAAGGTTTCAGCATCCAACGCTCTCAGGTCGCCCGACCCAAACAGAGCCAAAGAGGCATCTCTTGCTGCCTCGGCCTGAGCTGGAGAATGCACTAGCTCAGTTACCTCTAGAGCCAGACGGCGTTGTGCCTCTCGTTTGAATGGTTCGGAATCAACCTTCTGCTGATACTCCTCGATCTCTGCTCTGGAGAGGAAAGTGAAAACCTTTAGTCGGTCAATCACATCTGCATCATCGGTGTTCAGCCAGAACTGATACATCGCATATGGGCTGGTTAGCTCCGCATCCAGCCAGATCGCATTGCCCTCGCTCTTGCCAAACTTCTTACCGTCTGAGTTCGTAATCAGCGGCGTGGCAATGAGGTGAACGCTCTTACCCTCAACCTTGTGAATCAGGTCGCTGCCAGCAGTTAGGTTGCCCCATTGGTCTGAGCCACCAGACTGCATGACGCAGCCATACCTTCGATACAGCTCGAGGAAATCCAACCCCTGCAGAATCTGGTAGCTGAACTCTGTGTAGCTGATGCCACTGTCTGAAGTCAGTCTGGCCGAAACGGCGTCCTTGGCAAGCATTTTCCCGACGCGGAAGTGCTTGCCAATTTCTCTAAGAAAATCGATAGCGCTGTAGCCGCTCGTCCAGTCCAGGTTGTTGACAAGCTGAGCCGGGTTTTTGCCCGAGTAATCCAAAAACCGACCGGTTTGGGCTGCAAGCTTCTCCACCCAAAGCGCGACCGTCTCTTTTGAGTTCAGGGTTCGCTCCGCGGTTGGCTTAGGGTCACCAATCAACCCGGTAGCTCCACCAACTAGCGCTAGTGGATTGTGGCCCGCTAGCTGCAATCGGCGCATCGTGAGTAGTTGAACCAGGTTCCCAAGGTGCAGCGATGGAGCGGTCGGATCGAATCCGCAGTAGTAGGTAGTTGGGATCTCGAGCTGTGCTCTTAGCGCTGCCTCATCGGTTGTAAGAGCTAATAAACCTCGCCATCTAAGTTCGTCAACGATGTGTGAAAACGAACCATCGTTGCTTTGACTTGCCAGAGTCTCTTGGGTTGCCAACTAGAAATCCTTTCGAGCGATCAGCTGAGTCAGTTGCACTAGCTGCTTCTCAACCTCTGAGGCCGCGGTACCACCGGCGCCATTTCTGGCGGCAATTGCAACGGACACCCTTGTGACCTCACGAACCGCAGGCTCAAGAAAATCGGAGACCCGCGCCAATAAGTCGTCCGAAGCCTCGGAAAGCTCAACGCCAGCAAGTTCACACTCGCGAACAAGTTCACCGGTGATTTCATGGGCCACCCTGAAGGGAACGCCCTTCTTCACCAGCCACTCCGCAACATCAGTTGCAAGTGAAAAGCCCATCGGTGCCAAACGCTCCATGCGCTCAACATTGAAGTTAAGGGTCTTCACCATGCCAGTGAACGCCGGCAACACGAGGAGCAAAGTGTCGACCGAGTCAAACACCGGCTCCTTGTCCTCTTGCAGGTCGCGATTGTAGCTCAACGGCAAACCCTTCAAAGTCGTCATCAACCCGGTTAGGTTCCCCAGTACTCGCCCAGCCTTACCCCTTGCCAACTCGGCGATGTCCGGGTTCTTCTTCTGCGGCATTATCGATGAGCCAGTGGAATAAGCGTCGTCCAACTTGACGTAATCAAACTCAAAACTCGACCAGACGATTATCTCTTCAGCGAAACGAGACAGATCAATCGCAATCATGGCTGCCACAAAAGCAAACTCGGCAACCACATCCCTGGAGGCAGTGGCATCCATGCTGTTCTGGGTGGTGCCTGCAAAGCCAAGTTCACTGGCAACGAGGTTTGGATCCAGGCCCAGAGTATTGCCCGCTAGAGCTCCAGCTCCGTAGGGAGATAGGCGAGCTCGACTGCGCCAGTTCTCAAGCCGTTCCAGGTTGCGCACCATTGGCCAGGCGTGAGCGAGCAGATGATGCGAGAGTAAGACAGGCTGAGCATGCTGAAAGTGTGTCCTACCGGGCATAGAAACACCGAGGTGCTTTTTGGCTAGCTCGACCAGAACCGAAAGGTAGTCGACCAGCTCCCCCTCGATTAGGTCTGCGCAGTCGAGCAGATAGGAGCGAATTAGTGTGGCGATTTGATCATTGCGAGATCTACCGGCACGTACCTTGCCAGCCAAGTCTGGACCTGCAATTTCAATGAGCCCCCGCTCCAAAGCCGCGTGCACATCCTCTTCACTTTGCTTCGGCAGAAACTCACCGCTTCTGACCTTTGCCTCCAGCTCTTCAGTAGCGCTTCTGAGTTTCTGGTGCTCTGAGTCTGTGAGGTAACCGGCAGCGTTTAGCGCTACCAGGTGGGCTCTCGTGCCAGCGAGGTCGTAGGTAGCAAGACGCCAGTCAAAATGCGTTGACTTGCTGAGCGCGGCCAACGCGTCATCTGGACCAGAGGCAAACCTCCCGCCCCAGAGTGCGTCATTTGTCTGTGCCATAGAACCTCTTTAGAAACCTGTGAGGAGTTTACTTCGCTAGCTTCTGCTGACGGTCCAACCAAACCATCAGCGCCTTCTGGGCGTGGAGACGGTTCTCCGCCTCTTCCCAAATGAAGGATCTAGGACCGTCGATTACCTCAGCCGCCACCTCATAGCCACGGTAGGCAGGAAGGCAGTGCAGGAAAATCACCGAGGGGTCCGCCAAATTCAATAGTCGCTCGGTAACGGTGTAGTCGGAGAAAATCTTGACTCGCTTGTTCTTTTCTTTCTCCATACCCATCGATACCCAGGTGTCAGTCGCTACCACATGAGCGTGTCTAACGGCGTCCTCAGGTCGCTCGTGAATCTCGATTGAAGTTCCAAACTGACTTGCGATGCGCTTGGCCTTTTCAACGACCTGACGTTCGGGTTGATAACCCCGGGGAGCCGCGATAGAAACATTCATTCCAGCCATCGCACAGGCAACTAGATAACTGTTTCCCATGTTGTTTGCGGCATCACCGACATAGGCAATCTTTACCTTGTCGGTGTGACCAAAGTGCTCCTTGATTGTCATCAGGTCCGCGAGCAGCTGGCATGGGTGCCAGCTATCGCTCAAGGCATTGATGACTGGCACTTTCGAATTCTGCGCCATTTCCTCAAGCCCAGCCTGACCATAGGTTCGCCAGACAATTTGAGCAACTTGTCTTTCAAGGACTCGTGCTGTGTCCGCCACTGACTCCTTGCCGCCGAGCTGCGAGGTGCCGGAGTCCATAATCAAAGGCACTCCCCCGAGGTCGGCAATGCCAACCGCGAATGAAACCCTGGTGCGAGTCGAGGTTTTGTCAAAGATGACGGCTACGGTCTTGGGTCCGGCGAACACCTTCTCGCTATAAGGCTGCTTTTTGAGCGCGATCGCCAAGTCGAGAATCTCCGCCTGCTCCGCAGGGGTGATGTCATCGTCTTTCAAAAAGTGTCTAGTCATCTCTACCTCGTTACCTGAGTACCAACGCCGGCCCTAGTGAAGATCTCAAGCAGAATGCTGTGTGGCGCTCTGCCGTCAATAATGTGAGCCTTCGGCACGCCGCCATCAACCGCAGCCAGACACGCTTGCATCTTGGGGATCATGCCACTTTCGAGTCTTGGCAGGAGCTCCCGTAACTCTTGAGTGGAGATTTCTGAAACCAAGGAGTCCAGATTTGGCCAATCAGCGTAAAGACCAGCCACATCGGTGAGCACCATCATCTTCTCTGCACCGAGTGCAACCGCGAGCGATGCCGCAGCCAAATCGGCATTGACATTTAGTAACTCACCCATGACCGTGGGAGCCACGGTCGAGATCACTGGAATGACGCCCCGGTCCAATGCAGCGAGCACCGCCCTAGGATTCACGGTTCGAACTTCGCCAACAAGCCCGAGGTCCACTTCGCCCTGATCGGTTTTGGCAGTCACCTTCTCGGCCTTGAAAAGGTCGTCATCCTCACCTGATAGCACTAGTGAGCTAGCGCCAGCCTGCTCAATCATCTGAGCGAGACTTTGGCTGACCTCATTACGCAGCACGTCTCTAACCACACCGATGGTTTGTTCGTCTGTATACCTAAAGCCATGCCTGAACTCACTCTGGATACCCATTTGTGCAAGTCGGGCGGTGATTTGTGGCCCACCTCCGTGAACTACAACCGGGCGGATGCCGACAAATCTCAGATAAGCCATGTCCTGAGCGAAAGCTTGCTGGAGCGCTTCATCAACCATGGCATTGCCGCCAAATTTGACGACCACAATCTTCCCGTGAAACTCGCGCAGCCAATCGAGTGACTCAATCAGCGTTTGAGCTTTGATTTGAGCCAGTGCCTGGTCTTGGTTCGCGGGAATCATCAACTTGAATACGCACTGTTCTCGGTGACGTAGGCATGTGTCAAGTCATTGGTGACCACGGTCGCCTCCGAATTACCCACCTTCAAATTCAGCAAAATGTCAACTCGACGCTCAGAAAAATCAACCAGGTTCCGATCCTCTTTCGGACCCCCTGCGGAAGAAACCATCACTCCGTTGATTGAAACATCAATGTCATAGGGGTCGAACTGGGCTTGAGTAGTTCCAACTGCAGCGAGAATGCGCCCCCAGTTCGGGTCATTGCCATAGATAGCTGCCTTAAACAGGTTGTTGCGCGCTATCGCCCTAGCAACCTCAACCGCCTCATCCTCACTCGCTGCGTTGGTAACACGGATATGAATTGAGTGCGATGCACCCTCGGCATCCTCCAGGAGCTGAATTGCCAAATCTTTGCAAAGCTTCGTCAATTGCTCAGTGAATTCGGATAGCTCGGGTTTGGTTCCAGAGGCACCAGAAGCCATTAGGGTCACCTGATCGTTGGTGGACATGCAGCCATCTGAATCCAAGCGATCGAAGCTCACTCTGGTGGCGGCACGTAAGGCACTGTCGAGTTCAACCGAGCCCATAACTGCATCAGTGGTTATCACCACAAGCATGGTGGCGAGGCCAGGAGCCAGCATGCCCGCACCCTTCGCCATGCCACCGATTCGGTAGCCAGCCCCTGAAATCTCAGACCGCTTCGGTACTGAATCCGTGGTCATAATTGCCAAGGAGGCCAATTCGCCACCGGCCTCTGAGAGCGAGCCCAAAGCGTCCCGAACGCCTGAGAAAAGCTTTGTTCTATCAAGCTGCTCACCGATCAATCCGGTTGAGCAAACTAAGACGTCGGACGCTGAAATCTCCAGTCCATTGGCAACCAATTCGGCAGATTGGTGAGTGGTTTGGAATCCCTCCGCTCCGGTGTAGCAGTTAGCACCGCCGGAGTTGAGCAAGATGGCCTCGACCTGGCCATCCTTGATTACTTCCTGGGACCAGAGCACCGGATTCGCCTTGGCTCGGTTAGTTGTAAAGACTGCAGCTCCAGCCTTGAGTGGACCTTGGTTCACCACAAGAGCTAGGTCGTGATTTCCCGAAGACTTCAGTCCGCACCTAACTCCGGTGGCCAAGAACCCCTGAGCGAATGTCACGCTCACGGTGCAACTCCATTTACCTCTAGCCCCGTCGTCTCTGGAATTCCCAAGGCTAGGTTCATGCTTTGAATCGCCGCACCAGCGGTGCCTTTCACCAGGTTGTCAATGGCGCAAGTAACAACCGCTCGCTGAGCATGCTCGTCATACTCCAGCGCGATTTGAACCGAGTTGGAACCCAGGACACTGGCCGTCATTGGCTGACCCTCGGCCAAAACCTCAATAAACGGCTCATCAGAGTAGGCCTGTGCATAGGCCTCCCTCATCGCCGCCTCCGAGAATCGGTAGTTGGTTTTCACGGTGTTCACGGCAAGGATGCCTCTTGACATCGGAACCAGAACCGGAGTGAAGGAAACTTGGACTTGATCACCGGCAGCCTTAGAGAGGTTCTGCTCAATTTCGGGAGTGTGGCGATGCACACCACCTACCCCGTAAGCCTTGGCCGAACCGTGGATCTCGGCATGCGCGAGCTCAACCTTTGCTGCTCTACCAGCTCCAGAGGTGCCTACCGAGAGGACGGAAACCACATCTCGTGGATCAAAAAGACCTGCGGTAAAACCTGGTGCTAGGGCAAGGGTGATTGCCGTGACGTTACATCCGGGTACGGCTATCCGCCGAAGCCCCCTGAGTTTGCCACGCTGCTTTCCTCCATCAGCCAGTGTCAGCTCAGGCATTCCATAAGACCAGGTGCCAGCGTGCTTGGTGCCGTAGAAGTTCTCCCAGGCTGAAGCGTCATCTAGTCGGAAATCCGCTCCACAATCTAAAACCAAGGTCTCGGCTGACAAGCCAGCTGCCACTTCAGCCGAGGTGCCGTGCGGAAGCCCTAGGAACACCACATCATGCCCAGCAAGCACCTGGTGGGTGGTTGGCTCCAAAACGCGATCTGCGAAACTGCGAAGGTGGGGGTGTATGTCGCCGAGGCGATTACCGGCGTTGCTATTTGCCGTCACAGAACCCAGTTCCAGCTGCGGGTGGTTTGCAATCAGGCGCAGCAGTTCAGAGCCGACGTAACCGCTTGCCCCTGCAACTGCAACTTTGAAAACCATCTAAGCCCTTAGCTCCGCTCCAAATTCTTGGTTCGCCAACGCTACCGCAGCATCCCTGGCCTGTGAGGCTTCTTGCTGGGTCAAAGTGCGATCTGGCGACCTGAAAACTAAGCCAAAAGTGAGTGACTTTTTCCCATCAGGTATCCCCATGCCGCGATAGTCATCTACCACAGACACAGACTCGAGTAGATCCCCAGCGCCCTCGGAGATTACCCTTGCCAATGCACCAGCCGACACATCGATAGGCACCACTAGCGAGAGATCCTGGGTAGCGGCCGTCATCACGCGGAGCTCACCGGCTTGCAATACCTCTGGAGCTTGATCGTTGAGCTTGTCCAGGTTAAGTTCGAACACGGCAACCGCACCAGGTAAGTAGTTTGCCTTTGAAACGGCTGGGTGCAATTCGCCCACAAAGCCAATTTCTTGACCCCCGACCACTACCTTGGCAGCACGACCGGGATGCATGCCAGCTAGTTGAGCTTGAACAAGCTCGTATTCAACCCCGGTTGCCTTGGCGATGAGCCCAACAGCCGAAACTGCATGAGAGTAGTCAACCGCTACTGGCTTCACTCCAGGCCCCTGGGGGAGCCAATTGCCAACGAGCAATCCAGCAATCATTCTGGGCTGCGCTGGAATTGAGGCATTGAGCTCCGCTAGTTGAGCAGGTGTGGGTCTGCTGTTTCCAATCGGCAGATCCAACACCGCCTTGCCAAGTGAGGGGTAGAAAACAGAACCTTCCTCAATCAGTGCAACATCCAAATTGCTACGCGAAAGATTGCGCGCAGCCGCCTGAATCAAGCCGGGTAGAAGTGACTTTCTTAGTTCTGCGAAATCACCCTGAAGTGGGTTCTCGAGAACCACACTCTCCCCCGAGCTGAAGATCGAGTTCTGCTCAACTGAAAGAAATGGGTAGTTCAATACCTCGGTGAATCCAGCGCCAGACAAACCAGCCAGTACTCGGCGTCGAAGCTGCTGCTTGCGAGTGAACCCTCTGCCTGGAGGGGCTACCGGCAAACGAACCGGGATCTTGTCATAGCCCACCAATCGGGCAACTTCCTCAGCCAGATCAGTCTTATGGGTAAGGTCTGGACGCCAGCTCGGCGGTGTCACCTGGAGGACATCGCCCGCGACACTAACCTCGCAGCCGATTTGATGGAGCGCGCCAGAAACCTGCTCAGCTGTGAATTCGGCACCCACCAATTCAGTGGGGAACGAAATCGGCATGCTGATGACTGTGGCGGCTACGCCAGCGTCGAAAGTTGCCCCAGTGCCGTTTAGTTTTCCACCAGCTAGTTCGATTAGCAGCTGCGCAGCTCGCGAAGCCGCAATCTTGGCAACCAACGGATCAACGCCGCGTTCGAAGCGCTTAGATGCCTCTGAAGGTAATTTGTGTCGACGTGCGGTCCGAGCAATAGAAATAGGGTCGAAATTAGCTGCCTCAAGAATCACGGAAGTCGTCGAGTCTGAAACCTCGGTTCTTGCTCCACCCATAACGCCCGCAAGGCCCACTGGACCTTTGTCGTCACAAATCAGCAGGTCCTCGGTGTGCAGCGACCTGACCTTGCCATCCAAGGTTTCTAACTGCTCACCCTTTTGGGCTCGGCGAACCGAAAATCCGCCAACGACCTTGGCTGCGTCGTATGCATGCAGCGGCTGCCCGAGCTCCAACATCACGTAGTTTGTGATATCTACCGCGATAGAGATTGACCTCATTCCGGCCAGCTTTAGGCGATTTGCCATCCAACCTGGGGTTGGTGCACTGGCATCAATGCCGTCGACTCCCAGTAAGAAAAAGCTGGGGCAGCCAGGCTTGCCGTGGATCGGAGACTGATCTGATACCGATAGCGTGATGCCCGACCCTTGATTAATTTCAACTTTGGAAGCGGGGTCAGTAAATTCAGCCCCGCTAGCGTGCGAATACTCCCTGGCGATACCCCTTATTGAGAGACAGTAACCTCGGTCCGGAGTCACATTGACTTCTGCGGCAGATTCGCTCAATCCCAAAAGCTCAAGGGCGTCAGTTCCGACTTCTGGATCTAGCCCCAAAGTCTCAAGCCTGAGAATTCCGTCGTGCTCGTCACTCAGCCCCAGTTCACGGGATGATGCAATCATTCCGTCAGAAACATGGCCGTAGGTCTTGCGTGCGGCAATCTCAAAACCACCTGGAAGTGCAGCACCTGGAAGCGTGACTACAACCTTGTCGCCTACAAAGAAGTTTCTTGCGCCACAAACGATTCCGTTTACAACACCCGGTGCGACCTCAACCTGGCACCAGCGGATAGTTTTTCCATTGGATTGAGCTTCCTCAACAAACTCAAGGACCTTACCCACAACAATTGGACCGCGGATATCGCCGCCGTGGGCTCCCTCTTCCTCAAGACCTACTTTGACCA
>JBEENY010000055.1:0-8642 GCA_041191905.1 Actinomycetota bacterium
AGAAGAAGGTATCGGTATCGATGCCAAGCGATGCCGAAATTGGGACCGCGAGGATTGCTGGGAGATAAAAGCCTGATCCCCAACCGATGATTTGGGTGATGCCGAGCCGCAGCGTCAACCTTGAACTGGCTTGCAAGCTATCTCGACCTTTGAGTAATTGCACTCAGTCTAAAACCCAAAATGCATTAGGTTAGGCGTGCCGAAAGGTGCGGCTAAATCTGGGGTAAGGCCAACTCAATGAAGAGGTTGAATCTCATGAAACGCGCTTTGATAACAGGTGCCAGTTCGGGCCTTGGTTTCGAATCGGCCAAAGCTCTTGCAGAGCTTGGTTACCAGGTAACCATGATTGCGAGGCGTGAAGAGCGTCTCACCAAGGCGGCCGATCGCGTCAGGGCGCTGAACCCAGAAGCCAAGGTCAACGAGGTTGTGCTGGACATCTCAAACCTGGACCTGGTCAGGGAGTTTGCCAAGAGCATTGAATCCGTTGATCTCCTTATGAATAACGCAGGGCTAATGGGGCCCGACTTCAAACTCTCGATCGAGGGGATTGAATCCCAAATGGCCACGAACCATGTTGGCCACTTTCTGCTCACAGCTTTACTCTGGTCAAAACTCGATGCCGTGAACGGCAGAGTGATCAGCCTCTCCTCCGTGGTCCACCGCAGGGGCAAACTCAAGACTGCCGACGTTGATGAAATTCGTGGCGCGGATGAGACTCGCTATGACCGTTGGCAACGTTATGCCGACACCAAACTTGCGTGCCTCATGTTTGCGCGTGAACTAGATGTCAGGGCCAGGCTCTCGGGGTCAAAAGTGCAGTCGATCGCTGCTCACCCCGGTTGGGCAATCACCGGCCTGCAAGAAAACTTCCCCCACCAGCTAGATCGCTTCGCCCAGACTGCAAAGGCTGGCGCTAAGAGTCAACTTCGAGCTGCAACCGATGCCTCTTTGAAGGGTGGCGAGTTTGTGGGGCCAAAGTGGGAGCTGTGGGGTGAGCCGAAACTTTTGAAGGGGTCCACTCGCTCTCGTGATCTCGATATCGCAGCCAAGCTTTGGCAGAGCAGCGAAGAGCTGACCGGTGTGAAGTTCTTGGCCTAGGAGTAGGCTGGCTTAGTACTGCAAGGAGCTAAATTGCGTTCAATTTCACCGGAAGCCATCGTCGGCTCTCGGATTACAAATCAGAGCCTGCGCCGCTGGCTGCACTCACTCCCCGGCGTGGACAAGGTTGGTCTCGAAGCCAGAGCAGCATCGCTTGGGACCAGGTCGATCAAGGCCTCATCCAAGGCCTGGGCCTTGGATGCCGCCATCAAAATGATGGACCTCACCACGCTGGAGGGCATGGATACTCCGGAACGCGTAAAGAGTCTTTGCCTGAAGGCCCTCACTCCAGACCCCACCGATCTTTCAACCCCGCGTCCTGCTGCTATCTGTGTCTATGGAGACATGGTGAAATACGCGAAGGCCACACTGGGTGACTCGGGTGTCTATGTCGCAGCGGTAGCAACGGCTTTCCCCTCGGGTAGGGCAAGTTTGAAGGTGAAGCTAGAGGACACTAAAGATGCGGTCCGAGCAGGTGCCGATGAAATCGACATGGTTATCGATCGAGGAGCTTTCCTGGCTGGGGATTACCTCGAGGTCTACAAGCAAATCGTTGCCGTGAAGGAAGCATGTAAACGAGCAGACGGCAGCTATGCCCACCTGAAGGTGATTCTGGAAACCGGTGAGCTTCAGACCTACGACAACATCCGCCGAGCCAGCTATTTGGCGATGCTTGCAGGGGGCGACTTCATCAAGACCTCAACCGGCAAGGTGAGCGTCAATGCCACCATTCCGATCACGATGTTGATGCTGCAGGCAGTTCGTGACTGGTATGAAGAGACCGGTGAGCTAATCGGTGTGAAGCCAGCAGGTGGCATCAGAACTGCGAAGGACGCCATCAAATATCTGGTGGTTGTCAAAGAAACCGCAGGTGAGACCTGGCTCAACCCAGACTTATTCAGATTCGGTGCCTCATCGCTCCTAAACGATGTTCTAATGCAGCGACAAAAGCTAAAGACTGGCCACTACTCCGGCCCCGACTATGTGACAGTGGACTAAAGGATGACCATGTTCGAATATACACCAGCACCGGAGTCTCGCTCCCTGGTTAGCTTCGAGAAAAGCTATGGCCACTTCATCGGTGGCAAGTTCTCCAAGCCTGCAAACCTTTACCAGACCATCAACCCAGCAACCGAAGAGGTATTGGCTGAAATCTCTCACGGCAGCGAAAAAGATGTTGATGCTGCCGTCAAGGCTGCGCGTCACGCCTATGAAAAGGTATGGAGCAAACTGCCTGGCTCAGAGCGCGGGAAATACCTTTACCGAATCGCGCGGATCATTCAAGAGCGCGGTCGTGAACTCGCGGTTGCCGAGACTCTAAATAACGGCAAGCCAATCAAAGAAACTCGCGATTTTGATATTCCAACCGTCGCGGCCTGGTTTTTCTACTACGCAGGTTGGGCGGACAAGCTTGACTATGCAGGGCTTGGCGCAAACCCCAAGGCCCACGGTGTTGCTGCCCAGGTAATCCCTTGGAACTTCCCGCTGATGATGCTGGCGTGGAAGGTTGCTCCAGCTTTGGCTGCTGGCAACACTGTCGTTCTAAAGCCAGCAGAGAGCACTCCGCTCACCGCATTGCTATTTGCCGAAATCTGCCAACAGGCTGAGCTACCCGAAGGTGTTGTAAACATTGTGACCGGGTTTGGCGACACTGGTGCTGAATTGGTGAAGCATCCAGATGTGAACAAGGTCGCTTTCACCGGTTCAACCGATGTTGGACGAGTGATTGCCAAAGCTGTCGCCGGTACCAACAAGAAGGTAACCCTTGAGCTTGGAGGCAAGGCGGCCAACATCGTGTTTGACGATGCCGCTTTGGACCAGGCGGTTGAGGGGGTTGTAAATGGCATCTTCTTCAACCAGGGGCACGTTTGCTGCGCGGGTTCAAGACTTCTAGTTCAGGAGTCAATCCACGATGAGTTCTTGAAAAAGCTAAAGAAGCGCATGGAGCTGCTTCGCATTGGTGATCCGATGGATAAGAACACCGACATCGGAGCTATCAACTCCAGAGCACAGCTGGAAAAGATCGAGTCACTAGTGAAGCAGGGGGCTTCAGAGGGTGGTGAGCTCTGGGCTCCAAACTGCGATCTCCCACGAAACGGATTCTGGTTTAGACCAACCTTGATTAGTGGTGTGGGCCCCGCCAACACGGTAGCTCGCGAGGAAATCTTTGGTCCGGTGCTTAGCGTCATGACCTTCCGCACCCCAGCAGAGGCTGTGACCAAAGCCAACAACACCCCGTTTGGTTTGAGCGCAGGCATCTGGACCGAAAAGGGTTCGAGAATCCTCAAGCTTGCCGATCAGCTAAACGCTGGAGTGGTGTGGGCAAACACCTTCAATCAGTTTGATCCGACCAGCCCATTCGGTGGCTTCAAGGAATCTGGCTATGGCCGAGAGGGTGGTCGTCACGGCCTGCTGGCTTATCTAAAGGGAGGCAACTAATGCGTCTGGATGTCAGAAAGACTTACAAGCTCTACATCGGTGGCAAGTTCCCTCGCAGCGAGTCTGGCCGAACCTATGAGCTAAACGACCACCAGGGCAAGTTCCTGGCAAACGTTGCCCAAGGTTCGCGCAAAGATGCCCGCGATGCTGTGGTCGCAGCACGTGCTGCACAACCTGGTTGGGCATCGGCAACTGCATATAACCGCGGACAGATCCTCTACCGCATCGCTGAGATGCTGGAGGGGCGTCGCGAGCAGTTTGTCGCTGAAATTCGAGCAATGACTGGTGTTTCTGCAGCGAAAGCCAATGCTGAAGTCGATGCAGCCATCGACTCCTGGGTTTGGCACGCGGGTTGGTCCGACAAGATCGACTCGGTGGCAGGGAGCATGAATCCGGTCGCAGGTCCTTACTTCAACATTTCAACAAATCAGCCGACCGGTGTTGTCGCGGTGCTTGCTCCTAAAGAGAGTGCGCTGGTTGGACTGGTGAACTCAATTGCGCCAGCTATTGTTTCGGGGAACACGGTTGTTGTTGTGGCAAGTGAAAAACTTCCGCTAAGTGCCATCACTCTTACCGAAGTCTTGGCAACCAGCGACCTTCCGGGTGGAGTAGTGAACATGCTCACCGGTAGCGAAAAAGAGATCGGTTCCTGGCTCGCCTCACACCAGGACGTAAACGCAATCGATGTTGAGGGTTCCTCAAACGCGGTTGAGCTTGAAATTATGGCCGCCGAGACCATAAAGCGGGTCATTCGCGCCAACAGCTATGCGAGATT
Organism: Actinomycetota bacterium; assembly: GCA_041191905.1. Lineage (GTDB taxonomy): Bacteria > Actinomycetota > Actinomycetes > Actinomycetales > Microbacteriaceae > Aquiluna. The sequence goes on from JBEENY010000055.1 coordinate 4,313, forward strand.
GGGTAATAAGGGAACGCTGGAACACATACTCAGCCTCATGGAGGTGAAGACGGTCTGGCACCCCAAGGGGCACTAGGAGGTCAAAGTGAGAAAGCTGATTGCGGCTGGTTTGTCCATATTCCTGCTGCTTCCTACTGCTCCTGCACAAGCCCTGAGCGATCAAACCATCTCCAAAACCGTCTCAAATTCGGCAGCGACAATCTCGAGTATCAACAAGAGCGCAGTCAGCTCACTGCTTTTTCAAAACCCAGCGACTTCGAGTATCAGCTGTGTTGGCCTTACAAAGTTGAAACCAACCAGCAAAGAGAAATCCGCAGCGCTCACCAAAGCCAAGTCATTTTGCAGTTTTGCCAAAACGCGCAATTCCTCTCTCGTGGTTGCAAGCTCCACTCAAACGACCAACATCGCCTCAAATGTCGGCAAAGTAAATCTGGCTCTAAAGGTTCCGAGCTACCCAGCCACTGCGCTCACCTTTAACAACCTGGATGTAAATTGGGTTACCCGGACAGCTACCAGCAGAGTGCTAGAGCGCTATGAGTCCAAAGCACAGTCTTCCGCAGTGATCGAATACCACGTTGGTCCGAACGTTCCGCCCGCTGGTGTCACCAGAGAGAAGTCGCTTATCTCAAAAGCCTCAAGGCTTTGGTCGGATGTATTTTCCAAAAACTTTACGGTCGTTCTCTTTAGTGAAAAAGATGCCGAGTGGGCTGAACAGAAACGATTGGAACTGGGCGGAGATCTACCCGGTGGAATAACTGGATATCTTGCAAGGCCAGGGGCAACAGACCAGTGCATTTTGGGCTTTGCCTCGACTGACAAGGCCGGGAATCCCATCTATTTCAACTGCATCCACTCCTCGGGGAAGCGCTACGCGGTAGCCGATCACACCGCAGTACACGAGCACTTTCACATGGTTCAAAACTCGCTCTATAAACCAAACGTTCTCATGCCACTTTGGCTAAACGAGGGGGCGCCGACATTCTTTGGCTTTGCTCTTGGCTATGGAAGCACCGACAGAAACGGTCGCCTGGCAGAGCAGTTTTACCTAACCTCGCCCGCGTTTGACCCATTTGCGACCGGCACAGTCGACTCAACTAGGTTTAGAAGCTGGGCAAAGGGCGCTTCTAACGAGGAGATTGCGAAAGTCTTTGAGTTAATGGAAGCGGACCCCGAAAATCGAGACGCGTTTAATCAATACGGACTTGGAGCAATCGCAGCGCAGGCCCTAATCGCCGTCGGGGGTATCGACAACTATTTGGACTTCATTAGAGGCACCAATCAGGCCGATTGGAAAATTGCATTCAAGACGCAGTACGGCCTTACCCCAGCCGAGTTCTACCTCAAGCTTGCGCCATACATAAGAAGCTTGGGAAACAGATACTTCTAGGGGCGCTTAGTCGGTCTTCCGCCCACCAGTGTCACAGCGACTGCACCTCGTCTAACCCCGTGCTTGGCTGCATCTTCAAATGATGCGCCCTGCAACAACTTGGCAACTAGCCCTGCAGCAAAAGCATCCCCGGCCCCGGTTGCATCAATCAGGTCGGCTGAAACTGCGTCAATGCGTTGAATTGCGTCACCGTGCGCAATCACGACACCGCGCTCACCGAGGGTGAGAGCAACCATTGGGTAGCGCTGTGCGAGCGCTGCAGCAATTACCTCTGGACGATCTTCACCGGTGAGGATTCGGCCCTCCTCAAGCGATGGGGTTATTAGGTCAACCCCTTGGGTGACGGTCAGGAATTTGCCAACCCCGAAGTCGTTGATAAACCCGGCGCTTCCCGGATCCAAAACCACCATCGACCCGGCAACCTTTGCGACTGCAATCAAGCCCGAGAATTCAGCCTCGGGAATGCTCCCAAAGAGTGAGTAGCCAGATAGATACAAAAGCTCAGGAAAGGTCTTGATTGCCGAGGTGTCCAGCTTGGTGTTCGCACCTCGATCGGTCAGAAAGCTGCGCTGCTGCCCCTCGACCAAAACCACGATCGAACCGGTTGGGAGCTCTTGATCGAACTGGAGATTCGGAGTCACTCCGTATGCCTTGAGATCAGCCTCGACTCTTGGGCGGTCTGCCTCGCCAATCCTGGCAACCAATTCGACTGGAACTTTCTCGGAAGCCAGCCAGCAGGCAAAGTTTGCGCCCGAGCCACCAAAGGAAACTCGAATCGTTGATTGCGTGTCGGTGTCAGCCCGGATTGCCGAATGTGGCATCACCAGGATGTCCTCGATGACATCTCCAACAACCAGGGCTTTGGGCATTTAGTCGAGCTCTAGCTTTGACCAAGCAATTGCGATGTCAGCAGCAACCGAGACATTGTTGCGAGCAAGGTCCAGGTTGACCTCAAGTGAGCGGCCCTGTGATGCCTCAACAATGAAACCGAGCAGGAACGGAGTTACTGCCTTACCTCGAACCCCCGCAGCATCAGCCGCTGCGAATGCCTTGGCTAAAACCTCGTCGTGCTCCTTCTTATCCCAGGCCTTATCGGCTGGCACTGGGTTTGCGACCACGATGCCGCCGCCTTCGCCAACCAGGTCCTGGGCGGCCATTATCTTGGCAATCTCATCGGCAGAGTCGACGCTCCAGTCGAGGGTGAACTCGGACTCTCTTAGCCAAAAGCTTGGGAAGATCTTGGTGCCGTAACCAACCACGGGCACACTCAAAGTCTCTAGCCGCTCCAAAGTTGCAGCTATGTCCAAAACGCTCTTCACGCCAGCGGATACGACGGCAATTGGAGTATTTGCTAGCACGCTGAGATCTGCCGACTCATCGAAGGTCTCCTGAGCGCCGCGGTGGACACCACCGAGTCCTCCGGTTGCAAAGACCCTGACACCGGCAAGACCTGCGAGATGAGCGGTGGATGCCACTGTGGTGGCACCAGAAATACCCTTGGCAGCCAAAATTGGGAGATCACGAACCGAAGCTTTAGCGATGTCTTGATTTGCAATGATGTCGAGGCCCCGGGCGTCAAGTCCGATGTTGGCAACTCCGTCGATGACAGCAATGGTTGCAGGCACTACACCCTTATCGCGCAGGATCTGCTCGAACTCCTGGGCCGCTTCGTAATTTCTTGGTCTGGGTAGGCCGTGAGAGATGATTGTGGACTCGAGAGCCACCACCGGCTTGTTCTGATTGATTGCGCGCTGAACATCTGGCTGGATTTTGATTAGGTCTTTTTGCACCCTCTAAGGCTACCTGGTGAAATCGAGCTTCTGGCATGTAGAGCGCTAGCCTTATAGGTCGGAAAGAGGTGCATGTGAAAAGGCCATGGCTATTGACCCAAGTTGGTCAGCGCACCTCGATGCTCGCTTCCATTGCATTCTCCGCATTGCTCTTGCTGGCGCTGTTTCTGCAAGACGCCCTGGTCGAAGGACCGAGGCATTCAGTAGCTGAGATTGATAGAACCAATATTTCAGAGTGTGTGGTTTTGGAATGCGGACGCATTCAAGCCCTGGGAGGACTCAAGCCCGAGTCGATTGACGTGACCGCTGGCCAATTTGTAAACACGATCCGAATCGAGTTCGTGAATCACGGACGTTTGGTTGGAGAGCGTGAAATTTGGCTCGAGCTCAGAGACTCCTCGGGGAAGTGGCTTGAGGCCGGCAGAACAAAACTGAACCTGAACCCGAAGGGCAAGACCTTTGTGGAGTTTGGATTTGTTCAGAACGTGAGCGCAATTCGCGCCGGAGTGCTCTCACTTCAGTACTAGGCGTTACCGAAACGTTATAGCTCTCAGGAAGCACTCAGGATTCTTCTGAGGTTGTTAGTAAGCGTGAGTCGTGCAAAGAGGCGCGGTTCGCCGAGGAAGCTACAAACTTCGACGAATCAATGCTTCTGACTTACCTAAATCAGAAACATTGAAAGGATTCACGTGGGTTCACTATCTGAATTTATGAGCAACGGGTCGTACACCCTTGTTTACAACATGCTTTCTCTTGGTATTGCGAGCATGCTATTCACCTCCATTTTCTTGTTCGTAGCGCGTGAGCGCGTTGCACCTCGTTACCGCATGGCCGTCATGGTCTCCGGTACCGTGACCGCAATCGCTGCTTACCACTACTTCAGAATGTTCGACGACTTCAAGCACGCCTTCGGCACCGACGGCATGGGTGTAGTTGCCTACAACGTTGGCTACCGCTACGTTGACTGGTTCCTAACTGTGCCACTGCTTCTAGTTGAGACCGTTGCTGTATTGGCTCTTGCCGCTGCAGTACAGCGCAGCCTGCTAACCAAGTTGGTTCCAGCTGCTGCTCTAATGATCGGCCTAGGCTACCCAGGTGACGCACAGCTAAACCTTCTATACGAGGGTGACGCACCACTATGGGGTCTACTATC
>JBEENY010000056.1:0-8606 GCA_041191905.1 Actinomycetota bacterium
TGAGCCAACCACAGCCTTGGACGTAACCGTGCAGGCTGAGATCTTGGACCTGATGAGAAACCTCAAGGACAAGCTCAACTCTGCGGTTCTGCTAATCACGCACGACATGGGTGTAGTTGCAGACCTAGCGGACCGAATCTTGGTCATGAAAGATGGCTTCACCGTTGAGCAGGGCACTGCAGATCAAATCTTTAACCGCCCAGAGCACCCCTACACCCAACAGCTACTGGCTGCCGTGCCAAAGCTTGGCTCGGTAGCAAAGCGCGAGCTGCAAATCACCAAGCCCGAGCCAGTTCTGAAACTTGAGGGTGTCGAAATCACCTATCCAAAGCGTGGTCGCATTCCTGCATTCACCGCAGCCAAGGACATCAGCTTTGAGATATACCCAGGCGAGATTCTGGGTCTGGTGGGTGAGTCAGGTTCTGGTAAAACCACGGTTGGTCGTGCAGCAATTGGTCTACTACCAACCGCGGCAGGCCGCATCGAGCTAGTTGGTCGCGACATCTCAAATGCGAGTCAAAAAGAACTTCGTGAGATCCGTCAGCACACCGGAATCGTCTTCCAAGACCCAGGCTCATCGCTAAACCCACGACTTCCAATCGGTGAGTCAATTGGTGAGCCGCTGCTTCTAGCAGGCCGAGCCAAGGGTGATGAGCTAAACAAGATGGTCGAAGACCTTCTTGACTCAGTGGAGCTTCCGCGCAGCTATCGCAACCGTTACCCACACGAGCTCTCCGGTGGTCAACGTCAGCGTGTTGGTATCGCGCGTGCCCTAGCACTTCGTCCCGACCTACTGATCGCCGATGAGCCAACCTCAGCGCTAGATGTGTCAGTGCAGGCAAGATTCCTAGAACTGCTCCTGGAGCTTCAGGACCAGCTCAAGTTCGCATGTCTCTTCATATCTCACGACCTAGCGGTAGTAGATATGCTGGCTCACCGAATTGCAGTTATGCAGCACGGCAAGCTAGTTGAAATTGGTGAGCGTGACCAGATCCTAAAGAACCCTCAGATGGAGTACACCAAGCGCTTGATTTCAGCGGTACCGGTTCCAGACCCTGAGGAGCAGGCCAGAAGACGAGAGCTTAGAAGAGCGAACTAACTCAAGGTTCAAAAGCAAGCGACCGGTGAACGTATGTTCCCGGTCATTGCCCTTACTGAGACCAATTTTCCTTGCCTCAGCAAATAATTCATACAAGGGAACTTGATGAAAACACCTCAGTGTCTGCATTCAAACCTGGGACTTGAAGTAGTCAATCGTCAGATCGAGGCCCTCGTCTAGCATGACCTTGGGCTGCCAACCTAGCTCCGTTTTTGCTTTCGTGATTTCTGGCTGGCGCTGTTTAGGATCATCTTGGGGTAATGGCTCGAAACGAAGCTTTGATTTGGAAGCTGTCTTTGCTAGCACCTTTTCGGCAAGCTCTAGCATGGTGAACTCGTTGGGGTTGCCAAGGTTTATAGGGCCTACCAGATTCTCGGTTTTGTCCATCATCCGAACGAAGCCATCTACAAGGTCTGAGACGTAGCAGAAAGATCTAGATTGACTGCCGTCACCGTAGATCGTTATGTCCTCACCCTTCAGGGCCTGAACAACAAAATTAGATACCACTCGACCATCACCGGTTGCCATTCGAGGGCCGTAGGTATTAAAGATTCGTGCTACGCGAATTGGCACACCGTGCTGACGGTTGTAATCGAAGAAGAGAGTCTCGGCAGCTCGCTTACCCTCGTCGTAGCATGCCCGTGGGCCAATTGGATTTACATTCCCCCAATAGGTCTCAGGCTGGGGGTGAACTTGTGGATCTCCGTATACCTCGCTGGTCGACGCTTGGAAAATCGGAACTCGAAGCCGCTTTGCGAGACCCAACATGTTCACGGCTCCGATGATGTTGGTCTTGATGGTCTGAACCGGGTCCTTTTGGTAGTGAACCGGGCTTGCCGGTGAGGCCAAGTTATATATCGCGTCCACCTCAACAAATAGCGGGAATGTCACATCATGTCTCATAAGCTCAAAGTTGGGGTTACTCAAAAGATGCGCCACGTTGGTACGAGCACCCGTAAAAAAGTTGTCGACCCCGAGAACCTCATGCCCCCGCTTGAGCAGTTGATCTACAAGATGAGAGCCGAGAAATCCTCCGGCTCCTGTTACGAGCACCCTCATTTTTAACCTTTCTCCGACACGTCCATCAGTTCAATCGCTTTGGCAAAGCCCGAAACTCTGTCCCTCAGCTCCTGAAAAGTCCCCTCCGCAACGATTCGACCGTCGTCAAGGTAAATGATCTTATCTGCGCCCATAACCGTTGAAAGTCTGTGAGCAATCATAACCACAGTCATCTCATTCTTAAGTTCTCGCAAAACCTTTGTTATCTGGGCCTCGGTCTCGGCATCGAGTGCACTTGTTGCCTCATCCAGGAAAAGAATCTTCGGATCTTGATAGAGAGCCCTGGCGAGACCAAGCCGCTGAATCTCGCCTCCGGAAAGTTGACCTGCGTCTGGCTTTATCTGCAGTTCCCACCAATTAGGCTGTGAGGTGAACTTCGATAGGCCGGCCCGGTTCAAAGACTCTTCAACCCTTGAACGACTCGATGATTTATCATCGACTAAGGACACGTTTTCCATCAGACTGCCGGTTACGAGGTGAGGTCTCTGGGTAACGATTCCAAAGGTTCCAGGCGCACCAAACAAGATTTCCCTAGGGGGTAGGTTTCCAATTCTTATTTCGCCCGAAGTTGGCTCTAAGAACCCGGTTGCAAGATCAAAGATTGTCGACTTGCCCGCACCTGAAGGGCCCACGATGGCAACCTTTGTGTGAGGATCAATTCGGAAACTAATACCTGCCAGTACATCCACTTCGCCCTTGGGATACCGGAATTTGACGTCCTTGAAGACAAGATTTGCTGCCTCCAGGGTGGACAAGTGTGCAGACTTTCCACCAACTCGGGAGCCTTGCTGAGCGAGGAGTGCATCGAAGGCGAGCTGTCCTCGATTGGCGCCATCTTTCATCATGCTGATTGCGGCCTGAAGTGGCAAAACTGAAGCAATCACGCGAAGTCCACCTGCTAGAAACACTCCGATGGTGATGGCTTGAGAAGAAAGGTCAGAGAATACAACTACACCGCCAATAAATGCGAAAATGCCGAGAATAAGGGATGTTTCAACCACGTACCTTGGCAGCGAGTTGAGAGTGTAGATGAGCGCACCACCCTGAGCCGCTTGATACCGGCTTCGGGTGAACTTTTCCAGCCACCTATCGGCAACTCCAGCGCTGAGTGCCTCTCTCTTGACGCCAAACAAGTCTCTACTGGTCTGAAGGCTAGCCTCATATCCCCGCATCTGGTTTTGACCATTTCTAACGATGCGAATGTTTATCATGCGATTCAAGATGAGCAAGACGGACCCCATGAACAAGAACATGGAAACTGTTGCAATCGGATTCACCAGCAGGAACATGATCACCATTGCAACGAGTAAGGAGGCTTCCGCCATAAATGTGATACGTGCGTTCAGGAAGGAGGTAATTGCTCCAGTCGAATACATCACCCTGTTTTGAAATTCAGCAACCGACTCCTGCGATTCCGTTTCGCTCGTAACGGGCGAGAAAAAGGTTTCTGCCAGCTCGCGAGAGTGCTTGCCCTCCAGCCCTGCCACTGTGAGAGAGGTTTGAAGATTTAGCCAAATCGAAAAGCCAGATTTCAAAAGAAATACCAGGGCCACGCCCATTGCGATCAAGACTGCCTCGTGCTCGTTGATGTACCACTCGCCTATTACCGGGAGATTTAGGGGAGCTCGGGTTGCCGAACCTGAAGCGAGTGATCCGAATGCGGTGGCTAGTAGACCAATTCCCGCGAGACCTAGAAGATCTAGCAAGTTAGCTGCGATTCTTGCAATTGCCAAGAACAACAGTTTGCGCCTTACAGGCTTCTCAAGAATCTTTCCGATGGAGCGGAAGGTTAGTTTCTGCATTTGACCCCTCGACAGTTAAAGAGTCTATTCGCGAGCCTGGGGAATGGTCCGATAGAGCCTAAACTTAGCTGGCTATGGCTGAATATGAACTGAGACAGGATCTTGCCTCCTTGAGGCAGACATTTGCGGCGATAGCAGCTGTTCTAGAACCTGAAGCATTGTCAAAAGAGGCTCAAGACCTGGAGGCTCTGGCTAGTGACCCAAATCTTTGGGACGATCAGGCCAGGGCTCAAAAAGTCACCGGACAGCTTTCTCGGGTGAAGGCGAAGCTCGAAAAGATCAACTCGCTGGCTTCTTCAATTGACGACGTTGATGTTCTGATCGAGATGTCAGCCGAAGCAGGTGATTCGAGTCTTGAATCTGAAGTGCAGTCAGAGATCAACAAACTTCGAGCCGCACTAGATGCACTCGAGATTGAAACGCTCCTGAACGGCGAGTATGACTCTCGCGGTGCTGTCGTAACTATTCGAAGTGGTGCTGGTGGCGACGACGCAACCGACTTCGCTGAAATGCTGATGCGTATGTATTTGAGATTTGCTGAGAAGCAGGGTATCAAGGCTCAAGTATTGGACATCTCCTACGCTGAAGGGGCTGGCATAAAGTCGGCAACCTTTGAACTGGACGCACCATATGCCTATGGAAACATTTCGGTCGAATCTGGCACCCATCGACTGGTTCGCATGAGCCCCTTCAATGCCGCAGGCAAGCGACAGACCTCATTCGCAGCCGTTGAAGTTGTTCCGTTGGTTGAGACCACCGATGCAGTGGACATTCCTGATTCCGAGATCCGCGTTGATGTTTTCAGATCTTCAGGACCGGGTGGCCAATCTGTAAACACCACTGACTCCGCGGTGAGAATCACCCACATCCCCACCGGGATAGTGGTCTCATGTCAAAACGAGAAGAGTCAGCTTCAGAACAAAGTGGCCGCCATGCGCGTACTTCAGTCGCGCCTACTTGAGATCAAACGCCAAGAAGAAGAGGCGAAGAAAAAGCAGCTTGCGGGTGACGTCAAGGCTAGTTGGGGAGAGCAAATGCGCTCTTATGTGCTGGCGCCTTATCAAATGGTCAAGGACCTCAGGACGGGTTATGAAGTAAACAACCCAGACGATGTATTTGATGGTGACCTAGATGGCTTTATCCAGGCTGGCATCCGATGGAGAATACAGCAAGAGGCCTAATTACCCAAGGCTCGGAGAGTCTTGGGTAATTCCCGAGCTCTGGTTTTTAAGCTTTACCCACAATGATTCGACTAGAAGAAGTCTCCAAAACTTACGCGGGTGCGAACAGCCAGGCTCTCAAGGGAGTTTCGCTAGATATTGCCCGCGGTGAGTTTGTTTTTCTGGTTGGAACTTCAGGATCCGGCAAATCAACTCTCCTAAGGCTTATGCTCCGCGAGGAGAGGCCCGACACCGGTTCGGTCCTAGTTCTTGGAGAAAACCTTGGGCGCCTTCCTTCAAGGCGCGTCCCGCAGTTCCGACGAAAGCTCGGGGTTGTCTTCCAAGACTTCAGGCTGCTTCCCAACAAAACCGTGTACCAGAACGTGGCCTTTGCGCTGAAAGTAATTGGGAAATCAAAGGCCTTTATTGAAACTGCAGTGCCTGATGTTTTAAAGCTTGTTGGTCTTGAGGAAAAGGCAAGCCGACTGCCAAACGAACTCTCTGGTGGCGAGCAACAGCGAGTTGCGGTAGCAAGAGCGCTCGTGAACAGACCTGAGGTTTTATTGGCAGATGAGCCAACGGGAAATCTAGACCCCGCAACCAGCACGGAAATCATGAATCTCTTGGAGCGCATCAACCTTGCTGGCACCACGGTCGTGATGGCGACCCATGACCGTTCGATAGTTGATCGAATGCAGAAGCGAGTCATTGAGATTAAAGGTGGAGAAATCGTCCGTGATGCTCAAACAGCCAGCTACAGAGAGCTGCCGAGTAACCCAATTGAAGTCGTTGAACCGAAGACCGGCAGCTGGAGCTTAGATGGCGAGGGCTCGCTATGAATCCAGGCTTTATCCTCTCCGAGATGTGGGCGGGGCTAAAGAGCAATGTCTCGATGGTTTTCTCCATCATTCTCGTCACCTTCATCTCTCTAACTTTTGTAGGTGTAGCAGCTTTGCTTCAGCTCCAGATCGGGCAGATGAAGAACTACTGGTATGACAGGGCTCAAGTAGCTGTTTACCTCTGCACGAACTTCTCACCTGAGGCTGCTTGTCCAGTTGGTGGAGTTACCGAAGAACAGATTGCCGCGGTCAAATCGCAGCTGGATTCGGCTGCCATAGCACCGTATGTCGAGGAGTACTTCTTCGAGACCCATGAGGCCGCTTATCAGAAGTTTTCTGAGGAGTTTGCCGGGTCGTCAGTGCTCGAATTCATCACTCCCGAGCAACTCAACCAGGCGTTTTGGGTCAATTTGAAAAATCCATCTGACAGTCAACTAATCGCAGAGAGCTTCTCGGGTCTCGAAGGAGTCGAGGAAGTTCGAGACCAGCGCGGCTATCTCGACCAGATTTTCTCGTTCATGAACGTGGGCAGTTTGGCTGCCGCTGGTGTGGCTGGCGTCATGCTCCTCAGCGCAACGCTATTAATCGCGACCACAATTCGACTCAGTGCCTTCTCGAGGCGGCGAGAGATTTCTATCATGCGCTTGGTAGGCGCCTCCAATTTTTCCATCCAGCTACCGTTTGTTCTCGAGGGTATTTTTGCCGCTCTGATTGGTGGTCTGCTTGCAGGTGGAGCAACCCTTACCGCGGTTCAGTATCTGGTGACTGACTACCTGGCACTTCAGCTGCCTTTCACGAGCTTTGTTGGGCTAGCTGATGCGCTAACCGTTGCTCCCTATCTGGTAGGCCTTGGTGTTATCCTTGCGGTTATCGCATCAGGTGTCTCAATCAGGAGATACCTCAAGATCTAGGAGCACATCTTGCCCAGGGAACGCGGCCAAAAACTGGTTGCATCCAATCGCAAGGCCCGACACGATTACCACATTTTGGACGTGTATGAGGCCGGCATCGTGCTAACCGGAACAGAGGTCAAATCTTTGCGCGCAGGGCGCGCATCCCTGATCGACGGTTATGCAACCATCGATGGGGGAGAGGCCTGGCTTGAGAATGTCCATATCCCTGAGTTTTTGGCTGGCAGCTGGACCAACCATGCGACACGTCGTAGACGCAAACTACTTCTAAAAAGAGCTGAACTAAACAAGCTGGGTGGCAAGGTTAGGGAGTCGGGTCTCACAATTGTTCCGCTCTCTCTCTATTTCAAGGACGGCCGAGCCAAGGTCGAAATCGCCCTGGCGCACGGAAAGAAAGGTTGGGACAAGAGGCAAACACTTAGAGAGTTACAAGATAAACGTGAGACGGACAGGACTCTAAAGTCATGGGTGCTTTAGTGTTGATGCCTGCAGAGCTTGAAACGGGATTTCGTGAGTAATTTATTGAGTGGTTCTTCTAAGGTTGCGCTGATTCCGGCACGATCCGGCTCATCACTTTTAGACAAGAACCTAAGGAGGTTTGGCGGCCAGCCTCTTCTGGCAAGAGCAGTTCGATCTGCACTGGAAGCAGGAATTTTCGATGAAGTGTGGGTTTCGAGTGACTCTGAGCGGTACCTTGATCTGGCCCTTAAGGAAGGTGCGTCTGTCCACCTGCGAAATCATTGGGCTGCGACGAGCGAGGCAACAGCGCAAGATGCCTTGGATGACTTTCTGGAGGCCGCTCGATTCCAGTCGGTTACGTGGCTCCAACCTACATCGCCGCTGAGGTCTCCTGACCATATTCGTAAAGCTATGGAACTGTTCACTCAGAGTGAAACATGCGGTGTTATGTCGGTGACTAGGCTGAAGCAGCTTCCTGAAAAAACGGTACAGCTGGATGCAGCCGGACTCATCGAAGCATCCGGCAATCCCTTCGAAAATCGTCAAGGAATGACTCTCGATCGGTATTATCCAAACGGGGCGATATACATCCTTCCCAAGTTATTAGATGGTAGGTTCAGCTTCTCAGAAACTCGCTTCAAGCCTTACTTCATGTCTGGATTGAGTAGCTGGGACGTGGATTTTGAAGAAGACTTTGAGCTAGGAGAATTATTTGGGCACGAAATCACGAATTGAGCTGGCCGGCACCTGTGTTGGAATTGACTTTGAACCCGTTGTGTTCGCGGAACTGGGAATCAACCATGGTGGCGACCTAGCTGTAGCAAAGGAGCTAGCTTCGTCAGCCCTGTCAGCTGGGGCCCGCTTTATCAAGCATCAGACTCATATTCCTGATGCTGAAATGTCGTCTGAGGCGCGCTCGGCGATACCTGGCAACTCAGACAAGTCTATTTTTGAGATTATGGAGGAGTGCTCGCTTACTGAGTCTGAAGAGTTTGAGTTAGCAGCCCATGTCCGTGGACTTGGGGGTGTGTTTTTTAGCACACCATTCAGCAGAGAGGCTGTGGAGAGGCTTGAATCCTTGGATGTGCCCTTTTACAAGATTGGCTCCGGGGAATGCAACAACTACCCGTTCGTGGATTACGTTGCCTCCAAAGGTAGGCCAGTGGTGCTCAGCACCGGCATGAACACACTTAGGGAGGTCTCTCGGTCTGTTGAAATCCTCAAGTCAAGGGGTGTCGAGTTCGCACTGCTGCACACTACGAATTTATATCCAACCC
>JBEENY010000057.1:0-8417 GCA_041191905.1 Actinomycetota bacterium
CCGCCACTGCTTCTCTCAAAGAAATTCTTCAAATCCGGCAATCTGTGCCGCAAAGAAACGAGTAACCATACATGGATGAAATCCAGCAGGAAAAGCCAGTAAGACGTGTTCGCCGCGCTACCAGCGCCACCGCCGAGGCTTCCGCACCAAAGACTGAGGCCGCAGCCGAGGCCAAGACCAACACCCGCCGTCGCAGCACCAAGAAAGAAGATGCTGCTCCAGCGGAGGTAAAGACCGAAGCTAAGGCAGAGGCAAGCTCCGAGCGTCCAGCTCGTGAGGAGCGCGCACCACGTGAGGACCGTGGTCCCCGTGAAGACCGCCCAAACCGCGGTGACCGCAACCGTGACCGCCAGAACCGTGAGGGGGGCGAAGAGCGCTCCGAGGGCGAGTCCAACCAGGACCGACAGGACCGCGGCCCACGCGAGGACCGTGATGACGACCGTCGCGGTGGTAGAAACCGTAGAGGCCGCTTCCGTGATCGTGACCGTCGCCGTGGCGGTGGCCAGGATGAGGCTGAGCCAGAGATTTCCGAAGACGATGTCCTGATTCCAGTTGCTGGAATCCTGGACGTGCTAGACAACTATGCCTTCCTTCGCACCTCCGGCTACCTACCTGGACCTAACGATGTTTACGTATCGCTTGGTCAGGTCAAGAAGTACGGTCTGCGCAAGGGGGACGCAGTCGTCGGTTCGATCCGTCAGCCACGTGAGTCAGACAACAATCAGCGCCAGAAGTTCAATGCGCTGGTTCGCGTCGAGAGCATCAATGGTCAGACCATGGAGGAAGCAGCCGCTCGCGTTGAGTTTGGCAAGCTAACCCCGCTCTACCCAGACGCTAGATTGCGCCTAGAGACCGACCCGAAGAAGCTCTCTACGAGAATCATTGACCTGGTATCTCCAATTGGTAAAGGTCAGCGTGGTTTGATCGTCTCCCCACCTAAGGCTGGAAAGACGTTGGTGCTGCAGGCAATCGCAAACGCAATCAGTGCCAATAACCCAGAGGTTCACCTAATGGTGGTCTTGGTAGACGAGCGCCCTGAGGAAGTTACCGACATGCAGCGCACTGTAAAGGGTGAGGTTATTGCCTCCACCTTCGACCGCCCTGCTGAGGACCACACCACTGTTGCGGAGTTGGCAATCGAGCGCGCTAAGCGCTTGGTTGAGCTTGGTCATGACGTGGTTGTGCTACTTGACTCCATCACTCGCCTAGGTCGCGCCTACAACCTTTCCGCTCCAGCATCCGGTCGTATCCTCTCCGGTGGTGTTGACTCCTCAGCGCTATACCCACCTAAGAAGTTCTTCGGTGCTGCAAGAAATATCGAAAACGGTGGATCGCTGACCATCCTGGCTACTGCCTTGGTTGAGACCGGATCCAAGATGGACGAGGTCATCTTCGAGGAGTTCAAGGGAACTGGAAACATGGAGCTTCGCCTGTCGCGCCAGCTGGCCGACAAGCGCATCTTCCCAGCCGTTGACATCAACGCTTCCGGCACCAGACGCGAAGAGATGCTGATGAGCCCGCAGGAGACCAAGATCATTTGGAAGCTCCGTCGCGCTCTCGCAGGTTTGGAGCAGCAGCAGGCACTCGAGCTTGTCCTGAGCAGACTCAAGGACACTCAAAGCAATGTCGAGTTCCTACTCAAGCTTGAGAAGTCAATGCCGGTTCCATCCGAGACTGATGCGGAGTAATCTTGCTCGACTCGCTGCAAGGACTTCGTGCCGAGCACGCTGAGCTGCAAGGTCAGCTCAGCGATGCTGCGGTTCACCAGAATCCTGCTCTCGCAAAAAAACTAAATCGCAGGTACGCCGAGCTTTCGGCCATCCTTGCGGCTGAAGCCAGCGTCCTAAATCTGCAAGACGACATTGCCGCGGCAAGTGAGCTTGCCAAGGAAGATGAGGCTTTTGCGGCGGAGCTTCCTGTCTTGAGCGAGAAACTCAAGGAAGCCCAAGAGAAACTACGCAGACTTCTTATTCCGCGTGATCCAGATGATGGTCGTGACGTGATTATGGAAATCAAGGCCGGTGAGGGTGGTGCTGAATCAGCACTGTTTGCAGCAGACCTACTGAGGATGTATCTGTATTACGCGACTTCCAAGGGCTGGAAGGCTGAGGTTCTGGACCGCACCGAGAGCGACCTGGGCGGAATCAAGGATGTCCAGGTTGCGATCAAGTCAAATGCCACCGATCCTGCCGATGGGGTTTGGGCACACCTGAAGTACGAGGGTGGAGTGCACCGAGTGCAGCGCGTTCCGGTTACTGAAACTCAGGGTCGAATTCACACCTCCGCAGCCGGCGTCCTGGTGTTCCCAGAGGTCGATGAGCCTGAAGAGGTTGAGATCAACCAGAACGATCTGCGAATCGACGTCTTCCGTTCCTCAGGCCCTGGTGGTCAGTCGGTAAACACCACTGACTCGGCTGTTCGAATCACCCACCTTCCAACCGGAATCGTGGTTTCGATGCAGAACGAGAAGTCGCAGCTGCAAAACCGCGAAGCCGCAATGCGCGTGCTACGTGCTCGACTGCTTGCCGCCCAGCAGGAAGCCATCGAGGCCGAGCAGTCAGCGGCAAGAAAGTCTCAGATTCGCACCGTGGACCGCTCGGAGCGCATCCGCACCTACAACTTCCCAGAGAATCGAATTGCCGATCACCGCACTGGCTACAAGGCCTACAACCTAGATCAGGTTATGGACGGCGCTCTGGAGCCGATTGTGCAGTCCGCCATCACGATGGATGAAGAGGCTCGTTTAGCCGCACTCTCGGGTGAGTGATGCGCTTTATAGAAGCGCTGGCATTTGCCAAAAATGCTCTCTCTCAAGCGGGAGTGCCTTCCGCTGAGGCAGATGCTTACTGGCTACTTTGTCACGCAGCTGGCGTTTCAAAGGCTGAGCTGATGACTCGCATGAGCCTTGACCTTGGCCTTGATGAGCAGGCTCACGAATCTTTCCTCATGCTGCTTAAGCGTCGTGTCAAGCGCGAGCCGCTCCAGCACATCATCGGCACTGCGGGATTTCTGGACTTCGAGGTGAGAGTAGGGCCAGGGGTGTTTATCCCAAGACCTGAGACTGAGTCGTTGGTGGTGCTATCTCTCGAGCTAATCAAAGATGTTGAAAGTCCAAAGGTTTTGGAGGTCGGCTCCGGCTCCGGCGTGATACCAATTGCTATCTCGCGGGTAAGACCGGACGCCGAGGTCATTGCGGTCGAGGCTTCAACGGAAGCCCTGCCATACCTTCGTCAGAATCTCTCGGATTTGGCACCCTCGGTTTCCCTCAGACCCGGAATGTTCCCAGACGCGGCGTTCGACTTAGTCAACCAAGTTGATCTTCTGGTTTCGAACCCGCCATACATACCGCAGCATGCGATTCCGCTTGAGCCCGAGGTCTATCTGCACGACCCAGAACTTGCGCTCTACTCGGGTGAGGATGGGCTAGATGTCATCAGGGATTTAGTGGCTATTGGCTTTGATCTTCTGGTCCCAGGCGGTTCTATTGCCATTGAGCACGCAGACTCTCAATCTGATGCGATCGTTGAATTACTATTAGCCCAGGGCTACCAAGAAGTTGTGGCTCACAAAGATTTGACTGGCCGATTCCGACTTGTCAGCGCGAGAAAGTAGCAAGGCATGCAGAAGATCTACGACTGCTCTGTGGATGTCGAACTACTTGGTGGTTTTCGTCAGGCCAAAGTAGCGCTTGATCGTTCTGAAGTTGTGGTCATCCCGACAGATACTGTCTACGGCTTGGCAGCAGATGCCTTCAGCATCAAGGGCGTTGAGCAGTTGCAGACGATAAAAGGTGCAGACCGTACATCGCCGCCGACTGTGCTAATTCCAAGAGTTGAAACCATGTCGGCTCTGGCCACTGATTTGCCATTGGTAGCCAACCAGCTCGCGGCCGCTTTCTGGCCGGGAGCCCTCACTATGGTCTTGAAGGCTCAGTTGTCGCTGGAGTGGGACCTGGGGGAGAGTCGTGGCACTGTCGCGCTGAGAGTTCCGGATCACAAAATCACCTTGGCGCTTTTGGAGGATGTCGGCCCACTCGCAGTGACAGGGGCAAACCCAGTTGGCGAGCCAGCCGCAGTTACCGCTCAGCAAGCGTCTGAGTATTTCAAGGAGAAGGTGCCGGTTTATCTAGACGCTGGCGCTAGCCCAAAGAACGATGCCTCCACCATTCTCGACCTCTCGCAGGTTCGTGAAGGTCAGCCAATAAGAGTGCTGCGCAAAGGCGCTATTTCACTGGATCGAATTCGATCAGTGATCGGTGATGTGGAGTTGCAGGTCGACTAAGTGCGCGCCTACCTGCTGGTACTGCTTCTCTCGGCCATAGTCACCTACTTGGCCACCTGGGCAGTGCGCTATTTGGCAAAGCGCTACAACATTCATCCTGCGATTCGCGAACGAGATGTACACAAGTCACCGATTCCAAGAATCGGTGGCGTTGGGATGTTCTTTGGCCTGGTTGCGGGAGTAGCGGCGGCTGGCAGCTTCGGCTGGTTCGAATCACTCTTTTTAGATCCCGGACCAATCTGGGCAATAGTTGGAGCGAGCGGGCTGATTATCGTCATCGGTCTTTTAGATGACCTAATCGAACTTGACTGGACCGCAAAAATGGGTGGCCAAATGGCAGCCGCCTGGCTCCTAGCATCCTCGGGCATTCAGATTGTTTCGTTGCCGATAGGTGGGCTGACTGTGGGCTCTTTCGGTGTCTCGCTTGCCGTCACGATGTTCGTGGTCGTGCTGGTGATGAATGCGGTGAACTTCATCGATGGGCTAGATGGCTTGGCGGCTGGCGTAGTAGGTATCGGCACTCTTAGCTTCTTTATCTATACCTACTTCTTGGCACAGCAAACTTCACCAACCAACTACTTCTCTACCGCCGGCCTGCTCTCCGCCATCGTGCTTGGAATGGTGGCTGGTTTCTTACCGCACAATTTCCGACCCGCAAAAATCTTTATGGGTGACTCGGGTGCGATGTTGCTCGGGCTTTTGATGGCAACCAGTGCAATTACGGTCACCGGAAACATTGACCCCGCAACCGTTACCGACAGCGATCTGCTACCTGCATTGATTCCGCTGGCACTCCCGGTGATGATTTTGATACTTCCGCTACTCGATCTTTTCTTCGCGGTTGTCAGAAGACTCAGCCGAGGGCAATCACCATTTGCCGCAGATAAAGAGCACATCCATCACCAGCTCCAAGACATTGGTCACTCGCACGCCGGAGCGGTATGGGTTTTCTATCACTGGACCGCTCTGGTTTCGACCACCCTGCTGTTGCTGTTCTGGTTTGAAACCGGTCCGGTTTTGGTGCTTTTCGGTTCATGGTTGATAGCGGCCCTAATCCACACCTATTTCCCCGTGCTTCGGCGCATTCGCAAAATCAGAAAGGCAATCCGTGGCAAGTAAGTCGGCAGATATCTACAAGAGAGCCCTCGCACTCAGCGCGGTGCTGATGGTCATCATCGGCGCCTTTGGCTCCGGCATCGGCTTCCTGTTTGCCGGCATGCCAGGCGTCTACTCAGCGTTGATTGGTGCTGCCGTGAGCGCACTTTTCTCGGTGCTGACAATCCTCAGTATTTGGCTCGGCTCCAAGCTGCCACTTGCTGGCTTCTACGGTCTTGTTCTGGGCGGTTGGTTGGTTAAAGTTTTGCTTTTCGCTGTCACCCTGGGTCTATTGCAAGGCGCCGAATTCATCTCTGGTCCGGTGTTTTTCTTCGCGGTTGTGGCAACGGTTTTGGGTGGCTTGGCAATTGACAGCTGGGTAGTGCTCAAGGGTCGCCAACCGATTCTTGATAATTAGCTGCACTTTTTTTCCAAATGGGGAGAAAGGGAACAAATCGTCTTATAAACTCGTTGGAGATTCCCGAGACCCCGCGACACTCAGTGTCGCCTGAGCCAGGAGAACGACCCTGTTTAGTGCGCTGAGCCTGATTGCGGCCGAGGAAGGCGGATTCCACCCGCCTAGCATCTACGAGTTCTATCCTGAAATCGTTGCTTTCGAGGGAACCCCTTTCGCCATCAACCGAATCATGATGATTCGTCTAATCGTGATGACGGTTTTGATCGTTCTGTTCTGGCTCTGGACCCGTAAGTTCAAGCAAGCCGTGAAGACCGGAAATGTTGTTCCTGGCCGCTTCCAGCTCCTTGGAGAGATGGCGTTGAACTTTGTGCGAAAGAGCATTGCTCACGACCAGCTCGGTGAAAAAGACGGCGAGCGGTTCCTGCCGCTACTAACCACCATCTTCTTCATGGTTCTGGGCATGAACATCACCGGAATCATCCCATTCGCAAACATCGCAGGAACCTCGGTGATTGGTATTCCGTTGGTTTTGGCACTGGCCTCCTACGTGACATTCATCTACGCGGGTATGAGGCGCCACGGTGTGAAGTTCTTCAAGAACTCCCTGTTCCCATCAGGAGTTCCGCCAGCCTTTTACGTACTGGTGACCCCGATCGAGTTGCTCTCGACCTTCATTCTTCGCCCGGTAACTCTGGCCCTTCGTTTGCTGATGAACATGATCGCCGGTCACTTGCTGTTGGTGCTCTGCTTCTCGGCAACCCAATTCTTCTTCTTCCAGGCCGACGGCATTTTCAAGCTCTTTGGAGCGGGAACACTACTGTTTGGTTTCGCGTTCACAGTCTTTGAGATTTTGGTGTCTGTGCTGCAGGCATACGTATTCACACTTCTGACCACTGTCTACATTCAGTTGGCATTGGCAGACGAACACTAAGTCGACAACCGTCGATCTAAACCCCACGGAAGGAAAACAAGTGGACGCAGTAAACATCGCCGAACTATCCGGCAACATCGCAGTGGTTGGTTACGGCCTCGCTGCAATCGGTCCTGGCATTGGTGTAGGTCTTGTAGTTTCTAAGACCATCGAGTCCATCGCTCGCCAGCCAGAGCTAGCAGGCAAGCTACAGGTAACCATGTGGCTAGGTATCGCCTTTACCGAGGCACTTGCTCTGATCGGTCTAGCCACCCCATTCATCTTCGGCTAGTAGAGAAGCCATTTAGACCATGACTATTCAGATTCTTGTCGCGGCAGCGAAAGAGGGGGAGACCCCAAACCCACTGCTGCCCGCGATCTATGACATCACTTGGTCGTCGGTTGTCTTTGTTGTCCTACTGACCTTCTTCTGGTTCAAGGTGCTACCTGGATTCAAGAAGATGCTTGACGAGCGTGCCAAGGCCATTGAGGGCCGTCTGGCAGACGCCGAGGCAGCCCAGAAGGCCGCCGAGGAGCGCACGGCAGCGGTTGAGGCAGAGCAGGAGAAGCTACGAGCCGAGTCTTCAACCATTCGCGAGGAGGCACGCGCCGAGGGTGCGGCCATTCTTGCGGAAATGAAGGCACAGGCATCGGCTGAGTCCGAGCGTTTAGCGCAGATTGCAAAGTCTGCCCTTGACGCCGAGCGCGAGAGCGCCATGAATGCACTTCGCAACGAGGTCGGAGGCCTGGCTATCGAGCTAGCATCCCGCATTGTCGCAGTGAAGCTGCAGGATGACGCAATTGCCAACAAGGTTGTCGACGATTTCATCAAAGAGCTAGAAGCTAAGAAGGCCTAGAACCCATGGCATCCAGTACCAGAGCAGCCAAGCTTGTAGCGAGTGAGAAGCTCGCCTCACTTGGCGCAACTAACCTAACGACCGCTTTGGAGCTGTTCGCTGCGAGCAATGCTTTGCAGCAGAGCACTTCACTGCGTTCTGTGCTTTCGGATCCTTCCGCCGAAGTTGCGGGCAAGGAGCAGGTCGTTAGATCGGTATTTGGTGCCAAGCTAAGCGAGCAGACCACCGGTTTGCTCATCGAGCTTTCTAAGCTTCGCTGGTCAGCAACTCGCGACCTTCCAGCTGCCATCGAGCAGCTGGGAGTTCGCGTTGCAGCCCAGAGCGCCAACATCGACCAGCTTCAGGCAGAACTGTTTGCCATCGAGCAAACTGCGTCTTCTGACCCTGAGCTGGAGCTGGCACTGAGCTCAAACCGGGATGCAGCAGCTAAGCAAAACCTGATTTCCAAGCTCTTCCAAGGCAAGGTTTCAGAGGCTGCCCTAGCGCTGGCTCTTCAAGCCATCGAGTCAGCCGCATTCAAGCGCTTCGCACAGGTGGTCGGTCAGTACGGCGTCTGGGTTGCCGAGTATGCCGGCGAGTTCGTTGCTCGAGTAAGAGTGGCCCGTGAACTTTCTGCCGAGCAGCAGCAGCGCTTGGAGTCCGCCTTGAGCTCCGTTTACGGCAAGAAGTTGCAGCTAAATGTCGAGATTGCCCCTGAGGTCGTTGGCGGTATTCACGTCGCGGTAGCCGGTGAGGTAATCGACGCAACCGTAGTAACCAAAATTTCAAACGCAAGATTGCAACTGAGCTAGTTGCCAAACAAAAGAAGCAGAGGAAGCAAATGTCAGAGCTAAAGATCAGCCCGAATGAGATTCGG
>JBEENY010000058.1:0-7866 GCA_041191905.1 Actinomycetota bacterium
AGCATTCGAGGCTTAGTTTGCGAAGGATTAGGGTCGTAATTCTCGGTGACGAGTTACTCTCGGGCGCCGGAGACCCTAAGGGACTGGGTTGGCTAGGTCGAGTTCAGGCTCGACTACCCCAGGGAGACGATGTTGCCATCTTCCCGCTGGCCATGGTCAGCGAAAACAGCTCTCAGCTATTGGAGCGCTGGAGAACTGAAGCGCTCCCGAGGTTCAGCCCAGAATCTGAGAACTACCTCGTTTTGGCATTATCTGCCCAGGACATCCTAGAAGGCTTGACCATCTCTCGCTCGAGACTAAATCTCGCGTCCCTGCTTGATGATGCCGCTCGCGAGGGCGTGAAGATTTTTGTGATTGGTCCGACCCCGTCAACGATTGCTGAGATTGACGCTGAAATTGATCACCTGAATGCAGGCTTCGAGGATGTCGTCAAACGCAGGCAAATCAACTATGTGGACTGCTTCAGGCCATTGCGAGAGCATGAGGGCTGGCTGGCTGAGGTTTCCACCCACCCAAGACGACTACCGGGACAGGTTGGCTACGGCCTTATTGCCTGGCTGGTGCTAAACAAGGGTTGGTTTGAGTGGCTAGGCCTTACCGAGAGCGATTAGTCGTGCTCTTGGATCTCGCGTAGACGCTGCATCACGCGCTCCGCAAGCTCAGAGGTTGGGGCCTCATCGCAGGAGCGCTGAATCACCTGATTGAAGACAATCTCGATGTCGTAGTGCTGCTCGCAGGAGTCGCAGTTGGCAAGGTGTGCGGTGACCGCATCCAGCTCCTGCTCGTGCATCGCGGAGTGAAGATATTCGTGAACGCTGCGCTTTACTTCGTCGCAGTCGAGCTGTTTCATCATCACTCCTTCTCTCCGATTACGCGGTACCCCTCTTGGGTTGCATATTCAGATAACAGATTTTTTAGCAGTTTCTTCCCGCGATGCAAGCGCGACATGACGGTTCCCACCGGAGTTCCCATCACATCAGCGATCTCTGCATAGGGCAAACCCTCCACAACTGCGTAGTAAACGACCATGCGAAATTCTTCTGGAATCTCATCCAGGGCATCGCGAATCACCTTTGAGGGCAGGTTATCTAGTGCCTCTGCCTCGGCGGAGCGGGTAGAAATTGAGGTGATGGATTCACCACCACCAACCTGCCAGTCCTCTAGATCGTCAAGCGCAGTCTTGGCCTGATCCTTCGCGCGCTTGTTGTAAAGGTTGATGTGGGTGTTGGTCATGATTCGAAATAGCCAAGCCTTGAGGTTTGTGCCCTGCTCGAATTTTCCCCAGGCGCTGAAAGCTTTTGCGAAGGTCTCCTGCACCAGATCCTCGGCATCCGAGGGGTTTCTAGTCCATCTGAGAGCTGCACCGTAAAGCTGGGGCATGAGCGGTAAAGCCTGCTGTTCGAAGCTACGCAGCTTCTCTGATTTCTTTTCACTCATTACTAGTGAGTGTATTGAGGTTTGGGTTACTAATGGGGCGAAATCCAAAGTTGCCCATGAATTCAATCCGAACTGGCTTGTATCCTGTTCTGCAATGAGCAATCACCCATTCTGGCCAGCGCCCAAAGGTAGGCAGTTTCGCGCCACGGTGATGCTCCCGGGATCTAAGTCCCTGACAAACCGAGAACTATTGCTCTCGGCAATCGCAAACTCCCCCACCAAACTCATCGGTCCCCTTGTTTCTAGGGACTCAAAGCTCATGATTCAAGCACTTGAGCAACTTGGAACCAGGTTTGAGTGGCAGGGCGATGACCTAATCGTCTATCCGGGAGAGCTTCAGGGCGGAGCCAAAATCGACTGTGGCCTGGCAGGCACTGTCATGCGCTTTGTGCCACCGCTATCACTTCTAGCCAAGGGTAAAACCGATTTTGATGGCGATGAGGGTGCGAGACGCCGGCCGATGCACACCACCATCGAGTCCCTCAGGGCACTGGGCGCACAAGTTGAGTCGCAAGATATGTCACTTCCATTCACGATCACTAGCTCAGGCAAAGTCCTAGGTGGCGAGCTGGTTATCGATGCTTCGGCATCCTCGCAGTTTGTTTCCGGGCTGTTGTTAGTGGCAGCCAGATTCGAGAATGGACTAACCCTGGTCCACTCTGGTGAAGAACTCCCATCCCTCCCTCACATCGAGATGACGCTCGAGACCCTGAAACAGCGTGGAGTTAGTGCCTACTCGGTCTCGGAACGTAGTTGGAGAGTAGAACCCGGGCCGATTTCAGGTGGAGAGCGAGTGATAGAGCCTGACCTTTCAAACGCTGGTCCATTCTTGGCGGCAGCGATGGTTACCGGATCTGAAATCACAATCCCGCACTGGCCAGAGAGAACTACACAGGTTGGTGCTGAGTTCGAACGAATTCTCCCGCTGATGGGTGCCGAGGTTTCAAGATCCGAAGCTGGCTTGACCCTGAAGGGTGGCCAAGTTCACGGCATCGACATCGATCTCTCAATCGGTGGCGAGTTAGCGCCCGTGATCGCCGGGCTTGCGGTGCTGGCGGACTCATCGACTCGAATCACCGGCATCGCTCACCTGCGCGGCCACGAGACCGACAGGCTCAAAGCCCTGACCGATGAGATAAATCGAATCGGAGGTAGCTGCCAAGAGTTACCAGATGGTTTGGAAATCACACCCAAACCGCTCACCGGCGGAAAGTGGTTTAGCTACGAGGATCACCGAATGGCGACTACCGGAGCGTTGATCGGACTCAAGTGCGATATCGAGGTTGAGAACATCGCCACCACCTCCAAGACCATGCCCGAGTTTGTAAGTCTTTGGCAGAACATGCTGGAGTCGAATTGACTCGGGTGTATGCCGAAGACGACTACCTCGACGAGGACGACGTCCGCATTAGGCCAAACCCAAAGGGTTCAAGGCCTAGGACCAAGCGCAGACCAAACTTCGATGATGCTCCCCTTGGAATGGTTTTAGAGGTTCACCTTGCTCGATACCGAGTTTTGGTGAACGGTAAAGAGGTTCTCGCGACCCTTGCCAAGGAGCTGCGCAACAAAGGTTGCGTAACCTGTGATCAGGTGAGACTGGATGGCGACCTGTCCGGCGAGAAGGGCTCACTGGCTCGCATTGTGAAGGTTGAGCCAAGAAAAACCGCGCTTTCAAGACTCAACGAGGATTCAGAGGCGGGCGAGCAAACCATCGTTGCTAATGCGGATCAGTTGATGATCGTTTTGGCGAGTGCTAACCCGGAACCAAAGGCTCGTTTGGTGGATCGCTACCTGGTGGCTGCCTACAACGCCGGGATAAAGCCGTTTCTTGTGATGACCAAGTGTGATCTGAAGGACCCAACTGAGTTCCTGGAGAGTTTCTTAGGATTCGACCTGACTGTCATAAGAACTCGTTCGGATGAACCAAACCTAGATGAGCTAATCCCCCACATCAAAGATCACACCACCGTATTTGCCGGGCATTCGGGCGTTGGCAAGACGACCCTGATAAATGCGCTAGCTCCCGATTACCAAAGAGCAACCGGTGACGTGAATGAGGTGACTGGGAAGGGTAAGCACACCTCGTCCTCAGCCAGAGCTATTTGGGCCCAAGGTGGCTGGATTGTTGACACACCCGGGGTCAGGACTTTTGGGCTCGCGGGAATTGACGCGGCCGGGCTACTCAAGGGCTTCTCAGACCTGGCCAAGGCAAGTGAAAGCTGCCCGAGAGATTGTTCTCACCTTGTAACAGCGCCTGACTGTGAGCTTGATACTTTGGCAAAGTCTGGAGCCATTTCAGCGCTAAGGCTTGATTCGTTTAGGCGCCTGGTGTCAGAGGTTAGCTCGGTAGATTGGTCCTGATGAACGATCTCGAATTTGCCCTACTGCTTGCAGACGCAGCCGATGAGATTTCGCTGGCGAGGTTTAGGGCGCTGGATCTCAATATTGAGACTAAGCTCGACAGGACCCCGGTTACCGATGCCGATCGCGCAGTTGAGGCAAAGCTTCGAGACCTAATTGCCAGCCACAGGCCAACTGAAAGCGTGATTGGCGAGGAGTTTGCCAACACCGGTGTCAATGAGCGAGTTTGGATCATCGATCCAATCGATGGCACCGCGAACTACCTGCGCGGTGTTCCAATCTGGGCATCACTGATTGCGCTGCGAGTCAACGGGGAAATTCACACCAGCGTGGTGTCAGCTCCTGCCCTTGGTAGGCGCTGGTGGGCTTCAAAAGGCCAGGGTGCATTCACAAGTGATGTCGATGGCACAACGCGAAACATCAAGGTTTCAAAGGTGTCCGACCTAGAGCACGCTTCGATTAGCTTCAACTCGATTAGGCAGTGGGACAACGCAGGTTTACTTGAGCCGCTTATTGAACTAAGCCGCAAGGTTTGGCGCGATCGTGCCTACGGCGACTTCCTGAGCTATATGTATTTGGCCGAAGGGCTTCTAGAGGTTGCCTCCGAGCACGGCCTGGCGCTCTATGACATTGCGGCTCTGGTGCCGATTGTTGAGGAGGCCGGTGGCCGCTTCAGTGCCCTGGATGGACCGCTAACAGAAGCCACTTCTAGCGTCTTGGCAACAAACGGACTTTTGCACGAAACCATCCAGCGAGAGCTCGGTGTTTTGTAATTGCGCAAATTTCTAGCGATTGCGGCGATTGCGCTTTTGGCCTTCAACCTAAGAACCGCAGTTTCATCGGTGTCACCGGTAATTAGCTTCATCCAGGAGGAGATCCCGCTTCCAATCATCACCATTGGACTGCTGGGGATTGCAGCTCCGCTGTCTTTTGCACTTGCCACTCAGCTCTCATACCGCCCAGCCCGGCGCATTGGTGTTGAGAAGACCCTGATGCTCACCATTGCGATGATCATCCTCGGTCACGCCCTGAGAGCTCTAGCGTGGGACTCGACCTCACTTTTTGCCGGCAGTCTGCTGGCCCTGTTAGGCATGGGAATCGGCAACGTTTTGTTGCCGGTCTTGGTCAGAAAGTATTTCCCCAACCGTGTCGGGGCTGTGACCAGCTTCTACATCACCTTGACCGCCATCTCGGCAACCCTCGGTTCTTTGGTGGCAGTGCCAGTTGCCGAAGCGGCTGGTTGGCGTTTCTCGCTTGGGCAGTGGGCGCTGTTCTCGTTCCTGGCTGCAATCCCACTGATTACGCTGCTGGGTAACTCCAATCCCGAACCAAAACCTGAGGTTGATTCTGGAGGTAAGTCAATCTGGCGAGCGCCGACCGCTTGGGCAATTGCCGGGATGCAAGCTATGACCTCGGTATTTGGATATGTCAGCTTTGCCTGGTTGCCACTGCTGCTTGTCGAGCACAACTCCGTCACAGTTGCCGAGGGTGGGCTCTATCTATCGCTATTCGCTCTGATGGGCCTACCTACATCGATTTTTGTGCCGATCTTGGCCAATCGCTATCCCGGTATTCAGGTTTGGATTGTGGTGTTTTCCGGCGTAATGGGTGCAGGCGGAATTCTAGGAATGCTCTTTGCAGGTAATTCCTGGCTTTGGTTCTTTGTCATCATGGCCGGCTTTGGGCCAACCATGTTCCCGCTCGCGCTAACGCTGTTCAACCTCAGAAGCGAGAAACGTTCCACCGTTTTGGCCGTGAGTGCATTTGGGCAGGGCCTCAGCTACGGAACAGCCTCTGTGGCGGTAATCGTCGTTGGCGTGCTCAGGGAGCTGACTGGCGGCTGGGAGGCCGCACTGTGGCTGATGTTTGGCTTTGCCCTTCTGGCAATACCAGTTTCGATTCAGATTGCGAAGCGAAAGACCATCGACTCTGAGCTTCGACAGTAGCTACTCGCCTACTGACACTCCAACCGCTGAGCAGCGCTCATTGATTGACTCGGTGAGGGCAGCAACCTTGTCCTGTGCACTGGCAGCAGTGGAGGTTTCACCTAAAGCAGCGCCCAAATCGGCAATGTCCTGAGCCAGGGTGCTGGAGAGCAGAGCACGGGCCTGTTCACCGACCAGCGCGTCAAGAGTCGCGATCACACCTGAGTCGACCAGGCCAGCGTTGTATGCCTCGGTGAGACCATCGAGCGTTGATGCCATCGCCGTGCAGGCTGCTGCATCGGCGGCGGTCTTGGCTACGTCTTCAACACTGCAACCGGAGAGGGTAATGGCTAGGACAGGGGCAATGACTAGAGGGAGAATGCGCATAGTTAGGAAGACTAGATCTGAAGTTTGAAAATTCCCTGAGTCGTAATGATTCGTAACCACGGGAAGTAAAGGGGGGCTTTATGGTTACACTTCCATGGTTCCCAAACTTTGAAACTGGAGATTTGATGCGGGTCTATAACGACATCACCGAGGCATTCGGAAACACCCCACTGGTGAAGCTGAACAGGGTAACCGACGGTGGAGCTGCGAATATTTACGCCAAGCTCGAGTTTTATAACCCATCTTCCTCAGTGAAGGACCGCCTCGGCATCGCGATGATCAACGAGGCTGAGGCTTCGGGTGAACTAAAGCCAGGTGGCACCATCATTGAGGCCACCAGCGGTAACACTGGAATCGCCCTAGCCATGGTTGGCGCAGCGCGTGGTTACCGCACCATCATCGTTATGCCAGAGTCAATGAGCCTCGAGCGCAAGATCCTGATTCGTGCCTACGGAGCAGAGCTGGTACTTACCCCAGCCGCAGAGGGCATGAAGGGCTCGGTGGCAAAGGCTGAGGAGCTTGGAAAAGAGATTCCAGGTTCGATTTTGGTTCGTCAGTTCGAGAACCCTGCCGGCCCAAAAATTCACCGTGAGACCACCGCTGAGGAGATCTGGCGTGATCTAGACGGCAACATCGATGCATTCATCGCCGGCTCAGGCACCGGCGGCACCATCACCGGCACCGGACAGCGCCTTCGCGAGCTAAACCCAAACATCAAGATTTTTGCAGTTCAGCCCGCCGCATCACCGCTACTGACAGGTGGCGAGGCTGCTGGCCACCCACTGGCTGGTATTGGACCAAACTTCATCCCTAACATCCTTGACACCTCGGTTTATGACGAGGTACTGAGCGCACCGAACCAAGTGGCATTTGAGTTTGCCCGCAGGGCCGCTGCCGAGGAGGGCATCCTTGCTGGAATCAGCTCTGGGGCTGCACTCTGGGCAGCCAAGGAGATCGCACACCGACCTGAGTTTGCCGGCAAGAACGTGGTTGTGATCCTGGCCTCATTTGGTGAGCGTTACGTCTCTTCAACCCTCTACCGTGACCTCCAAGAGGAATACCAGACCAAGAATTGAGAATCTTCGAGGACATCAAGGTAGGTCTGGAACGCGATCCCGCGACCAAGACCGCGCTTGAGCTATTCCTGACCTCCCCCGGGCTGCATGCCATTTGGGCCTATCGCGTTGCTCACGTGCTGTGGGGTTGGAAGCTGAGGATTCTTTCCCGCATGCTTTCTAACTGGGCCAAGTTCTGGTCCGGAATTGAAATTCACCCGGGAGCCAAGATTGGTCGCCGACTGGTCATCGACCACGGCATCGGTGTAGTCATTGGAGAGACCGCAATTATCGGCGATGACTGCCTCATCTACCACGGCGTCACCCTGGGCGGAAAGACTCTCGACCCAGTCAAGCGTCACCCAACCGTTGGTAACCGAGTGACCATCGGAGCCGGAGCCAAACTAATTGGCAACATCACAATTGGCGATGACTGTGCGATTGGCGCGAATGCGGTTGTTACCAAGAACATGCCAGGTGGCACGGTTGCAGTTGGTGTGAATGCCAGATTGCTAAACCTAACTGGCGACGATCTCTACGTAATCTGATTTACCGCTGTTTTTGAAATACATGCAGCTCCACTTCTGCCCCACGGCAACCTGCCTGGTGCCCTGAAGTCCGTGCATCTTTAGCTGCTTCCACACCGCATCTCTACCCAGATCTGTCCCTAGGTGCGGCTTCTTGGGATAGAAAACCCAAAA
>JBEENY010000059.1:0-7258 GCA_041191905.1 Actinomycetota bacterium
CCTCAGGTTTTGTTTACTCTGTATCGACGATGGGAATCACGGGGGAGCGCACCGAGCTTGACAAGCTAGCGCGCAACCTAACGGCTCGAGTCAAGAGCGCATCGAACACTCCTACCTGCGTCGGAGTCGGCATCTCAACCGCTGACCAAGTCAGAGAGGTCAACAGCTACGCCGACGGTGCTATTGTCGGCACCGCATTTGTAAAGGCGTATCAATCTGGCGGCCTAGACGCTCTCACTGCTAAAACGCGCGAACTGGCA
Source organism: Actinomycetota bacterium (assembly GCA_041191905.1). Taxonomy (GTDB): domain Bacteria; phylum Actinomycetota; class Actinomycetes; order Actinomycetales; family Microbacteriaceae; genus Aquiluna. The sequence goes on from JBEENY010000059.1 coordinate 261, forward strand.
CTCGGCTTAGGATAGGCAACGTGAACTTTCTAGCTAGCATCCCATCACCTGAAATCAGCTTTATCGACTTAGGTCCGGTGCGAATTCACTTTTACGCACTATTCATCCTCACCGGTATCGCAATTGCCACTTTTATGGCGGACCGCACACTCACTAAGCGCGGTGCTGAGAAGGGTGTCTTTCTAGATATAGCGCTTTGGGCTGTGCCCGCTGGAATTATCGGCGGTCGCTTCTTCCACGTGATCACCCACCCGAGAGACTATTTCTTCGAGGGTGCTGACCTGCTCGCAGTCTTCCGCATCTGGGAAGGCGGCCTGGCAATCTTTGGTGCCATCACCCTCGGTGCCGTGGGTGCTTGGTGGGGAGCTAGACAGGCTGGGATTCGATTCTCAGCTGTAGCCGACGCTGTCGCTCCATGGGTTTTAGTTGCCCAGGGAATCGGAAGATTGGGCAACTACTTCAACCAGGAGCTGTTCGGCATACCGACCACGCTGCCCTGGGGACTTGAGATTCCAAGCACAAACCCCGCTTACCCAAACGGCTTGCCAGACGGACTAACTTTTCACCCAACGTTCCTGTACGAGATGCTCTGGAACTTCGCGGGAGCAGCGGCAATTCTCTACCTCGCATCCAAGTTGAAGCTGCAGTGGGGCAAGGTTTTTGGTCTTTACCTAGTGGTCTACTCATTCGGAAGAATTTGGATTGAAAGTATCCGAATTGACCCCAGTGAGGTTATTCTTGGACTTCGCATCAATATCTGGTCGGCGCTGATCGGTGTTGCGATAGGTATCATCATTATTTGGGTTCAGTCTCGCCGTCACCCCGGCCTTGAGCCCTCGGTATACGCAGATGGCAGAGAACCTGCCGAGCAAATGGCCGAACTAGATTCCGCTGACAACAACGCGGAGCAGAAGAGCTAACTCACCACTTATTCGGGCCAAAGATGTCCTGATTGATTAACTTCGATTGGAGACTGCATGGCGCAACTAAGCCCATTTGAGCGTTTCAACGCTGGTCCACAGGCGCAGGGTTTGTATGACCCGAGCGGTGAAAAGGACGCTTGTGGGCTTGCCATGGTCGCCACTCTTCGCGGCACCCCAGGTCACGACATCGTTGACATGGCGCTTCGTTCCCTTAGAAACCTTGAGCATCGAGGCGCTGTTGGGTCCGATGCAGGAACTGGCGATGGAGCTGGAATCCTCACCCAGATTCCAGACGATTTCCTTCGTTCTGTGACTGGATTTGCGCTGCCCGAGGTCGGTAGTTACGGCGCTGGGTTGGTCTTTCTGGATGAGGCCACTTCGGCCAACGATAAAGCTTTGTTCGCTGAGATTGCTTCAACCGAGGGACTGAAGGTTCTTGGTTGGCGCACTGTCCCGACCCGCCCAGAGGTGCTTGGCGATATGGCCCGCGAAGCGATGCCACTGATCGAACAGGTCTTCGTTGCAGCTAAAGCGGGGGAGTCGGGTCTCGAGCTAGAGCGGATGCTGTTTAGATTGCGCAAGCGCTCTGAGCGCGAGATTGGTATTTACCACCCAAGCCTTTCCATGCGCACCATCGTCTACAAAGGCATGGTTACGACATTGCAATTGGAGCCGTTCTACCCGGATCTATCGAATGAGCTCTTTAGCTCAACCTTGGCGTTAGTGCACTCAAGGTTCTCAACCAACACTTTCCCATCCTGGCCACTGGCTCACCCATTCAGATTCATCGCACACAACGGTGAGATCAATACCGTCAAGGGCAACGCGAACTGGATGAAAGCCAGGGAGTCCCAGCTCGAATCTGACTTACTTGGAAACATTGATCAGCTAAAGCCAATCGTGACTCCGGGAGCCTCCGACTCAGCCACACTGGATGAGGTCTTGGAGCTGCTCGTTCTATCTGGCCGCTCACTGCCTCACGCCATGATGATGATGATTCCTGGCGCTTGGGAGAAGCAGCTGGATATGGATCCAAAGCTTCGCGCGTTTTACGAATATCACTCCATGATCATGGAGCCGTGGGATGGGCCAGCAGCGGTTGTATTCACCGACGGCTCTTTGGTTGGTGCAACCCTGGACCGAAATGGTCTTCGCCCCGGTCGTTTCTTGGTGACAGAGGACGGCTTTGTAATTCTGGCCTCGGAAATCGGTGTTTCTGACATCCCCGCCGATCGAATTGTTCGCAAGGGTCGACTGCAGCCAGGAAAGATGTTCTTGATTGACACCGTCTCAGGGCAGATCATCGAAGACGAGCAGATCAAGTCAGAAGTAGCCTCCATGGAGCCTTGGCAGGCCTGGCTCGAGAATTACATGATCAACCTTCGTGACCTGCCTGAGCGTGAGCACATTCGCTACTCGAGTGCATCGGTAAACCGCCGCCAGCGAGTCTTTGGCTATACCGAGGAAGACCTCAAGGAATTTATTGCTCCAATGGCCCGAACAGGTCAGGAGCCAATTGGTGCCATGGGCACCGACACCCCAATCGCTGCTATCTCAGATCGACCTAGACACCTCTTTGACTACTTCGTTCAGCAGTTTGCTCAGGTAACGAACCCGCCGCTTGATGCTATTCGTGAGGAGGTCGTTACCTCCCTGACCGCAAGCATCGGTCCGGTTCTCAACCTGCTGGATGCCACCCCTGAGCATGCCAAGCAGTTGGTTATGGATTTCCCAATCCTGAGTAACGACGAACTGGCTCGTATCAAGCACATCGATAAGGCCAACAACATCGGTAAGGCAGCGACGATCTCATGCCTTTACCGAGTTGATGACGGACCTGCAGCCCTAGAGGCACGCCTGGAGGCGATGACTCGCGAGGTCGATGAAGCGATCGATGCCGGTGTGACATTCGTGATTCTTTCGGATCGCGACTCAAACCGCGAACTTGCGCCAATTCCGTCGCTTCTGTCACTCGGGGCCGTTCACCACCACCTAATTCGTCAGGGTAGGAGAACTCGAGCTGGCCTCCTGGTCGAGTGCGGCGATGCCAGGGACGTTCACCACATGGCAACCCTGATTGGTTACGGTGCATCCGCCGTAAACCCATACCTCGCTCTGGAAACCGCTGAGGACATGGTGGTAAGGGGTCTAATTTCAGGCATTACCCCAGAGCGCTCCAGCAAAAACATGATCAAGGCACTGGGTAAGGGTGTACTGAAGATCATGTCGAAGATGGGCATCTCGACTATCGCCTCCTATGCCGGTGCACAGTGTTTCGAAGCTATTGGACTCGCGCAGGACTTTGTAGATCGCTATTTCTCTGGCACCATCACCAAACTTGGCGGTGTGGGCCTTGAGATCCTGCACCAAGAAATTCAGAAGCGCCACACAGCTGCCTACCCAATCGAGGGTGCCACCAAGGTCCATTTGCCCCTCGAGGTTGGTGGCGAGATGAAGTGGCGTAGAGAAGGACCACCGCACCTTTTCAACCCCGACACCATCTTCAAGCTTCAGCACTCAACCAAGCAGAAGCGCTACGACATCTTCAAGCAGTACACCCAGGCTGTTGATGACCAGTCAGAGCGACTGATGACACTGCGCGGCCTGTTCAAGTTCCGCACGGACCTAAGAACCCCAATCTCGATTGATGAGGTCGAGCCAATCTCGGAGATTGTGAAGCGCTTCTCAACCGGGGCCATGAGCATGGGAGCAATTTCACCCGAGGCTCACGAAACTCTCGCGATTGCTATGAACCGACTTGGTGCCAAGAGCAACACCGGTGAGGGCGGCGAGTCTGTGGAGCGACTGCTGAACCGTGAAACTCGTTCGGCAGTGAAGCAGGTTGCTTCCGGACGATTCGGTGTGACCTCGATGTACCTCACTCACGCTGATGACATTCAGATCAAGATGGCGCAGGGAGCGAAGCCAGGTGAGGGTGGGCAGTTGCCGCCACACAAGGTTTATCCGTGGATTGCAGACCTTCGCCACTCCACCCCCGGCGTTGGGCTCATTTCACCACCCCCACACCACGACATCTACTCAATTGAAGACCTAAAGCAGCTGATCTACGACCTAAAGCGCGCAAATCGTTCTGCTCGGGTTCACGTCAAGCTGGTGTCACAGTTTGGGGTTGGAACCGTGGCTGCGGGTGTCGCCAAGGCCAAAGCTGACGTCGTATTGATTTCAGGTCATGACGGTGGCACGGGCGCGAGCCCGCTGAATTCTCTTAAGCATGCCGGCACCCCGTGGGAGCTCGGGCTCGCTGAGGCCCAGCAGACACTGCTGCTCAATGGCTTACGCGATCGAATCACCGTGCAGGTTGACGGCTCTATGAAAACCGGTCGTGATGTGGTCATCGCAGCGCTTTTAGGAGCCGAAGAATTTGGCTTTGCTACTGCACCGCTTGTTGTGGAGGGCTGCATTTTGATGCGCGTTTGCCACCTGGACACCTGCCCAGTTGGTGTTGCAACTCAGAATCCTGACTTGCGAGCCAGGTTCCAGGGCCAAGCCGACCACGTAGTGAACTTCTTCGAGTTCTTGGCTCAAGAAGTCCGTGAGTATCTAGCTGAACTCGGATTTAGAACCTTGGATGAAGCTATTGGGCACGTCGAGCTCTTGGACACCAATGCTGCGATCAAACACTGGAAGGCGGACGGCTTAGATCTGGCTCCGATTTTTGCCGCCAAGGATCTTGGAACCAACCAGAACCTTCGCCGCATGACCGAGCAGGACCACGAGCTGGAGAATCACTTCGATTACCCACTCCTTGAGCTCGCCGCACCAGCTCTCAAGGAGGGCAAGTCGGTTCTGATCGAGCGCGAAATCAACAACACTCACCAGGCGATTGGCACCATGCTCGGTAACGAGCTGACCAAGCGTTGGGGTGAGCAGGGTCTTGAGCCCGGCACCCTCACTCTCAAGCTCAAGGGATCTGCCGGTCAATCTTTGGGTGCGTTTGTGCCGAGGGGTATCTCGATTGAGGTTGAGGGTGACTGTAACGACTACGTCGGCAAGGGATTATCGGGAGGTACCATCGCGGTTCGTCCACCGGTGGGTGCAGGATTCGTGGCCGCGGAGAACGTTATTGCGGGCAATGTGATCGGCTACGGTGCTACCTCCGGAAAGATCTTCCTCAACGGAGTAGTTGGGGAGCGCTTCCTGGTCAGAAACTCTGGTGCTACAGCCGTTGCCGAGGGAGTTGGTGACCACGCTCTTGAGTACATGACCGGCGGTCGTGCCGTGATTCTTGGTAGGACTGGAATCAACTTGGGAGCCGGAATGTCCGGTGGCATCGCCTATGTGTACAAGCTCTCAGAGGCCAAGGTAAATCGTGAGGCACTCCAGAGCGGGGAGATTTCCCTGGGATCACCAGACGCACACGAACTTGATGAGCTGAGATCGATACTCGAACAGCACGTTGCTGCGACCGACTCGGTCAAGGGCCGCGAGATTCTGCAGAACTTCTCAACCGAGGCCAAGCACTTCGTTCGCGTTCTACCGAGAGACTTTGCTCGCGTGCTTGAGATTCAGAAAAACGCTCAGGAGCAAGGTTTCGAGCTCGACGGCGAAGAGGTTTGGACCCAGATTCTGGAGGTGACTCGTGGCTGATCCAAGAGGCTTTATCAAAATCACTGAGCGTGAAACTGCAACCAGAAGACCAGTCTCGGTAAGAATCAAGGACTGGAAAGAGGTCTACGCCGAGCGCAATGGCGAGACTGTTAAGCGCCAGGCAAGCCGATGCATGGACTGCGGCATTCCGTTCTGTCACCAGGGTTGCCCACTTGGAAACCTAATCCCAGAGTGGAATGACCTGACTCATCGAGGACGCAACCGAGAAGCAATTGACCGCCTACACGCCACCAATAACTTCCCAGAATTCACTGGACGACTCTGCCCGGCACCTTGTGAATCTGCCTGTGTACTTGGAATCAACCAACCAGCGGTAACCATCAAGGAAATCGAAGTTTCGATCATCGATGATGCCTTCGACGCTGGCTTTGTCATGCCGAACATTCCAGATCGCCTCACCGGTAAAACCATTGCCGTTGTCGGCTCTGGTCCCGCCGGTCTCGCTGCCGCCCAGCAGTTAACCAGAGCTGGTCACACGGTCGCTGTCTTTGAGCGAGACGACCGAATCGGTGGACTACTGCGCTATGGAATTCCAGACTTCAAGATGGAAAAGCACCACATCGACCGACGTATCTTCCAGATGGAGGCCGAGGGCACTCGCTTCCGAACTGGAGTAAATGTCGGAGTTGACATCACCTGGGAAGAGCTGCGCAAGCGCTATGACGCAGTTTTGATTGCAACGGGTGCCATGCTTCCAAGAGACATTCAGGTGCCTGGAAGAGATCTGCAGGGTGTCCACTTTGCGATGGAGTATCTAACCCAGGCGAACAAGGTCGTGGCAGGGGACAAGCTATCGGCTCAAATATCAGCTGAGGGTAAGCATGTGGTGATCCTTGGTGGGGGCGACACCGGTGCCGACTGTCTCGGCACCGCGACACGCCAGGGGGCGTTGAGCGTAACTACTTTGGCGATTGGAAAGCAGCCTCCAACCGACCGCCCTGATGACCAGCCTTGGCCAATGGTTCCAAATGTTTTCGAGGTGGCAAGCGCTCACGAAGAGTTTGGTGAGCGACTGTATCTTCATTCGACCGTTGAGTTTGTGGGGGAGAACGGCAAGCTAACCGGTGTCAAGGTTGCTGACACGGAGTTTGTTGACGGCAAGCGAGTGCCAAAGCCCGGCACCGAGCGAGTGATTCCAGCTGACCTGGTTTTCCTCGCACTTGGCTTTGCCGGCCCAGAAACCGAAAACTTAACCGAGCAGTTACAAACTCCACTCGATTCGAGGGGTAATGTTGCTCGAGGAAATCGGTACGAAGTTGCCGATGGTTTGTTTGTCGCTGGTGACGCTGGCCGAGGCCAGAGCCTGATTGTTTGGGCGATAGCCGAGGGCCGTGCCGCTGCTAGTGCGATAGACGAGTATCTCGAAGGTGAGACAGAGCTTCCATTCCCTGTGAAGCCAACTGATAGACCAATTTCGGTCTACAGCTAGTCCAAAGAAGGTAGTAA
>JBEENY010000060.1:0-7148 GCA_041191905.1 Actinomycetota bacterium
CTTGTTAACGGTGTTGAAGTTGGTCAGTAGACCACCTAGCCAACGCTCGTTGATGAATGGCTGCCCCACGCGCTTTGCCTCGGTGGCAACAACTTCCTGAGCCTGCTTCTTGGTGCCAACGAACATGATGCTGCCACCGTTTGCGACTAGGTCACGAACGTAGTTGTAGGCGCTGTCGATGTGCTGAACAGACTGCTGTAGGTCGATGATGTAGATACCCGAGCGATCGGTAAGAATGAATCGCTTCATCTTTGGGTTCCAACGACGGGTCTGGTGCCCGAAGTGAACACCAGCATCAAGTAGCTGGCGAACGGTTACAGTGGCCATTCGGCCCCTCCTTTGGGCATAAATATGCCCCTCAGTTCAATGCTTTGATCGGTTGATCAAAACCCTGGTGCCCTCTCCAAACAGAACCGCACTGGTCGGACCGAGCTGTCTGGGTGTGTAAGAACACGCGAATTCGGCCTGAGCATTGCTCAAGCCGTGGCACCAGCATAACAGCGCAAAGCCCAGTTATCCACTGCTTTTTTCTAATCGTTCAGTCAAAATTCGAGATGGCAAAGCATGTAGGAATGCTGAAACTAATCACACTTATCATCATTGTTCTTGAGTCGGTAACGCCAAGACTGAAAACTGACTTCTGGGCCGAACCGATTCCATTTTTCAACGACAAAATTCAGGAGCATTATCTTGCCCCGGCAAGCAAGTATGGAGCGGGACATCGCGGGGTTGATTTCAAACTTGCCCCCTACGGTGCCATTAACGCACCAGCACAAGGAACCCTGGCTTTCAGGGGAAGCGTGGTTGATCGCAATGTGGTCACACTCAGAACCCAATCGGGCTTGGCCACCTTCGAACCTGCCTGCACTGAGTTTGAGATTGGCGAGCAGATACAGCGGGCTGAACCCTTTGCCTTCCACTGCCCAGCAGGGCCTAATTACGAATACCACTGCCAGAACTGCGTCCACTTCTCGGTACGAGATGAGTTTGGCTATCTCTCTCCGATGCAGTTGATCGAACCGCTACTACCCAGCGTGCTGAAGGCCTAAGCCCTGGGGTGCGCCTGCTCGAAGCTTTTCTTGAGCCTGTCAATTGATACGTGAGTGTAGATCTGTGTCGTACCCAACGAGGCATGACCAAGAAGCTCCTGCACCGCCCGAAGGTCAGCCCCATGGTCAAGTAGATGCGTTGCAGCGGAGTGGCGAAGGGTATGCGGTCCAGCCTTCCCAGTCGATGTTCGCTCAAGCTCATTGGCCACAAGCGAGTAAACCTGCCTTACCCCAACCCGCTTGCCACGGGAGCTCAAAAGCAAGGCCTCGGGAGAGCTCTCAACCTGAAGTTTTGGTCTCCCCTTTCGGACATAAACCTCGATCGCTTCGGCGGCAAATTGCCCGTAGGGCAGCATTCGCTGCTTATTTCCCTTGCCGGTCACCATCACTAGTTGCCTTGAAAAATCTAAGTCGCTGAGATTGATTCCACACAGCTCGCTGACTCGCATGCCAGTCCCATAGAGCAGCTCAAAGGCCACCAGCTCCATCTGGGAAATCGGATCTTCGCTTGCTCGCGCGCGCATCCGCTCCAAAACCTCATCTAGCGAGCTCTCGGTCGCAACCTTTGGCAGCGACTTCTCTAGCTTGGGAGATTTGAGCCGCAACCCGAAGTCGGCTGAGAGCACTCCAGACTCAAATAAATGAGACGAGAAGGCTCGAACGGCCGCAGTCTTGCGAGCAAGCGTTGACTTGGCGCCTCCAGCTTTTGAAATCGCATAGAGCCAATCTCGAACCACATCGAGATCCAGGTCTTTTTTGTGTGACTCGGCAAACTCAAGCAGCTCTCGAAGATCCGAACCGTAAGCCTTGATGGTGTTTGCGGAAAGCCCTCGAGCGCTCATGCCCGCAAGGAGACGCTCAAGCTCAGCCGCAAACCTGTCCACCTCACAAGACTATGGTTTCGAAATTCCAAATCGCTTCAGTTGGCTAGGAGATTTCTCCGGCCAAGCGCAGCAGCCTTAGCTCCCTAATGACCTGCGAGATACCCAGACCGGCCTCACGTGCAATTGCCGCCGGTTCCTGGCAACCTTCCCGCATCGCGTCGAGAACTCTCTTTTGATCCAGGGTTGGTTCAACGCTGTCCGAAAAAGACCAAGGCTGAGCTAGTCCCTCCTTGATCATCGCGTTGCAGCCCTGTGGTCCCGAATCCGACCAACTGCCAGAGACCGCATAGACGTCACGACCAAGTGATCGAGCGTGATTTGCAGTGTTTTTTGAGCCGGATCTGAACCCCGCCTCAACAACCACCAAATAGTCGGAGAGTGCGGCAATTAGCCTATTTCGCTGCAGGAATCTAAACCTCGAGGGCGAGGAACCCGGTGCCAGCTCAGAAACGAGTGCACCTCCGGAGCGAACGATTTGATGAAAGAGATCCCAGTTCTCCATCGGGTAGGCCCGATCCAATCCCCCGGCCATGAAAGCAACTGTGGTGAGCCTTAGGTCTAAGGCGGCCCGATGCGCTGCCGCATCTATACCTTTCGCGCCGCCGGAGACAACCGCCTGCCTAATCTGAGAGACGATTTTGTTGGCATTACGAATGCCGTTCTCGGAGGGATTCCGCGTTCCAACCACACCCACTAAGTCCTGCTCAAGGGCAGCTATCTCGCCCGCGACCCAGAGCAAATAGGGAGCGTGGGACTCAAGATCTTGAAACCGAGAAAAAGCTTTGGGCAGCTGATTGGCAAACACTGGCCTGGCGCCCCAGCGAATCCCTCTCTCGATAGCTGCGGAAACATCTAGGTGCGGGAGTCGAAGTGAGATTCTTTCGATGAGCTCTGAAACCTTAGAGAGAAACTCTGGAGCGTGAAGCGCTATCAACTCGTGCCATAGAACGCGCGCCCTGCCAGATCTGAAGTCATCGAGCGCTTCTATGCCTCGGAGTTCAAATACCCTGTGAGCAAGGGCATCGCCAGGTTCATGCAGCATGGACCAGAGAATGAGTTGGTGTTGAGCGTCATCGAGATACATGCTCAAAGCATGCGAAAAAAGCTATTTCTTGTGTTTCAGAGATTGCCTCGTTGTGGATAACTAGTTCTGATCGCCGACTGCTAGTTCCTCTGGAATCTCCAGTTCCTTGGCGCCAATTTCCTCGACGTTCACGTCCTTGAAAGTCATCACTTTGACCTGCTTCACAAAGCGGTCAGTTCGGTAGATATCCCAAACCCAGACATCCTGCATGCTCAGCTCAAAGTAAAAATCGGTTGCGGTGTCGACTCGCTTTAGCTCAACTTCGTTGGCTAGGTAGAAGCGACGTTCGGTTTCGATGACGTAGCGAAACATCTTCACCACGTCTCGATACTCTCGATAGAGCGCTAATTCAGCGTCTCTGTCGTAGTCCTCGAAATCGTTCTCTTCCATCTCACACAGTCTATGTCTTTAGAAAAGCTCGTCCTGAAGAATCTTTCCGAGCCAACTGAGTCGGTGATGCTCTGATGGGCCATACGACTTCAGCGCGGCGATGTGGGATTCAGAGGCATAGCCCTTATTCGATGCCCACTCAAACATCGGGTATTGCTCGTGCAGCTCAGTCATCCTGCGGTCACGACTCACCTTTGCGGTTAGTGCTGCTGCGGAGACAATTGCGCAATCGCGGTCGGCCTTGGTTCGCATGACCACGGGAAGATTTACCAAACCCTGCAAAAAGTTATGCGAACCATCCAGCAGAATCACGCCTGAATCGGGGCTTAGGGTCTCTAGGGCTCGGAGTGCTGCCTGCTGCAGCGCCCATGAAATGCCCTTGGTTTCGATCTCTTGGACACTAGCGTCGCCAACAGCGGTTGGAACCCAATCCTGGACCAATACCGAAACCGTTGCTCTTTTCGACTCTGCAATCAGTTTGCTGTCTCTTAGGCCAGAAGGAATGGCAGTTGAGGCACTCGAAGTAAGTAGCGCCGCACCAACTGCTACCGGACCAGCGATTGCACCCCTGCCAACCTCATCGAGGCCAATTACCTGGCCATAGCGAGAGAGCAGCTCTGTTTCAAGCTCAAGGCTTGGGAACGTCACTAAAGACCTCTGGGTGGTTATCTAGCCACTTGAAATTCGATACGGGCCAGGAGATTACAAAGGCCTTACCCACGATGAAGCTCTCATCAACAAAACCCTTGCTTGGTAGGTCTTGGTGGAAGCGTGAGTCGGTTGAGTTGCCGCGGTTATCTCCCATTACCCAGTAGCTACCTTCAGGGATGGTCACCTTGAACTCAACATCCGATGGGTTTGCACCTGGTGCGATGTATGGCTCATCGATCGGAACACCGTTTACGATCAAGCGCCCCTCAGGGTCACAGCACTCAACCGTGTCTCCCGGCAGCCCAATCACACGCTTTACGAGGTGCTCAGCCGAGTCAGGAGCGGTTATGCCAAAGGTTCCCAACACGAAGTCAGTTAGCTCCTGAATCGGCTCTTTCTCAACGGTCTGGATTGCACCTAGCCAGCCACCTGGATCGCGGAACACAACAATGTCACCGTGCTCAATTGGCATCAACTCTGGAGCCATCACGTTGACGATGATTCGGTCGTTGATCTGGAGTGTCTCCAGCATCGAGCCTGATGGGATGTAAAAAGATCTGATCAAAAAAGCTTTAATGGCCACCGACAGCACCATGGCGGTGCCGACGATTACCACAAAGTCGATTAGGAAGGCAACAAACCAGTTCTTTCTCAGCTCTTTGAACCTGCGACGCATATCGGCAAGTCTGGAGTGGCTGCGGGGGCGAAGCTCCCCTGAATCTGACATGTTGCTAAGTCTAGTTAGACGTTCTCGCGCTTCTCGCGAATCTTGGCTGCCTTACCGCGTAGGTCGCGTAGGTAGTAAAGCTTCGCACGGCGAACATCACCCTTGGTAACTAGCTCGATCTTGTCGATTACTGGGCTGTGTACTGGGAAGGTACGCTCAACGCCTACCTGGAATGAAACCTTACGAACGGTGAAGGTCTCGCGAACTCCGTGTCCAGAACGACGAATAACCAGACCCTGGAAAACCTGGATACGGCTGCGGTTACCTTCGATGATGTTTACGTGAACCTTCACGGTGTCACCAGCGCGGAATGCTGGGATGTCGGACTTCAGGCTCTTGGCATCAACAACGTCAAGAATGTGCATTTTCTGCTCTTTCCTTTTGCGCGCAGGTCAAAACGGTCAAGTTTGAGTATCTTTATGCCCTTTGCTCCCCTGCGGCAGAGTCCCTGGGCACAAGCCAGAATTCTGCCACAGCCTGGGAGTGAAAGCAACCGTGGCTAGAAACTAGTTTTCTAGTAGGTCAGGTCTGTTTTGCTCGGTGCGCTCAAGCTGCTGAGCCTTGCGCCACTTCTCGATCTCGGCATGGTGTCCAGACAGCAAAACCGCCGGGACCTCAAGACCTCGCCAGTTGGCCGGCTTTGTGTAGCTCGGGTACTCAAGTAACCCGTCGGAATGTGATTCTTCAACAATTGACTCGGCATTACCCATAAATCCGGGGATCAAGCGTGTGATTGCCTCAATCATCACCATGGCTGCTACCTCGCCACCATTTAGGACATAGTCACCGATTGAGATCTCAAGCACCTTGGCTCGGGTCTTGGTGTGGTCAACGACTCTCTGGTCGATGCCCTCGTAGCGACCGCAAGCAAAAATGATGTGCTCAGCACTCGCAAGCTCTTGAGCAAGGCTCTGCGTAAATGGGACCCCCGCTGGAGTTGTGAAGATTACTATCGGCTCTGAGCCTTCAGGAATTAGTTGATCAAAGGCCTCGCCCCAGGGTTCTGGCTTCATCACCATGCCGGCACCACCGCCGTAGGGGGTGTCATCTACTGTCTTGTGGCGGTCGTGGGTCCAGGTTCTGAGGTCGTGAGCTTCGAAGCTCACCAGACCTACTTCACGAGCTTTCCCAAGAAGCGAGAGCTCTAGCGGTTGAAAGTAATCAGGGAAGATGCTGACGGCTTCAATTCGCATCAGCTTCCTCAATCTCTTCGAATAATCCACCGGGAGGTGTGATTTCGATCAAGCCTGCCTGAACATCCACCTTTGGCACAAATGCCTTAACGAAAGGCAGCAACACTTCAGCAGTCTCGGTCTTTACAACCAATAGATCCTGGGCTGGTAGGTGGTCGACCCTCAAAACTTTGCCGATCTCTGCACCATCGCGGATTACCTTGAGCCCGGCAAGTTGGTGGTCATACCAAGCATCTGGCTCCTGAGGACTGACGCCCAGTGGTTGGTCAACCAACAAGATTCCCTTGATGAGTGACTCAGCGACTGTTCTGTCGGTAACGCCCTCTAGAAACAAAACCGGGGATGAGTTGAACCATTTGAGCTCTAAAACTTTGACACTCTTGCCGTGCCAGGGAGACTCTTCGGGAACTTGCAATTCAAACTCAGCGCCTTTGACAAAGCGCTCGTTTGGGGAATCGGTGTAAAGCTCAAGTTTGATTGCTCCCTTGAGGCCGTGGGCCTTTAGGAGCCTTGCGACGCGGAGCTTGGTGGAACTAGAAATCTGTGTCCACCACGTCGACTCGAACCCTCTTGCCATCGGCAAGAGCGTTGATGATGGTTCTCAGCGCGGTGGCAGTTCTGCCACCCTTGCCGATTACGCGACCTAGGTCGTCTGGGTGCACGCGCACCTCCAGCAGCTCGCCACGACCGTTGTTTCTAACGGCCACAGTTGCGTCATCCGGGTGATCCACGATGGCGCGAACAAGGTGCTGGAGGGTCGCTTGCAACATAAGTACTACTTAGCCTCGTCTTCGGCTGCTGCTTCCTCAGCAGGAGCCTCGGCCTCTGCCTCAGCAGCTGGAGCCTCTACCTCGGCTGCTGGAGCTTCTGCCTCAACTGCAACCTCAGCTGCAGTCTCCTCAACGGCTACGTCCTCGGCTGGTGCCTCGGTTGCCTCGGCAACTGGAGCCTCGGCAGCAGGTGCCTCCTCAACCGGCGCGGCCTTCTCCTTCTTTGGAAGGATTACGGACTTCTTCGCGGTGTCAGGGCTGAAAGCTTCCTTGGTGCCCTGTGGCTTGACGGTGTTCTTCTTCTCGCCCTTGGCGTTAGCTAGGTCACCGGTCAGCTTCAGGATTACAGCTGCCTGCTCGGTTGGCTGGGCGCCAACGGAGAGCCAGTACTGTGCACGCT
>JBEENY010000061.1:0-6943 GCA_041191905.1 Actinomycetota bacterium
GGGTGCCCCTTTGTGTGAAATTGTTAGGACCGCACGAAAGTCTACCCGTATCAATCTGTATAGTGTTTTCGAATATGGATCCCGATAAACATAGATTTTGGCCGGTGGCTAGGTGAGCGACTACCTGCTGCTGGCCCTTGGCGTCCTGCTAACAATCGGGACCGGACTATTCGTCGCGAGCGAATTCGCACTCATCAACACTGACCGCGTAGAGCTCGAAACCCTGAAGTCCCAGGGACAAAAAGGTTTAGACCTTCCCCTCAGGGCAATTTCTCAAACTTCGACACACCTTTCGGCAGCCCAGCTCGGCATTACCCTGACCACGCTGCTCACCGGTTATGTGCTTGAGCCCTCGGTATCGCGGCTAATTGGACCAAGCCTGCTTGGGCTCGGCTTGGATCAGGCTGCCGTCCCAGCAGTGTCGGTGGTCTTGGCGATGGTTATCGCAACCATCTTTTCGTTCCTAATCGGCGAGCTCGTTCCTAAAAACATGGCGCTCTCGGCTCCGGTTCGAGTGCTCAAGCTGGTCGTTGGCTTCCAGCTACTTTTCACCTGGGTCTTCTCGATTCTGATTCGTTTCCTGAATGCCAATGGGAACTACCTGCTGCGCAAGTTTGGCGTTGAGCCAAAGGAAGAGATCTCGGCAGCTAGAAGTGCCGATGAACTCGCATCGCTGGTTCGCAGAAGTGCTGACCTGGGTTCCCTGGAGCAGGACACCGCGCAACTAATTGAGAAGACCATTGAGCTGCAAAGCCTCACGGCATCAGACATCATGACCCCTAGGGTGAAGATGTTCAGCCTGGACCGCGATGACACCGCAGCTGATTTGATTGCCCTGGCATCAAAGACCGGTCACTCTAGATTCCCGGTTATCGGTGAGGATGCCGACGATGTGGTTGGTGTGGTGCACCTAAAGCGTGCGGTCTCTATTCCGGCAGAGCGCAGGGAGCAGGTCCCGGTCTCGGCGATCATGGTAGAACCAATTCGTGTTCCAGCGACCATGACCTTGGACCGCTTCATGATTCAGCTGCGCGGTAAGGGTCTTCAGATGGGCATCGTCATCGATGAGTACGGCGGCACCGCTGGGCTGGCAACCCTCGAAGATGCGGTCGAAGAGGTGGTTGGCGATCTCGCAGATGAGCACGACCGCGCTCGTTTTGGTATCGCGCGCTATGCAGATGGCACCCTAAGTTTTTCTGGTCTGACCCGACCCGGTGAATTGGAAGACTTTGATCTCAAGATTGCCGAGGACGAGGATTACGACACCGTGTCGGGTTTCGTTATGGCCGAGCTTGGTCGCATCCCAGAGGTGGGCGACAAGATTATCGTTCAGGGCGGGGTAATCTCCGTTACGCGCATGGATGGCCGCCGTGTAGATCGACTTCGCTTCACCCCGGAGGTGAGTGATGAATGAGGATCTAATGGGCCTGGTTTGGCTCGTCGTACTGCTTGGCACTAATGCCTTTTTTGTCGGTGCTGAGTTTGCAGTTATCTCTGCTCGGCGCTCGCAGATTGAACCCAAGGCTGATGCGGGTAACGGTTTAGCGAAAATAACCCTCAAGGCGATGGAGCAGGTTTCATTGATGCTTGCTACGGCACAGCTTGGAATCACGGTTTCTTCGCTCTTGATCTTGGTTATAGCTGAGCCCGCCATCCATCACCTGCTTGAAATTCCCCTTTCAGCACTTGGACTTGGCTATGCCACGACCTCGGTGACGGCATTCGTGATTGCACTGCTTTTGGTCACTTACCTACATGTGGTGCTCGGTGAGATGCTTCCGAAGAACTTCGCAATTGCGGTTCCCGATAGGGCTGCTTTGATTCTCGGACCAGCGATTTACTTCGTCGCCCAGGCAGTTCGGCCGCTGGTGTGGACTATGAATCAAATCTCGAACTTGATTCTTCGACTGTTTGGTTTTCAACCAAGGGATGAGGCCAATACCGCGTTCACCTTGGTTGAGGTGGAAGGCATCGTCGAGGAGAGCACCAAAACCGGAGTTCTCCAAGATGAAGGCGGCACCATCACCAAGGCCTTTGAGTTCACCGAAAAGCGGGTGCGAGACATCACGGTTCCAATTCACCAGCTAGTTGCACTGCCTATTGGAGCTACTCCAAAGGATCTGCAAGAGGTGGTGGCTGAGCGTGGCTTCTCACGCTTCCCGGTTGTTCAAGATGGCGAGCTGCTTGGCTACTGGCACCTGAAGGACTCGCTGGTTCAGAGCGCGGACCAGCTGGAGGTTGCGCTCCCTCACAAGTTGATGCGCGCCATGATTTCTATTCCGGAGACCGCAGAGCTCGAGGATGCCCTGGCCCAGATGCGTAAGGCGGGTGCGCACATCGCACGCAGCTTTGCACCCGATGGCACAGTCGTCGGATGCGTGTTCCTCGAAGACATCATCGAGGAGCTGGTTGGCGAGATCGAGGACGCGACTAGGCGGTAGGGAAGCGGCCGCGTTCATACTGCACCGGCCACTTGATATCGGCACCGAGCTCGTGAGCTGCTCGCAGCGGAAACTGAGGGTCGCGCAAAAACTCTCTGCCGATCAAAACCACATCCACCAATCCGCGCTGCAGAATCTTCTCCGCCTGCGCTCCAGTGGTGATTTGACCCACGGCCCCAACCGGGGAGTGGCTTTCTGATTTCACGCTCTCGGCCAGTGGCACCTGGTAGCCGGGTCCGATTGGAATCTTCACGCCCATCACTAGGCCACCAGAGGAGATATCAAAAAGGTCGGCTCCACGCTCGTGGCACCAGGATGCAACCTGGTTGGTTTGTGCCTGGTCCCAGCCACCCTCGACATAGTCGGTTGCACTGAAGCGGACAAAGAGCGGAATACCTTGCCCTACCGCTTCGCGAACTGCGGTCACAGTGTTCAGTAGCAACCTGGCTCGGTTCTCCAGTGAACCGCCGTATTTGTCCGCGCGCTTATTGGTTAGTGGCGACAGGAATTGGTGCATCAGATAGCCGTGAGCCGCATGGATCTCGATGCTTTGAAAACCAGCAGCAATTGATCGCTTCGCGGCTTGCGCGAAGTCACTCGGAATCTGGTCCACTTCTTCGGTCGATAGCTCTCTGGGTGCTGCATACCCAGGAAAAGCTTCGTTGGTTGATGAAACTGTCTGCCAGCCACCTTGATCAAGTGGCACAGAGCCTGAACCGGATTGGACCCTGAAAGTTGATGCTTTGCGCCCGGCGTGAGCGAGCTGGATGGAACTCACAGCCCCCTGGGAGTGAATAAAGTCTGTTACCCGCTTCCAAGCCTCAACCTGCTGGTCATTCCAGATGCCAGTGCACCATGGCGTGATTCGCCCCTCTGGGACGACAGCAGTTGCCTCAGCCATTACTAGGCCAGCACCACCTATTGCGCGAGCACCAAGGTGCACAAGGTGCCAGTCGTTTGGCATGCCGTCGCGATCCTCGCAGGAGTACATGCACATCGGGGAGACCCAGATGCGGTTTTTTACCTCAACATCGCGAATCTTGATTGGGCTGAATAGCAGTGTCATTTAGGTAGTTTCTCCAACCTTGGGTTTGCCAGGACGATAAAGATACCCAACACCGCACCCCAACCAATTGCCCACTCAAGTGGGAAGGCAATTGTTAGAAGGCCAATGATCGAGGGTCCAGCCAGGGTGCCAATGTAGGTAATGCCAACCACCTTCGCCATGTTCCTGCCGTGGTGGGTCGGTTCACCAATCTCACCTGCCGCCGCAAAAATCTGCGGCACCACACCTGAGATGCCCAGTCCGACAAAGAACCAAAGCACCAGAGACACCTCACCCGCTGGCGAGACGGCCTGCAGCGCGATGGCGATTGCGGCCATCAGAGAACCCCACTGAATGATGAATCCGCGACCTTTACGCTCCACGATTCGATCGATAAAGATTCGACCCAGAATCATGCCGATGTTGAATGCAGCTAGACCCCAGGCAGCCATGGCAACGCTGAAGCTCTGAACATCTCTGAGGTAGAGCGCTGACCAGTCCTGCGCAACACCTTCGATGATTCCGCCAGATGCGGCCATCAAACCGGCGAGCAGTACGAAAGCGAAAACCCTGCGGTTTGACTTGGTAGCGGCCTTATTCTCCGCCTTGTTCTCGGTGGTGGCGTTGATCTCGTTTGGAAGTAGCCACCTGAAGAAAAACACTGCGAGCGCACTGAGGGTTAGACCCGCAATTGGAAGTGTTTCGCTCTGCACAAAACCGAGTGAAATCGTCCAAAAACCAAGAGCGGCACCCACCAAACCACCAACCGACCAGAACAGGTGGAAGAAGGTGAAGATTGCCCTTTTGTTTGCCTTCTCAACCTGCAGCGCAGCTGCGTTCATTGGAACATCGACCCCCGAGAGACCAAAGCCGATCCCGAAGATTGCGAGGGCCAGCCAGAAAACGGAATCTGCAAATGCCGGACCCATCAACGACATGCCAACCACGATGCCACCCAGCAGTGTCGTGGTCTTCGCGCCGATGTGATCTAGCAACCAACCGGCAAGCTGCATGGAAACGAAGCCACCGAGGGCCGAGAAGATTAGTAGTCCACCCAGTTGGGCGTAGGTGACACCTACGGTCTTTTCGATCAGTGGAATGTGAACTGCCCAGAGGGCTAGCGACATACCGCCTGAGAGGAAGAAGAAGGAAACTGCAATCTTTGACTTTAGAAGGCTCACAAAGAATTACTTTAGGCCCGAAGCAGGGCCCTGAGCTGTTCACCAACGGCTTCAATTTCGATCAAAAAACCATCGTGGCCGAATTCACTTTGAATTCGCTGCAGTCCGCCGCCGATCAGCTCACCCTTGATGCCCGCAGCGATCTGCTCCTGGCCCGTGATTGGAAAGAGTCGGTCGGAGTCAATACCTAGTACCAACGTGGGACAGCTGATCTTCTTGAGAGCTGCCTCGACCGAACCACGATCACGAGCAATGTCGTGAGAGTTCATGGCGCTCACGAGTGTGATGTAGCTGTTGGCATCGAAGCGACGAACGAACTTATTGCCGTGGAAATCGAGATAGCTCTCCACAGCATATTTACCGCGCTCCGTCAAAGGACTCACCTGTGACTGCCAACTTCTACCAAAGCGCTCGTTTAGCTCCTCGGGAGAGCGATAGTTCAAAAGCGCCATGCGGCGAGCAAGTGCCAAGCCCTTGTGCGGACCAAAGCCCGGCTTGGCGTCGTAGTACCAACCGGCAGCAAAGTTTGAGTCGGATCGAATTGCCTCGAGCTGCACTGTGTTGAGCGCGATCTGGTCCGCGGTCGAAAATGGGGGAGCTGCCAAAATACCCAAACGCTGCATCAAACCAGGGTTTGAGATTGCCATCTCAAGTGCGTGCATCCCGGCCATAGAGCCACCGATAATCGCAAACCAAGTCTCGATGCCAAGCAGCTTGCCAAGAATCTCGAAAGCTTTTGCCTGATCGCGTATGGTCAACTGCGGAAAGCTCGGGCCATATTCCTTACCGCTTCTATTTAGGGATGAAGGTCCGGTAGAGCCCTGGCAACCGCCCAAAACATTCGGTGTCACAACAAAGTATTGGTCCGTGTCGATCGCAAGCCCCGGGCCGATAATCCCATTCCACCAGCCGGCGGTGGGATGCCCATCACCTGAGTTGCCGATGGTGTGGCTATCTCCGGTTAGAGCGTGCAGAACAAGGACCGCATTTGATGCGTCCGAGTTCAGCTCGCCCCAGCTCTCAAATGCCAGCCTGGCACCTTGGAGCTTCTCGCCGGATTCGGTCTCTAAATCGAAAACCTCGCTGAATTTGCGATTGCCAACCGGGTCACCGGCTAGCCAGGCTCCTGTTGCCGGCGGCCTTCCAACCAGCTGACGACGCTGCTCCTCGGAGATAAATTCCGAGGGAGCAGAGTCTTCAGATATCTGGAAATCCATTTAGCGTGCCGCGGCAAAACCCTTCTGCAGATCAGCGATTAGATCCTGGTAAGTCTCTAGGCCAACCGAGAGTCGCACAAGTCCCGGGGTCACTCCGGTGGTTGCTAGATCGGCTGGACTGAGCTGCGAGTGAGTGGTTGATGCTGGGTGAATAACCAGTGAGCGAACATCGCCGATGTTCGCCACGTGACTGAATAGCTCGAGAGCGTCGACGAACTTGATACCCGCCTCGACACCACCTGCAATTTCGAATGAGACGATTGCACCGGCTCCCTTTGGAGCGTATTTCTTGTGGGCTTCGAAGTAAGGGGATGACTCAAGTCCCGCGTAGTTGACGCTTACCACCTGCTGGTGCTCGGAGAGCCACTTGGCAATCTTCTGAGCATTCTCCACGTGACGCTCCATCCTCAGGCTCAGAGTCTCGATTCCCTGAATGAGTGAGAATGCGGTGTCGGGGGAGACCGCAGCACCGATGTCGCGCAATAGCTGGACTCTTGCCTTGATGATGTAGGCAATTCCATCGCCCAGCGCCTGGGTGTAGACCACACCGTGGTAGCTAGGGTCTGGCTCGGTGAGCCCTGGGAACTTATCGGACTTTGACCACTCGAACTTGCCGCCATCGACAATCGCTCCAGCTACCACGGTGCCGTGACCGCCGAGGAACTTGGTTGCCGAGTGGACAACGATATCTGCACCGTGCTCGAGTGGCTTGATTAGGTATGGGGTGGCAACCGTGTTGTCCACGATCAGCGGCACACCGTTTTTGTGTGCAATGTCGGCAACCTTGCGAATGTCGAGGATTGAAACCTTTGGGTTTCCAATTGTCTCGGCAAAGAACAGTTTGGTGTTTGGCCTTACCGCGCTCTGCCACTCGTTCTCATCGTCCTGGTTCTCAACGAAGGTGACCTCGATGCCCAGCTTGGCGAGCGTGTACTTGAAGAGGTTGTAGGTGCCGCCATACAGAGTGGAGGAGGAGACGATGTGGTCGCCGGCTTGAGCGATGTTCAAAATGGCGAAGGTCTCGGCTGCCTGTCCGGAGGATAGCAGCAGTGCTGCGGT
>JBEENY010000062.1:0-6811 GCA_041191905.1 Actinomycetota bacterium
GCATCCCGGTCATCCAAGGTGCCGGGGTAGGTGATTACGCCGATCTTCATTAGTCCTCTTTGGTGATCGCAACCACGTCTTCAATGACGTCGTTGGAGAGGAATGAGTCTGCAATCTTCTTGGCGTTATCTAGATCGCCCTGGGTTACTTCTCTGTCAAAGTGCAGCTCGATGCGCTTTCCGATTCTCACGTTTACGATCTCGGCGTTACCTGCGCGCTTGAGGGCATTTGCTACTGCCTTGCCTGGTGGGTCAAGTAGATCTTGCTTTGGCATGATCTCGACAATGATTTTTGGCACTTTTCCCCTTCGGTTGGCAGGAGGTCCTGTTTCGGGATGGATATTTGGCTCGCAGCACTGCGGAATAGCAATAGTTTACTGGGCTAATTGGCGGTATTCCCCAGACACCCCAGAGTGATAGTTATCCACAACTTGGTTGAGATTTGTTCTGCGTCAGATACGACTTGCTAACTTGGTTTTGAGAAAAAGATTGACCTGATTGGTCATAATTTCTACGATGTAGCGATGGAGAAATTCGTGAGCGTATTTGAACTCAAGGCAAAGCTTTCCGAGCAGCTCGAACGCGTTGAGTCTGGCGAGCACTTGGTTGTGACTCGAAATGGCAAACCGGTCGCGAAACTTGTGCCTTTCGAACAGTCCAGAAAGCCCTTAGGTTCTTTCGCCAAGGAGTTTGCCGGCTGGGAGTCGATCGAAATCGATGGTGCAAATTGGCTCGAAGACTATCCAGACTGGGTAGAAAAGTTCAACTGATGCTGCTCGATACCAACGCTTTAATTTGGGCGCTTTCAGCGCCAAAGAAATTCGGCAGGCAGTTTCTTCGAAGGTTTGAGGGTGCGGGTTGGGCCTATTACTCCCCAATCAGCATCTTTGAACTGCAGCTGCTATCTCGGAAACACCGTGGCCCGCAAGTTTCCAAAGACATCACCACGATGCTCAATGAGATCGGCCTGGTTGAACTTGGTTATAGCTCAGCTGCCGCAGTCGCTGCGGCAGACTTTGGCCCCTTGGCGAATACGGACCCGTTCGACTGGATGTTGATCGCTCAAGCATCAGCGGCCGGTGTTGACTTCTACACCTCAGATCAGAGGCTGTTGGATCTCGGATTGAAGTTTGTTAAAGACTCAAGCGTTTAGCGCTTTAGCGACTTTGAAAACCAGCAACTGACTCGAGCACCAGCAGAGCAGCCAACCTCACAGTGCGACCATCTTCACTGTCCTTGGAAGCATCGATTTCTGTGATGTCTACCCCGCGAACGAGTTCGTGGCTCAGAAGAATTCTGGTTGCCTGGCGAAGCTCAAACGCGGATAAGCCTCCAGGCGCTGCTGCAGGGCAGGCTGGCACCACACTGCGGTCACAAACATCAACGTCTAGGTCAACGTGAATGGGACCTTCCGCACTGCCAGCAACATTTAACGCGATGTTGCAGGCTTCTTTGATGCCAATCTCGGCAACCATCTCTCGCGAGATGACGGTGATGCCGACGTCGCTAGCGAGCTGGGCGTATCTTGCGGAGTTGGAAAAGTCATTGATGCCGATCTGCACGATTCGCTTTGGGTCTAGGCCTGCCTCGATCAGTCTTCTGACTGGCGAGCCATTTGAGATGCCATCTCTTAGGTCGTGGTGAGCATCGAGAGTGATTAATCCCGCGGTTGCAAGATCTTCACCAAATACTCCAAGACCTACCGCATAGGTAATTGAGTTATCGCCACCGAGTGCGATGGTTAGTTTTTTATTGGCGGCTCTAATTGCTTCGATGGTGTTGGTTTCATTGGAATCTGGGTCAGTACTCTCACCCAAGTCTTCAAGGGTTAACTTGGCGAGGTCCTTGCCAGTTGAGTAGCTGTAGGTGCTGTATCTCAGCAGTGCTTCGCGAATTGCCTTTGGGGTTAGGTGTGCGCTGGTTTGTGAGATCGAGGTCTTGGATGCTGGCACATCGATGAGCCCAATTTGCGAGTGGTCACTAGAAATTAGCGATGCAGCCCTGGGCCACTTTGCATCTTCAGCCATGGTGACCAAACTTTCTCGATAGATCGTTTGCGGATGCGATTAGCACCTGCGCTAATTGAGATAACTGTAGCTTTTCTAATTCTCTGGATTGCAGTGTGATGGCAAGTCCGGCGATTGGGTGACCTAGGTGATCGACAATTGCCACCCCCACCGAGGCATATCCCATGGTGACCTCATCGACCTCCAGGGCAAAACCCTGCTGATTCTCTATGGCCAAAAGCTTCCTCAGCTCTGCCAGGTTCTTCGGTCCAGTGCCGGTTCTAATGGCAAGCTCGCGGCCTTTGAAGGATGCCGATAGCTGCTTCTGATCTAGGTGGGCGAGCATTGCTCGACCGGAAGCGGTTAGGTGAGCCGGAAGTCTTACCCCGACATCGGTAACCAGCTTTAGCGATCTCGCTGGTCGCTGCTCTAGGAGGTAGAGCACATCTGAGCCATCTAAGACACCAAGGTGTCCAACCACCGGAGTTTTTTCCGACAAATCTGAAACCAATTTTGTGATGACTGGCTTCGCCAGTCGTTCCAGTGGTTCGTGTCGGCGATAGGCGCTACCAAGTTCCCAGGCTGCAAGCCCCAACCCCCAGCGCTTTTCTTTTTCGAAATGGATTGCAAAGCCTTGGTTTTTCAGCACCTCTAGTAGCTGGTAGCAGGAGGAGCGTGGGATGCCGATGCGTTTAGCGAGCCTGGCGGCGGTTGCCGGCTGACCGATATCGGCCATGGTGCGCAGCAGATTCAGGGTTCGTTCGGCGGCTGGGATTTTGCTCACTCTAAAAGTATGTCTGAAATACCAGACACATCTTTGCTAAGTCCATTGTTTGTCTGATTCGTTAGTTGTGAACTTTAGGTATGAATGCAATGGCGCGTACACTTCGGGCAGCAACCGGATCGACTTTGACCGCACAGGGTTGGCAGCAAGAAGCAGCACTTCGAATGCTGCACAACAACCTTGACCCATCGGTGGCAGAGCACCCAGAAGAACTAATTGTTTACGGTGGTAACGGTAAGGCCGCTAGAAACTGGGACAGCTTCGATGCCCTGGTGAAGACCCTCACCCACCTCAAGAATGATGAGACCATGCTGGTGCAGTCCGGTAAGCCGGTCGGAGTCTTCCAAACTCACGAGTGGGCACCACGCGTGCTACTTGCCAACTCCAACTTGGTCGGCGACTGGGCCACCTGGCCAGAATTCCGCAGGCTGGAAAAGCTTGGGCTAACTATGTATGGCCAGATGACTGCCGGTTCTTGGATCTACATCGGAACCCAGGGCATCCTGCAGGGCACCTACGAAACCTTTGCCGCGGTGGCACAAAAGCGCTTTGGCGGCACACTTGCTGGCACCCTGACTTTGACCGGTGGTTGCGGTGGTATGGGTGGAGCTCAGCCACTGGCGGTGACCATGAATGAGGGCACCTGTTTGATTGTTGATATCGATGAGTCTCGACTTCGCAAGCGCATCGAGACTCGTTACCTTGATGAAATTGCCGACAATCTTGACGATGCCATCGAACGCGTGGTGCGCTACAAGAATCAGCGCAAGGCACTCTCGGTCGGTGTGGTGGGCAATGCCGCAACTATCTTTGCTGAGCTACTAAAGCGCGATGTGCCAATCGATATCGTGACCGACCAAACCTCGGCTCACGACCCGATGTATTACATCCCGGAGGGTGTCGACTTTGCCGATGCTCGTGAGTATGCAATTTCAAACCCGAAGGACTTCTCCGAGCGAGCCAAGGCTTCGATGGCTAAGCATGTTGAGGCAATGGTTGGCTTTATGGCAAAGGGTGCCGAGGTCTTTGACTATGGCAACTCAATTCGCGATGAGGCACGCCAGGGTGGTTTCGAGGATGCCTTTAAGTTCCCAGGCTTTATCCCTGCCTACATCCGACCACTGTTCTGCGAAGGCAAGGGTCCATTCAGGTGGGTAGCGCTCTCGGGTGATAAGAAGGACATCTATCGCACCGATCAGGCGGTTTTGGAGCTATTCCCAGAGAACGAGCATCTGCACCGCTGGATCAAGATGGCTCAAGACCGCGTTGAATTCCAAGGCCTACCAGCTCGCATCTGCTGGCTCGGTTATGGCGAGCGCGACAAAGCCGGAGCAGTCTTCAATGACCTCGTGAAAAAGGGTGAGGTGTCAGCTCCGATTGTTATCGGTCGCGATCACCTGGACTGCGGCAGCGTGGCATCTCCTTATCGCGAATCCGAGGCCATGTTGGATGGCTCGGATGCGATTGCCGACTGGCCACTATTGAACGCCATGATCAACATCGCATCTGGTGCTTCTTGGGTTTCCATCCACCACGGAGGTGGGGTTGGTATGGGTCGCTCGATTCACGCCGGTCAAGTTTCGGTTGCCGATGGCACCGAGCTGGCAGCTCAGAAACTGCAGCGAGTATTGACCAATGACCCTGGCATGGGAGTGATTCGTCACGTTGATGCTGGATATCCTGAGGCCAAGGATGTTGCCCGTCACAAGCACGTTCATGTTCCAATGCTGGACACCGAGTAGTGACCAAAACCCTCTTCACCAATATCGGTTCGCTGGTAATGCCAGCGACCGAAGTTGGTGTTTTGGAGACTTTGTCAAATGCCGCCTTTGTGGTTGAGAACGGCTTGGTGGCATGGGTTGGCGATATAGCCGCTGCGCCTAGTTGCGACTTAGTTGTTGATGTTGCAGGTGCCTGCGTAATTCCTGGCTTTGTCGATAGCCATGCTCACTTGATGTTTGCCGGTAGTCGCGAGCAAGAGTTTGCAGCTCGCATGGCTGGGGTTTCCTACTCCGCCGGTGGCATCAAGACCACGGTAAGTAAAACCAGAGCTGCCTCTGAAGAAGAACTTCGATCCAACGCCAAGAAACTAATCGCAGAGCTTTACCAATCCGGGGTCACGCACTTTGAGATCAAGAGCGGTTACGGTCTTGATGTTGAAACCGAGCTGCGCTCGCTAAAGATCGCGCGCGAGTTCACCGAGGACACCACTTTCCTAGGCGCTCACGTTGTGCCACAGGATCAAGATCCGCAGCGCTATGTCGAACTGGTTGCCACCGAGATGCTTTCTGTCGTCAAGCCTTATGCCAAGTGGATAGATGTCTTTTGCGACCAGGGTGCATTCGATCTGGCTCAGACCAGAAGAGTTTTAGAGGCCGGAATTGCCCAAGGACTTAGGCCAAGGTTGCATGCCAATCAGATCTCAGATCTTGGAGCGATATCGCTTGCGGTTGAACTTGATTGCGCATCGGTTGATCACTGCACTCACATAAGTGATGCCGATATCGAGTTATTGGCAAACAGTAATACCGTTGCCACCTTGTTGCCCGGAGCAGAGTTCTCTACCAGAAGTGCATATCCTGATGCCAAGCGCTTATTTGCAGCCGGTGTCACGGTGGCGCTTGCTACCGACTGCAACCCAGGCTCTAGCTTCACCACCTCAATGCCGTTTTGCATTGCGGTGGCGGTTCGCGATATGGGCTTCACTATCGACCAGGCAGTCTGGTCTGCGACCCGTGGTGGTGCACTTGCGTTGCGCGATGAAACACGCGGAACTTTGCGGGTTGGCATGCGCGCCGACTTTGCGATTTTGGATGCGCCGAATCATTTGTTCTTGGCATATCGACCAGGGGTGCAGTTGGTGGCAGCGACCTATGTTGCGGGCAAAAAGGTTTACGGAAGGTAAGTCATGGAGAAGGTAATTGTTTCGACTTCGGGCCTGAGCGCCAAAGAGGTGGTTGCAGTAGCAAGGCACAATGCCCAGATTGAGATCAGCGGTGAATCACTTGAGGCGATGGCACAGACCCGCGAGCACATTGAACGGCTAGCCGTTTCTGATGAGCCGGTCTATGGCATCTCAACTGGTTTTGGTGCGCTGGCCCAGCGTCACATTCCAATGGCAGATCGCGTGCAGCTGCAGAAGTCTTTGATTCGCTCTCACGCTGCCGGCATGGGTGACCCGGTCGAGCGTGAGGTGGTTCGGGCTCTGATGCTGCTGAGGCTCAAGACCATGTGCTCGGGTCAAACAGGAGTGCGTCCAATCGTGGCACAAACCTATGCCGCGATTTTGAATGCTGGCATCACACCCAGAGTCTTGGAGTTCGGGTCCCTTGGATGCTCGGGAGATTTGGCGCCGCTTGCGCACTGCGCGATGGTATTGATGGGTGAGGGTAGGGCATTCGGCAAAGACGGTGTTGAGCGTCCGGTTGCGGAGCTTCTTGCCGAAGCTGGAATCGCTCCGGTGGAACTTCGGGAGAAAGAAGGGCTTGCCCTTATCAATGGCACCGACGGCATGCTCGGCATGTTGCTGCTTGCGATTCACGATCTCGATATCTTGCTCGATCAGGCCGATGTGATTGCGGCGATGAGCGTTGAGGGTCAGATGGGAACCGACCAGGTGTTCCGCTCGGCACTGCACGAAGACCTAAGGCCTCACCCGGGTCAAGCGCAGAGTGCTCGAAATATGTTTAACGCTCTTGCAGGCAGTGAGATTGTTTCCTCTCACCGCCACGGCGATGGTGTGGTGCAGGATGCGTATTCGTTGCGCTGTGCGCCTCAGGTATCGGGTGCGGTGCGGGACACCATCTCGCATGCTCGCCTGGTTGCGCATCGTGAGCTCGCCTCGATCATCGACAACCCAGTGGTGCTGAGAAACGGTGAGGTCACCTCAAACGGTAATTTCCACGGTGCTCCAGTTGCCTACGTTTTGGACTTCTTGGCAATTGCGGTGGCCGATCTGAGCTCGATCTCAGAGCGTCGCACCGACCGCTTCTTGGATGTCGCAAGAAACCGCAAACTTCCGG
>JBEENY010000063.1:0-6671 GCA_041191905.1 Actinomycetota bacterium
TCCCAAAAGGAGCTGTGGCATTGACTTCGAGCGACAAGGTATCGATTCAATACGGTGATGTAAGTGCCGAATTCAATGTGATTCCATCCACCGAAGGTGCTGGTGGTATTGACATTTCAAAGCTCATGGCAACCACTGGCCTTAGTTCCTATGACCAGGGATTCGTAAACACTTCTTCTACCAAGAGTGCGATCACTTACATCGATGGCGAAAAGGGCATTCTTCGCCACCGGGGATACCCAATCGAGCAGCTTGCAGAACACAAGACCTTCCTAGATGTTGCTTACCTTCTGATAAATGGCGAGCTTCCTATTCCATCTCAACTTTCAGACTTTGATCAGAAGCTCCGTCACCACACTCTGGTGCACGAAAGCGTTTTGAAGTTCTTCGACACCTTCCAGTCTTCCGCTCATCCTATGGCTGTGCTTTCAGCCTCAGTATCTGTGCTGTCTACCTTCTACGATGATTCAACAGACCCTAAGGACCCTGAGCAGGTTGAGCTAGCCACCATGCGTTTGCTTGCAAAGCTCCCAGTTCTGGCGGCTTACACTCACAAAGCTCTGATGGGTCAGACGTTTGTTTACCCAGACAATGACCTGTCCTTGGTTCAAAACTTCCTAAAGATGACCTTTGGTAACCCTGCCGAGGATTATGTACACAACCCCGTAGTCACCAAGGCTTTGGACACGTTGCTGCTTTTGCACGCTGATCACGAGCAGAACTGCTCGACCTCCACTGTTCGCCTAGTCGGTTCTTCGCAGGCAAACCTCTTTGCATCAGTTGCATCAGGCATTAATGCTCTTTCCGGTCCACTACACGGCGGAGCAAATGAGGCAGTGCTCGACATGCTCACCTTTATTCACGAGTCCGGTGACTCGGTTCAGAAGTATGTAGAGCGAGTGAAGAACAAAGAAGACGGCATTCGTCTCATGGGCTTTGGTCACCGCGTTTACAAGTCTTTTGACCCTCGGGCTCGAATTGTGAAGTCCCACGCAGATCAGGTCCTCAAGGAACTTGGTGTCAATGACCCGCTTCTCGACATCGCCAAGGAACTCGAGGCTGCGGCTCTTGCTGATGATTACTTCGTAGAGCGCAAGCTTTACCCGAATGTGGATTTCTACACCGGTGTGATCTATAAGGCCATGGGTTTCCCAGGTCGGATGTTCACCCCATTATTTGCTGTTGGTCGTCTACCTGGCTGGATTGCACACTGGCGTGAGCAGAACGCTGATTCAACGACTCGAATTGGAAGGCCGCAGCAGGTATACACCGGCTACAACGAACGGTCTATCTAGATATATCTCAAGAGATGGACTGCGGTGTCGCCGTAGGTCTTGATTTCCTCCAAAACAAAGCCATCGGGTAGCGCCAAGTCTGGCGACCTTGACGATCGCTCGACTATAACCACTGCATTCTTTTTGAGGTTTTGGGAGAGTGAGACTAAGTTCTGCGCAATCTCCTCGTTTGATAGCTCATAGGGCGGATCTATGAAGACAAGGTCGTAGCTCGCAGCTAATTGCCCCAAGAACTTTTTGACTTCTCTGGCCTGGAGCGTGATTGGAACTTTCGGCCCTACGGCTTTTGAAACAAGTCTGATGTTCTCCTTGATGACCTCTGTCGCAGCCTTGTCCTTTTCAACAAGAATCACTTCAGCAGCGCCTCTTGATGCTGCCTCCAGGCCTAATGCCCCTGAACCTGCGTAGAGATCGAGAACTTTAGCGCCTTCAAGCACGCCGAGATGTTCAAGCTTTGCGAACAAGCTCTCTTTGACTCGGTCACTGGTCGGACGGGTGGACTTGGCCGCTGCCTTGAGTTTGATTGAGCTCGCCAAGCCCGAGATGATTCTGCTCACTCGTGTGAGCCTAGTGAATTCAGTGGACTCAGTGGGCGAAGATTACATATGTGACC
Organism: Actinomycetota bacterium; assembly: GCA_041191905.1. Taxonomy (GTDB): domain Bacteria; phylum Actinomycetota; class Actinomycetes; order Actinomycetales; family Microbacteriaceae; genus Aquiluna. The sequence continues at coordinate 1,909 of JBEENY010000063.1, forward strand.
TGGCAATCAAAGCTTTCAAACTTCCTAGGCGATAAAACCGCCAAGGCATTCGAGAAGCAATTTGGCTATTTCACTGTTGGCGACCTTCTAGCCCACTATCCAAGGCGATACTCCAAGCGAGGTGAACTAACACCGCTTGCTCAGTTACCAATCGGGGGAGTGGTTTCTGTCGTGGGGGAAGTCGCAAGCACCTCGGTTCGCCACATCAAAGGTCGCTCGGGTTCAATTCTCGAGGTGGTTGTCACAGATGGAAAAGACAAGATAACCCTTGCTTTTTTCAATCAGGCTTGGAGGCAAAAGGACCTGCACCTAGGGGCGAGAGGTTTGTTTTCAGGAAAAATCGGGGTCTTTTCGGGCAAGCTCCAGCTTGCTCATCCCGATTACGAGCTCTTTGAAGAGTTAGATGATGAAAAGGCCAAGGCCTGGGCTGATTTACCGATTCCGATCTATCCTGCGACCAGCACACTGACCACCTGGAAGATTCAAAAATCCATTCAGATAGTTCTCGAGAGTCTGCCGACACTAGATGAGTATTTGGATTTGCAAACCTTAGGTCAGCTCGGGATTATTGATTACGACCAAGCGGTGCGCAGAATTCACCAACCGAGCATCGAATCAGACTGGCAGGCGGCCCGAGACTCTTTGCGGGCCAGGGAATCGCTGCTGCTACAGCTCCAGCTAGCTAAAAAGCGTGACACAGTGGCGCACCAAACCGCACGCACAATCAAACCGGGTGAGCTTGTAGGCACGTTTGACAAGCTTCTTCCGTTTGAATTCACCTCTGGTCAGCAAGAGGTCAATGCGCAAATTGAGCAGGATCTGTTAACCGGCCACCCAATGCATCGACTTGTCCAGGGTGAGGTCGGATCAGGAAAAACGGTTGTTGCACTGAGAGCAATGCTCGCGGCCATCGACTCTGGCTACCAGGCAGCTCTTTTGGCCCCCACAGAGGTCCTTGCCAGTCAGCATTTCACGAGCATGCAGAAAACGCTTGGACCCGAATTGGTAAATCAAGTTGGGTTGCGACTTTTGACCGGGCAAATGGGGTCAGCAGAAAAGAAGAAGGCGCTGCTTGATGTCGCAAGTGGAAAGTGCGGCCTGGTGGTTGGCACCCATGCCCTGATCTCAAATCAGGTGGAGTTTGCTGATTTAGCTCTGGTGGTAGTCGACGAACAGCACCGCTTTGGCGTGAACCAACGTGAAGCACTTCGGGCTAAAGCCAAGTTGTCGCCACACACCTTGACGATGACGGCAACACCAATTCCCAGAACCATGGCAATTACGGTGTTTGGTGATCTCGAGGTTTCCACCCTTCGAGAATTGCCCGTCGGTCGCCAGCCAATTTCATCTCATGTGGTACAAGTGTCAAAGCCAAAGCTGGTATCACGGGTTTGGCAGCGCGTCGCGGAGGAAATAGCCAAGGGTAGACAGGCTTTTGTAGTTTGCCCACGAATTGAGCCCGGCAGCACTGAGGAGGGTGAGCCTGAAGAACTTGAACTCTCCGAGCAGGTCACTCCCGCAGCTGCGGTTGAGGTTTTCGAGGCATTGAAACTTAACCCGAGTCTCGCTGGGGTTTCAATAGGTCTGCTCCACGGCAAGCTCGATGCTGGTTCAAAGGATGAAGTCATGCATCAGTTTGCTGCTGGTGAGGTCCAGCTTCTGGTCTCAACAACCGTGATTGAGGTCGGAGTAAACGTTCCGAATGCCACTGCGATGGTGATTCTGGATGCTGACCAATTCGGCATATCGCAATTGCATCAGCTGCGCGGCCGTGTTGGACGTGGTTCACATACTGGCATTTGCCTGATGCTCACGGCTACCGAGCCCGGCACGCTGGCGATGCAAAGGCTAGAGGCGGTAGCATCAACACTCGATGGCTTCAAGCTCTCTGAGATCGACCTGGAGCTTCGAGGTGAAGGTGATGTGCTGGGTGAGAATCAATCAGGTGGCAGATCGCAGCTCAAGCTGCTTCGAGTTACAAGAGATGCGGACCTGATTGAGCGGACTAGAGAGCTAGCTTTAGAAATCATTGAACATGGCCTCAATCCCGAGCTCGAACAAGCCTTGAAAGAGATTGATGCGCAGGCCCTGGCTCGCGGGTAGCCTTATCGCATGACAGTTGCCATCTATCCCGGCTCTTTCGATCCAGTGACTCTTGGACACCTATCGGTTCTGGCTCGGGCTGCTCAGCTATTTGATGAGCTGCATGTTCTTGTGGTTCACAACCCAGACAAAAACGCCAGGTTCTCTGCTCCCGAGCGCGAGGCGCTGATTCGTGAGTCAATTGTAGAGCTAGGAATCACTGGAGCTGTATTAGTCTCATCGGTTGAGTCAGGCCTCATGGTAGATGCAGCAAAGCGGCTTCAGGCAAGCGCGATTCTCAAAGGCTTCAGAACCGCAGGAGATATCGAATACGAGATTCCGATGGCTCAAGTCAACCGAGACTTATCTGGAATCGAAACTGTTTTTTTGCCATCAGAGCCTGGTTATGGCTACGTCTCATCATCGCTTGTGAAGCAGGTTGCAGGTCTTGGGGGAGATGTTTCGTCCTATGTAACAAAAACCGTGCTTCGGGCTTTGAGCTAGCAGGTAGGGTTTCAAGGTTATGTTTTCAATCCCAGTGCACGAGCTAATCAAACGCCCAGGCGAGATGCGTGAACTTGTCATGCAGTTCGATATGGATCATGAGCTGGGTACTGGCTACGCAGCTGTCCCGAAGGGGCAGTGGCTGAAGCTCGATGTTCGACTTGAGTCTGTTCACGAAGGGATTCTTGCTACTGGGGATGTTTCGACAGTGGCAACAACATTCTGCTCTCGATGCCTAGAAGACATGAATGTCGAGATTGACGAGTCATTCCAGGAGTTGTTCGTTTATGGCACTCCTAGTGAAGACGAATTCGGGGTTGACGGAGACTCTATAGATCTTGAGCAGGTCGTGATTGATTCTGTGGTTCTGAACCTGCCCTTCAAGCCGATTTGTTCTGATGACTGTCTGGGCTTGTGCGCAGAATGCGGCATCAAGCTATCTTCAGCAGCTGATCACTCTCACGAGGCTCCGGTTGACTCAAGATTCGCGGCGCTGGCTCATCTACTGGATGAAAAACCAGAGAACTGAAATCTTCTGGCTGATTAGTAATTAGGCTGTTCAGCGTCCTTGAATAGGAGTATCACCTTGTTCGGAAACCTCTCTGAGAGACTCTCGGATACCTTCAAGAACCTTCGGGGTAAGGGCAAGCTTTCCGCTGCCGACATCGATGGCACGCTTCGCGACATTCGTCGCGCACTGCTTGAGGCAGACGTCGCACTTGAGGTAGTCAAGGTCTTCACGGGCAAGGTTCGCGAACGTGCTCTGGGCGATGAGGTTTCAAAGGCCCTCAACCCAGCACAGCAAGTAGTCCAGATCGTCAATGACGAGCTCAAGGCGATCTTGGGTGGCGAAGCCAGAAAGCTAGCTTTTGCCAAGAATCCACCAACCGTAATCATGCTGGCTGGTTTGCAAGGTAGCGGTAAGACCACCCTCGCCGGAAAGTTAGCCAAGTGGCTCAAGGAAAAGGGTCACACACCACTCTTGGTAGCGGCTGACCTGCAGCGCCCTAACGCGGTGACCCAACTTCAGGTGCTGGGGGAGAAGGTTGGAGTGCCCGTCTTCGCCCCAGAAGCTGGCAACGGGGTTGGAAACCCGGTCAAGGTTTCGCAGGATTCGATTGTTTTTGCCAAGAAGCAGCAGTACTCGGTGGTGATCGTTGACACAGCGGGTCGCCTAGGTGTTGACGAAGAAATGATGAAGCAGGCTCGTGATATCCGAGCCGCGGTGAATCCAGACGAGGTTCTGTTCGTAGTCGACAGCATGCTGGGTCAGGATGCTGTGAATGTCGCCCAGGCCTACCACGAGGGTGTTGGAGTTTCGGGTGTCGTCCTCACCAAGCTCGACGGTGACTCTCGCGGTGGTGCTGCGCTATCGGTGGCGACCATCACGGGTGCACCGATACTGTTTAGCTCGACAGGTGAGGGGCTTGACGCCTTCGAACCGTTCTACCCAGACCGCATGGCGAGCCGAATTCTTGACATGGGTGACATCCTCACCCTCATCGAGCAAGCCCAAAAGAACTTCGATGAGGAAGAGTCCAAGAAGCTTGCGGAGAAGCTTGCCAAAGAGGAATTCACCCTTCAGGACTTCCTTGAGCAGATGCAGCAGCTCAAGAAGATGGGCAACATGAAGAACCTGCTTGGCATGCTGCCAGGTGTTGGTCAGATGAAAAAGCAGCTCGAAGAATTTGATGAGCGAGAGATCACCAGAACCGAGGCAATCATCTACTCGATGACGCCGATGGAGCGTAACAATCCAAAGGTTCTAAATGGTTCTCGCAGAATGCGAATCGCAAAGGGTTCTGGAACCACCGTTACCGATGTGAATCAGTTGGTAAATCGCTTTGAGCAGGCAGCCAAGGTTATGAAGACCATGGCTCGCGGCGGAGTACCAAACATCCCTGGTACAAACCCAGTTCTTGCCGGTGGCACCGTGGGCGGTGGATTCATGGGCGGCAAGAAAAAGAATGACAAGAAAAAGAAGGGTTCCAAGAGCGGAAACCCGGCCAAGCGAGCTGCTGAAAATGCGGGCTTGAGCTTTGGATCTGAAAAGTCTCAGGGATCAGGTTCGGCTTTCGGGCTTTAGTGCTGGCGAAAACCAGCTTTTTCTGGAATACTTTTCGAGTTCGAGCGTCTCGACCCTCTATCCAGACGAAATCGAAAACCATTGAGAAACC
>JBEENY010000064.1:0-6663 GCA_041191905.1 Actinomycetota bacterium
TGCCAAGGATATTCCGGCAGGCGATCGAACACTACTCGCCCTGAGGGGGAAGGGCTGCAACTAGGGCGTGGTCTCCAGGGATCGGACCGACCTTGGCCGCACCACCAGGAGAGCCAACCTCAGAGAAGAAGTCAACATTGACCTTGTAGTAGTCAGACCACTCACCGGGAAGGTCATCTTCGTAATAGATAGCCTCAACTGGACAAACCGGCTCACAAGCACCGCAGTCAACGCACTCATCCGGATGGATGTAGAGCATGCGGTCACCCTCGTAGATGCAGTCAACTGGGCACTCGTCGATGCAGGCTCTGTCTTTGACATCTACACACGGTAGGGCGATTACATAAGTCATTACTGCTCCTAAAACTGTTCCTAAAGTTTAACTAGATGTCGTGCCCACGCGACACAACTAACAAAATAAGTCGTAAGGCAGCCCTCCAGCGGAACCTAAATGAAGCGTTCATCAGGGCCTCCCTAAAGCTCATCCTGGCATCCGAGATGATCCCATTTTTCAGCAGGTACAGCCCTTGCATGTAACCGAGAAAGCCATCGAATCGAACTTTGGTTCTGATGTCTATTGCGTCGAAATTCAACGTTACAAACTGACGGAGACCAACTGTTCCATCGACCTTTGAACTGGCGGAACCGTGAATCCGGTATCTACCAAGGGCCTCCGGAATCAGAACAAACTCGGCACCGTTAGCCGCCAAAGAAAGCCACAGACAGTAGTCCTCAACAGTGTAAAAAGCCTGATCTTCTGGAAATAAACCCGCTTTCATCAGCAACTCCCTTGCCACGATCACGCTCGAGGTTGAAACGGGATTACCCCCACGAAGAAGGTTTTCTAACGTCGGTTCAGTGACTTTCCACGCTGACGTTTTACCTCTCCGCCTCGCCCCAAAAAACTCTAGGGGGTGATACGTGATCGCATTCTCGTGCATCCTTTCAAGTTGCAATTCAAGCTTGTTTGGATGCCACTTGTCGTCGGAGTCAAGAAACGCGACATACTCTCCCAGCGCAAGTTCTATACCTCTGTTCCGCGCTCGGGCTATCGAGCCCATGTTGGCGAATGACACAAATCGAATTCGGGGGTCACGAAAGGACGCAGCTACCGAGTCGCTGCCATCCGTAGAAAAATTGTCAACCACAATCACTTCAAAATCTTGAAAGGATTGACGCAATACGGAATCAATGGCCTCAGATAAAAAAGGTGCGTAGTTGAAATTCGGGATGACGACCGAAACCTTAGGTTGAACCATGTGCTTGCCTCATATAGGTCAATAGAGAGTTGACCTCATTATCAAAATCAGGCTCCCAGCCCGGTAGCAGCCCTTTCAGTCTGGAGTTCGACAACCGAACATCCGGCGAAGTTGGAAAATCCGACTCAAACTCAAATATCGGCTTGAATTGGGTTGCGTTTTCATATGCATCTGCTAGGTAGTTGACCCAATTGGCGAGGGTTCTAGATTGGCCGCTTGTTACGTTTAGCAACACCGACATATCGGAAAAGGCGAGGCTCTCAAGAACTCCCAGGAGGGCCGAAATTGGAAGGAAGTCCTTTTTGGTCTGGCTCGGGCCCCGAAGCGTAGTTTTTTCACCCGCGACAAAACCAGCCAACACGAAATTTGTCAGTAACGTCCTGCTGAGTCTTCCGTGAGTTCCAGGCCGTCCGAACAGGTTGCTCAGCCTGAGTATTGACCAATTTGATTCTAAGAGAACTGTTTCTTGACTAAGATGCCCCTCCGCATAAACGCTGTCCGGATTGGTTGGGCTCTCCTCCGAGATCACTCCTTGAGAGTTCAGGCCGTAAACCCTGGTGGTAGAAAAGCTAAACAACCTGGAACTCGAGCTTCGATTGGAAAGGGCCTCCAAGTGTTTAGAGTGCGAATTCATCCACCCCAGGTAAACTTGTGGATTCTCAACCGCAAAGCCATGAGAGGGAGATGCGGCGTTCACCACGATTTGAAAATCACTCCGAATATTGTCTAACCGCGCCCAAAAATCTTTAGCGGACTCTGTTGACGAATTTCGAGCAAAGTTCATTACGTGCCAACCCAGCTCCGTGAAATGATCAGAGACCCTGCTTCCAAGTTGCCCAGAGGCTCCGATCACCAAGCAGTTTGGCTTTAAGTTCGAACCCAAGGCGGTGTACCTGTCATCCAAAGGGCTTGGAGGTGCTCCATATCTCGCTTGGAGTCCATACACTGCCAAAAACCCTCATGTTTATAGGCGGCAAGCTGATCCGCTGATGTAAGTGAATTGAGGGGCTCTCGCTCTAGCATGCAGTTTTGATCGGGGATGTGTTGAAACACTTCCGGCTCAAAAACAAAGAATCCCCCATTTATCCAACCCTGTTGGAGCTGAGGTTTTTCTTCAAAGGAGCTAACGAGTCCAGTTTCAGAGATTGTTAGCTCACCAAACCTGGCGGCTGGGTGCACAGCAGTCATAGTCGCTAGCGCTCCAGTTGCTTCATGAAAATCCAACAGTTCGCCAATATCCACACTTGAGACGCCGTCACCATAAGTCAGCATGAAGCGCTCGCTACCAAGATGGGGCTCTAGCATCTTGAGACGAGTTCCCGTCAAGGTTGCTTCGCCAGTATCAACCAGGGTTACCCTCCAATCCAAATTTGCCTTGCCATGTTGCGATAGGGTGCCGTCGACCAGGTTGATAGTGAAATCCGTGGCCAGTGAGCCCAAACGGTAAAAATAGTCCTTAATCACTTCTGATTTGTAGCCAAGTGCAATTACAAAATCTTTGTGACCGAAAGAGGCGTAATGATTCATGATGTGCCAGAGGATGGGTTTACCGCCAATTGGAACCATGGGCTTTGGAATCACGTCGGTGAGTTCCGACATTCTAGTTCCATATCCACCAGCAAGAATTACAACTTTCATTTACAGTTCCCCGATTATCTGTTTACCAAATCCCAGCGGTACGGGATTTCGTTCGTATCTGGTGGAAGACGCTCAAGCTCCAGGGGGTCGTGAGGGTGTGTGGCGCAGTTTGCCACGATGGCTGAATCCATGCCTATACCTTTGAACCCATTCCAAACCATTGGTGGGACAGTGACTAGCAGGTAGTTTTCGGGTGAAAGAAAAATCTCTTGAACGTTGCCGTATGTTGGCGAATCTTGCCTCGGGTCGAATAAGACAAGCTTGATTGCGCCTGCAATTACGGCGTAATTGAGAGTCATTTGCCTATGGAGGTGCCACGCTTTGACTACCCCCGGATACACGTTCGAGAAATAGATTTCTCCAAACTCCAAAAAGTTTTCATCATCTGCCCGAAGCATGTGCATGACCTTGCCACGCTCATCATGGATCTGCTTCAAGGGTCGAATGGAAACTCCAAAAATCACTTTTTCAACTCCGAAAAGTACTCATAGATTTGTGAGTCGGTAACCAGGGCTACGTCGGCATGCTCAAGATAGGCCTTGTACCACAGAGCGGTTCTCTCGATTGTTGTTTCGAAGTTCCATCGAGGTTGCCAGGCCAAATTCGCCATTGCCAAATCGATATTTAGTTGAAGCAATCCAGCTTCATGTTTTCCGCTGGTGTCTGGCTGAAGTTCGATTTTTCCCGTTCCAATGTGGTTAATAAGCCCTTCTGCGACCTCAAGCACGGTTTTCGGAATCGAGGGCATAGGACCGAAGTTGTATGCCGGGTAGAGTCCACCTTGTCCACACAGAACTTTATCCCCTAACAAAAGATACCCGCTGAGGGGCTCCAAAACATGCTGCCATGGTCGTGTAGCTCTTGGATTACGAAGCGTGACTTCGGAATCCGCCGCTATTGCGCGCACGATGTCTGGCACGATTCTGTCCTTAGACCAGTCGCCACCACCAATCACATTTCCAGCGCGAACGGTGCCCAGGTAAAAAGAGCCGTCGAAAATGGACCTGCGATAGGAGGCAACGGCAATTTCAACCGATCCCTTGGATGCGGAGTAAGGATCGACCCCACCTAGTGGGTCTGTCTCTCGATAACCCCATGGCCATTCGACATTTTCGTAAGCCTTATCGGAGGTTATGAAGATAACCCCTTGCAATCTCCTCTGTTCGCGGAGACATTCCAAGAGATTAACTCCGCCCATGAAATTTACTTCATATGTTTCTCTGGTCTTTTCGAAGCTCTCTCGGACGAGGGGCTGTGCCGCCAAGTGAAATATCAGATGTGGGTCAAACATCCTTACCTTCTCAAAAAGGCGGGGGAAATCCCTAATGTCAAAATAATCAGTCAGTGAATCAACATCGTCAAAGCCGAGCAATTCAAAATGAGAGCCGGCCTCCGGAGGAAGAGCAACGCCTGCAACTTCCGCTCCGGCGAGCTGAAGAATCCTTACAAGCCAAGACCCTTTGAAACCGGTATGTCCAGTGACAAGGATTCGCTTGCCTTTGTAGCGCTCGAAGTTAACCATTTTTTTTGGAAAGTCCTCCATAAAAATCTGTATATGCGCGTCGGCTTACTTCAATCGAGAATAGTTGCTCATGACGCTTTGCCCCAGACTGACCCATGGAAACCCGAGCCTTCCCATCACTCATTAGCGTTTCTATCGCTAAGGCTAGTGCTTTGTAGTCGCCAGGCTGAAAGAGCGCGCCCGTGTTTCCATCCAACACTTGCTCAGGAATTCCAGCGACAGCCGAAGCAACAACCGGCTTTCCGAGAGACATGGCCTCTGAAATGACATTAGGCAAGTCCTCTCCGTAAAGTGAGGGGTGAATAAAAACATCTGCAGACTGCATGAGGTGCCAGACGCATGGACTGCGCCCTAGTAAGCTGACCTGGTCGCCCAGCTTTGCGCTCTCGATTTCGTTCTTCAGCTTTATGGCCTCAGGCCCGACCCCTTCAATCAGAAAGAACCAGTCCTTCTTCAGCACGCCTTTGGCTTTCAAGAGCTCAATAGCTCTGATCAGTGTGATGTGGCCCTTGCGAGGTTCTAGGTGACCTATAGATACACCGAGAGTGGCAGTTTTGGAGGCGGATTCGAGCGAGGCCTGTTGAGGACAATGCCCCTCGGGGAAATTGCATGGACGAAGACTCACCCCATTGTGTATTGCGTGTAGCTTGTCTTTGCTGACTCCGATAACATCCCGGAGTCGATTGGCAGCAGCTTGCGAGCCCAAAATCCAGTGAATTCTACTCTTTGAAACACAAAAATCGTATAAAACATCTATGTACCGAGCTTTACTCTCAGATCTACTGATCGCCATGTTATTGACGGTCATGACCACCGGAGAAGAGGTAACGAAAATGGCAGCGAGTGCGAATCCTCGCGCCGCGCTTGAGCCAGGATATCCGCCATTATTCACATGTACAAACTTGAATTCCTTGAAAGCAAGTTGACGAAAAGACCAAAAAAAAGTCCTCCAAAACACTAGAGACTCCTCCACAATCGCTCTCAAGGGAGACAGCCTCAGAGGTGTCTCGTGGCGCGCCATGATCCGAAAGTCAGCTGGCGAAAGGGGAAGCGATCCCATTACATCCCTGCAAAATTCCTTATTGCCCGTCATGTAGACGCGTACATTCAGCCCTTCCATGATCAAAGCCCGGATGTTATTCAGTACCTGATGCTCGGCTCCAGACAAGAATGGTGAATCAAGAAAAAAAGCGCACTCACTTGATCGATTGGTCATAAAAAGCTCCCCACGGTGCTTTCTAGGTCGCACACTGGACGCCAACCTGTCAGGTCAGAAACTAGGTGACTATTCACCCGAACATCATGGCACCCAGACGTTCTATTGCTGAAACGTTCTATTTGAAGCGGCCTACCGAGCGCTTGTTCGAAGCAGGAGATTACCGACCGCGTTGAGTAGCAAAAGCCAGACCCTAGATTCAAGATTGCGGGAAGGTCAGCATCCATAGCAAGCAAGAGCTCTGTGGCTTTGGCCAGATCCGATACATGAATGTAGTCTCTGACGGCGTCTGGGCACTCAACCTTTAGGGACACGCCAGTCCTAAGTGCGGAGACCACTGCCGGTATGAGCATCGTGCCCGCTTGACCACTTCCGTAAACAGTAGTCGGGCGGACAACCGTCACATTTACACCGAGCTCGCGCATCATTAGCCATGCTCGAGTCTCTAGGGTTTTACTTAGCCCATAGCTTGTGACTGGAGCAGGTGGTGTTGACTCCATTGCAGGCACTTCGGCGGAACCGTATTCTGCACTTGAGCCGAACCATATCACCTTGTCTGCCCGAAGCAGCTGAGATCTTGCAGCCCAAATTTTATCAAAAAGTATGGTCCGCTCTGAAGGAGCCATCCCCTTGGCACCCGATGAAGAGCCTCTGCCTATGGCAAAGACGAGACAGTAACCTTCGACATCTTGCAAGTAGAGCCTGAGGGACTCTGGGTCCGCAGATCTCAGCAAGTCCGAGGGTAGGGGCTCTGGAGCTGATCTCGACATTTGATCCATCAGCGCAGATCCAATAAAACCGGATGCTCCGGCCACAATCAACCTAGGAATCTCGCATCACCGCTCTCGGGCTATTTGAAGCAGCCCCCCAAAGCAATCCCCTCAAACGCAAGAGCAGCCATTTGGGCTTCAGTGCGATGCCGCGCAAGAAATTATCAAATTCACCTTCTTGAGGTAGGGAAACCTCGCCATGAATAACTTTCCTGACGACCTCGGCACATTTCAGAGGGTCAAGGAAGAGGTATCCCG
>JBEENY010000065.1:0-6646 GCA_041191905.1 Actinomycetota bacterium
GAAGCTGGCTGGAATCAAAGGTCTATTGGCTGAGTCTCTCAGCATTGAGAAGGGCTATGAGGTTGCCATCGCTGTTGCTTTGGGTGCCCTATCGGATGCCGTGGTTACAGCAAGCCGTGAGCAGGCAGTCGCCGCACTCCAGTATTTGAGAAGTGAAGGTCTGGGTAGGGCTGACTTTGTCGTAGTGAGTGGCGATAGCAGCTCGCGTCCGAGGACTGAGGTAGCCGGGCTTATTCCGGCGGGGTCGGTCGTGAAGGCTCCAGAAGCCGTTCTCTCGGTTCTAGATCCTTTCTTGATAGCTAACGATTTGCAGAGTGCTGTTGCAGCGCTGTCCAACAAGGCAGCTGCGGGTAAGAGTGTGATCACCCTAGAGGGTGACCTAGTTTCTGAGTCATTGGTCCGTGGTGGTGGAACAAAGGCTCCTTCAAAGCTCGAGCTGGCCGCAGAGCGGGAGAGCGCAAGCGAGCAGCTGTCGGCGCTCGCCAAAACCATCGAGAAGTTAGCTTCAGAACTTGAGGCCACCAGAAGCAAAGCCTTAGCGGCCGAGCAGGGAGTTAGGTCGGCGCTCGCAACTTTGCAGCAGCACGATGCAGAGCTTGCTGCAAGAGCGGAGCGAGTTGGTCGAATCATTGCCCAGCATGAGGCTGCCAAGGCTGAAGTTCTCAAGCTTGAGCGTGACAGCCAGCAGCTACTCGAATCCAAGAACCAAGCAGAGCTTGATCTAGAGGGCCTGAAAACAAAGCTGTCGCAAATGCCGGCTGCGCAGGTCGCCTCCGAGAATGAGGCGGTGCGTCAAGAGCTTTCTCAAAAATTGGAGGTCGCTCGCCAGGCGGAGCTAGAGATTCGTATCTCCGTGGGCACCGTTTCTGAGCGGAGGATAGCGGCCTCCAAGTTGGTGGCAACCCTCAAGGGTCGACTAAACGAGGTCAACGCTGCGATGGAGAAGGATCGTCTAATCCTGGAGCAGCGTTCAAAGCAGCTTGACAGCGCCCAGAGCGCAATGAAGCTAATTCCGCTTGCTTTGGCGAAGGTCGAATCAATCACCAGCTCACTTCGCGTGCAGGTTCGTGACCTGGAAGCGCAGCGGATTCAACGAACCGATCGTTTGACTGTGCTTCGTCAGCAGGCAGCTCAACTAGACCAGCGTTTCAATGAGCTCAACCAGGGTGTTCACGAGGTTGAGATGCAAAACCACGAGCTACGGCTGAATCTGGCCAATCTGACGGAGCGAGTCAGCGCGGAGCTCGCTATGGATGTCGATACATTGCTGACCGAAACTGTGCTCGGCGAGGAAACTCGAGAGGAGCTCGAGAAGGAGCTTCGCTCAGCGGAGCAAAAGCTCAACCAACTAGGTGCTTTCAACCCACTGGCGCTCGAGGAGTTTGCTGCTTTGGAGGAGCGCCACAAGTACCTCAGCGAGCAATTAGAAGACCTTGGCAAGGCGCGGGCTGACCTGGTGGGCATCATCAAGGATCTTGACACCAAGATGCAGCACATCTTTGCTGCAGCATTCGATGACACAAAGCGTGAGTTTGAGAAGGTTTTCCCAATTCTTTTCCCTGGAGGCACCGGCTCGATTTCACTTACCGAACCCGAGAATCTCCTCGAAACAGGTGTTGAGGTTTCTGTGAGGCCAGTTGGTAAGCGAATCGAGCGCATGTCTCTGCTCTCAGGTGGTGAGCGATCACTGGCCGCAGTTGCGCTTCTGATTGCCATCTTCAAGGCCCGACCAAGCCCCTTCTACGTGCTAGACGAGGTTGAGGCGGCTCTTGATGATGCAAACCTAGGTCGTCTCCTCGATGTGATCGATAGCTTGCGTTCCTCTTCTCAGCTGATCATCGTTACCCACCAGAAGCGAACCATGGAGATAGCCGATGCGCTCTATGGTGTTTCCATGCGTCAAGACGGTATGAGCCAGGTTGTGGGTCAGAAACTAGATAAGGACAAGTGATGTTCAAGTTTCTGAAGCGTCTTCGCGGTGAAAAACCAGAGACTCAGCCACAGGTGGTTGAAGGGGTAGTTGAGCAGATCGCACCTGTTGTCCAGGTCGAATTGCCAGTGGTGGCTGATGAGCCTGAGATTGCCATCGAAAAACCAATCGAGAACATCGAGTCTTCAGCGGTCCAGACATCTGTTCCAGAGCCAGCGACTGCACCCGCGCTAGTTTCTGAGCCGGTCGCACTTGCCGAGGTTGAACTACCAAAACGCTCTTTGGGTGACGGCATCCGTTCACTGTTTTCAAGCAGTGTGGACCTAGATGATCTTGAAGACATTTTGATTCGCGCCGACTTTGGCGTGGATGCGGCTCAGGAGATCGCCGAAGATCTCAAGCGTGAGGCCAACAAAGTTGGTGCAAGTTCCGACGCCGAGCTTCGACTGCTTTTGAAAGATCTACTTACCAAGCGACTCACTCGAACGGACTCTGCGCTGAATCTCTCATCAGGTGATCTGCCATATGTGATCCTGGTTGTTGGCGTCAATGGCGCTGGTAAGACGACAACCATCGGAAAGCTGTCTCGCTGGCTCAAAGACGGCGATTGGAGCGTTGTATTGGGGGCAGCTGACACCTTCCGCGCTGCAGCGGTTGATCAGCTTGCAACCTGGGCGCAGCGCGCTGAAGCTGAGATAGTCAGACCCGAACGCGAGGGGCAGGATCCGGCATCGGTTGCCTACCAAACTGTGGAGTTAGCAATCTCTAAACACGCTGACATAGCAATCATCGATACGGCGGGCCGTCTGCAAAATAAAAAAGACCTGATGGATGAGCTTGGCAAGGTCAGGCGCGCAGTCGAGAAGCAAGCCCGGATCTCTGAAGTGCTACTGGTGATCGATGCAACAACCGGTCAAAATGCCATGGCGCAGGCAAAGGCCTTCACTGAGGTTGCGAATGTCACCGGCATCGTGATGACCAAGCTAGATGGCAGCGCTAAGGGCGGAATCCTCTATGCGCTGCAGCAAGAACTTGACCTGCCGGTTAAACTCGTAGGAGTTGGTGAGGGTGTGAATGATTTCGCCTTTTTCTCACCAGAAGAATTTGCCAAAGGGTTAGTTGCCCAAAAGTCTTTGTAGGCGCTCCCCAGGAAATGGTCCTTGTTCTCTAGAATCTGAGGGGGGAGTTGTGATTGCAACTCAGATTGAAAGCGGGTGCGGGCATGAGAATTCATGTGGTTATTCCCGCCTATAAAGTCGAGCGCCACATCTTGGATTTGCTGAAGCGTATTGGACCTGAGGTTGAGCGCGTCTGGGTTGTTGATGACGCCTGCCCCAATGGCTCAGGGGAGCTTGTAAAGAAGAAGAGCCGCGCCAAACGAGTTCACGTCATTTTCAACGCTGCCAACAAAGGGGTTGGGGGAGCAGTTGTAGCCGGATACAAGGCGGCCTTCGAAGCCGGAGCAGATGTCGTAGTCAAAATGGACGGGGATGGTCAGATGTTCCCCGAAGATCTTCCAAAGTTAGTAAAGCCAATCCTGATGGGCGAGGCCGATTACTCAAAGGGCAATCGATTTGACTCGCTAGATCAGCTTTACCTCATGCCGCGAATAAGGATTCTTGGCAATGCGGTGCTGTCCCTTTGGTCGAAAATGTCCTCCGGATACTGGAGCATTACCGACCCAACCAACGGCTACACCGCAATTCACCGAGCCGCACTAGAGCGGATCGACCTGGACAAACTCTCAGAACGCTATTTCTTCGAGTCAGACATGCTGTTCCGACTGAATCTTGCTGCAGCAGTAGTGGAAGACGTGCCTCTTCCCGCTCGCTACGGAGACGAAAAGAGCAATCTCAAGATTTCCAAGGTGCTTTTTGAATTCCCGTTGAAGCACCTGAGAAACCAACTAAAGCGAATCTTCTACCGCTACTACCTGCGCGAATTCTCTATAGCCAGCTTTGAGCTGCCAATTGGCCTTGGCCTCTCACTCTTTGGGTCTTGGTTTGGTATCTCAAGTTTTATTGCCGCGTCTGAAGCTGGTCGTCCCGCGACCGCAGGGCAGGCAACCATAGCCTCACTTTCAATCATTCTGGGAGTTCAGCTACTGCTTTCCTTCCTCTCCTACGACATTCAGTCCGAACCAAG
This sequence comes from Actinomycetota bacterium, assembly GCA_041191905.1. Lineage (GTDB taxonomy): Bacteria > Actinomycetota > Actinomycetes > Actinomycetales > Microbacteriaceae > Aquiluna. The sequence continues at coordinate 4,076 of JBEENY010000065.1, forward strand.
AGTTCCGAACCAAAAGAGGTATGCCTAATGTCCACAATCTCAAAACTCAAAGATTTGGGAGCTCTAAAACTCAGCTCTCTTCTGGTCGCGATCATTGCGACATCGAGTTGGGTATTTTTCCGAGTCAAGGACATCAACCCAGCAATCTTGCAGGACGAGTGGATCTACAGCATTACGTCAAGGCAGCACTCACCGTGGGATCAGAACCTGCCGTTTGACTTTGGTAACTACCTTTTCAACTTGGTTTACTCTTCTACGAACCTATGCGGCGATGCCTTCTACACCTGCGCTAAGTCGATAAACCTTGTCTTTATTGTCGGATTCGCGCTGACTCTATTTGCAATTGCCATGCGATTCATGCCTTTCTGGGTCGCTCTTGGTTTCTTTGTGGCGACCATGCTCAGCCCAACGAGCATCTATGCTTCAATGTACCTACCAGAGTCGATGTTCTTCTTCCTGCTTGGGCTAACCCTCTACTTCGTTTTGAAGGCAAGTGAGAACCCGAGCTGGAAGACTTGGGCCTACGCCGGAATTCCACTAGGGCTTGCAGGTCTAGTCAAGCCACACGCCCTGATGGCAGCGATGGCGCTGGGTATCTACCTTTTGATTGCATCGCTTGATCACAAGCCCTACTTCAAGCTAACCTCGCTGAACGTAGCTGGATTTGCCGGAGCTTACCTAGTTACCCGAGTCGGAATTGGCTTCTTGGTCTCTGGTCCAAAATCCCTCAACGTTTTTGGGGCCTACGGAGCGACTGATGCGATCGGCACTTTCGTGGGTGGAGTGGGATCCGCTACCACCACCTCGGCTTCGTTGGTTGGTGCTGGCTCTGTTGCTGGCGCTGTCGGCCTATTTCCAACTCAGGCCTACACTCACTCACTTACGATTGCTGCCCTTCTCGGCGCAGCGGTTGTAGCTATTTCGCTTGCAACCATCGATATCTTCCGCACCAAAGAGGTTAAGCCAGTCCACCGTTTTGCACTGATGACGCTCATTTGGCTGATTGTCCTAGTGATTGCAATCGTCCTGTTCACGGGCTGGATCACTGGTGGTGGCGATGACCACACAACTCGAGTTCTACTCAGGTATTACGACTACCTATTCCCGATTGTTGCTTTGGCAGGTTTGGCTGTTGCCTATGACAAGAGCATTCTCGCTGACACCAAGGTATGGGTTCGATGGCTGGTGACTGCACCAATCTTCCTTCTCATTTCGATCGCGTTCGCTGGTTACTTCGGAACTCTGACAATTCAAATCGCCGACGCACCGAACCTCGCTGGCTTGGTTGTCGATAAGTTCACGATTGACCTGACTGCCAATCTGATGTTCGTGACCCTTTTGGTGATTGCCTTCTTCCCGAAGTACACAGTTTGGGTTGCGACTGCGTTGATTCCATGGGTGATGATCGGAACTGGTTATCAGATTCAAGGTCAGTACCAAGGGTTTAGATTGGAGCAGTCGGCTGCCGACAGGGCTGGTCATTTTGTGGCCGACTATCTCCCTAAGGAGCAGCGTGACAGTTTGCTAATTCTTGCTGAGTCCCGATTCGATGGCCGAGTTAGCTCGTTCTGGCTTGAGCACAACACAGATCTAGAGATAGTCAACTCGAATACCGTCTATCCAACCGACTTGATTCCTGCGGACACGAAGTGGGTGCTAGCCCTTGGGACAATCAAGGTTGAAAGCGGAGAGGTTGTCTCGAGCGATGATGGCTACCAGCTTGTGAAAGTCAGGGATTAGTTTTTCTACTCGCTGAGTTCAAGTTCTTTTCGGGCGAAGAGCCTAAGATTTAGTCAGAGTTTTAGGAGTTTCGGTGACCTACGTAATCGCACTTCCATGCGTTGATGTGAAAGACAAAGCTTGCATCGATGAATGTCCAGTTGACTGCATTTATGAGGGCGACCGCATGCTCTACATCCACCCGGATGAGTGTGTTGACTGCGGTGCTTGTGAGCCGGTGTGTCCAGTCGAGGCCATCTACTACGAAGACGATCTTCCGGGCGAATGGTCTGACTACTACAAGGTGAATGTTGACTTTTTCTCTGAGGTCGGTTCACCCGGCGGTGCTGCCAAAGTTGGCCCTATTCCTGGTGACCACCCGCTGGTTTCAGCTCTTCCCCATCAGGGCGAGTAGTGTTCGATCGCCTGCCGGAATACCCTTGGCAAAAACTAAAGCCTTTCAGGGAGCTGGCTAGTAAACATCTGCAAGGCGCGATCGACCTCTCTGTCGGAAATCCCATTGATCCGACTCCAGAAGTAGTTCAACAAGCCCTCGACCAAGCCTCTGATTCCCCTGGTTACCCAACAACTTGGGGGGAGCACTCCGCTCGTCAAGCTGTTTGCGATTGGTATGTGAGACGCAGGAAGTCCCCGGGTTTGGTGCCAGATCAGGTATTGCTGACAATCGGTTCTAAAGAATTCATCTCTTGGTTGCCGCTGATGCTCGGTCTCGGGCCAGGGGATGTGGTGGTTCAACCAACCTTCGCCTACACCGCCTATGAGGTTGGAGCCAAGTTCTGTGGTGCGGAGATTTTTGTCGGGGATGAGCCGAGCGAATGGCCCTCAAGCACC
>JBEENY010000066.1:0-6161 GCA_041191905.1 Actinomycetota bacterium
TCAAAGATTGCGAATTGCTTTGATTGCTTTGTCTCGAATCTCAACCATCGAGGCCTCGTGGCTGGACTCCACGTTTAGTCTAAGCAATGGTTCGGTGTTTGAGGGACGAATATTTGCCCACCACCAGGTTTTTTCATCCTGGTAACTAAATGTAGTGCCGTCAAAAACTTCTTCTGAGGCCCCCGCAAGTGCCGCTCTGACTCTGGCAAGCGCTGCCTCACGGTCTTCCACGGTTGAGTTGATTTCACCTGATGCAAAGTAGGGGGTGAAGCGCTCTCCCAGCTTTGAAGCAGGCTCTTCAGAGCCAGCGATTTCAGCGACCAGGTGCATTGCGGCCAACATTCCATTGTCTGCACCCCAGAAATCTCTGAAGTAGTAGTGGGCCGAGTGCTCCCCACCAAACACTGCCTTGGTTTCTGCCATGGCGTCTTTAATTAGAGAGTGGCCGACCTTGGTCCTAAAAGGCTTGGCACCCATCTCTCGAATCACTTCCTCGACTGACCTTGAGGTTAGGGCGTTGTGAATCACAGTGATGTCGGTCTCGCCGAGCGACTTGACTCTTTCAATCTCACGCTTTGCAACAATCGCAGCGACAGCGGATGGGCTTATGGCAACGCCATTTTCATCGATTGCAAAGCAACGATCGGCATCGCCATCGAAAGCAAGCCCCAGATCTGCTTTGTGCTCAACAACTGCCTTTTGCAGGTCTACAAGATTTTTCGGATCTAGCGGGTTTGCCTCATGATTCGGAAACGAGCCATCTAGCTCGAAATACATCGGCACGATTTCAAAATCCAGGGCAGCCAAGCCAGCCGCCTCACCAAAAACCGCTGGCACGGTGAGGCCACCCATTCCATTGGCGGCATCGACGACAATCTTTAGCTTGCGAGAACCCTGGAAGCTAACTAGTGATCGCAGGTAGTTGACATAGTCGCCCATCACATCGACTCGAGTCGTCGTTCCCAGCTGGGCAACGGCTTCAATGCCCGAGTTCAAAAACGCCTCGGCCCGCCTCGAAATTGCACCAAGTCCGGTATCCATAGAGATTCCGCGAGCGCCGGCCCGAGAAAACTTCATTCCGTTGTAGCTGGCAGGGTTGTGGCTTGCGGTGAACATAACCGCTGGAAGTTGCATCGAACCCGATGCAAAGTAAGACATGTCTGTGGAGCAAAGGCCGAGAATCTTTGAGGACGCTCCGCGCTTTGCGGCACCTTGAGCAAACGCGTGAGCAAAACCCTCCGAGCTGTCACGCATGTCGTAGCCGATCACCAGCTCTTTGCCGTTGAGCTCTAGCTCATCTGCAAAACCTGCCCCGAAGGCCTCGACAATTTCTGGCGTGAGTTGAGATCCAACTAAACCTCTAACGTCATAGGTCTTTACGAAGTCACTGAACTGAACCAAAGAATCCTCTTAGCTGTAAACGGGCACGGCAAGAATACAATGGCGACATGGACCAGGGCCCGATTAGCCGCGACCGCCACGGTCGAGGCATGCGCCGCCCACTCCCCTCCAAACTCTTTCACCATGGCATCGCAAGGCGTCACTTTTTTGAAGACGTGGTGGTTGAGACCTGCGAATACCTAAAGGAAACCTTTCCGCAAAAACTTGGTTCCCTGAGCTGGGTTATTGAGGATGTTCCGCAGGTTAGCGAAGATGAGCCAATTCGCCGGTTCCACTCCGATAAACAACAGATGAAAATCACGCTGTATCGAATTCCCATTCAACGCATAGGCAAGTTTCGAATCAGCGATCCTCGGCTTCAAATTGAGCAAGCGGTCATCACTGCTGCAGCGGCCCTAATCGATGTGGACCCGTGGGATCTGATTCACCCGAACTAACGAACTGAAACTTCGATACGTTCGCCAAGGTTTCGCATCTCAGTTGGCTGAATAACTCCATACCCAGCCCGCGACAAAATCTCGACTGCAGCCAGGAATCCAGTGCCTTGCACTCGCAGTGGTCCTCGCTCAAGTGGCACTGCAACCTGTGATCTAGCAGGTATGGTCACAGCTGCGCTCTGTTCACCAACCACCACCACCGTGACTGGCTCCAGTGTTGGGTTACCTAAAAGCAGTTGCGAACTACCAGGAGCGGCGAGGTAGAGGTCGCGCTCAAAGAGCTGGCTTGGAATCAGCCAAGAAAAGTCAACCTTCGGAGAGATTACGTCGTTTCTGATTGCAACTAACACCTCGCCAGCTGCCTCAAAACTGACAAGGTTTGAACCCGCGCTCAACTTGAGCTCTTGCTCCACCAAAACGCCGGCTGGTACTCGAATTTGAATCAATTCAAATTCGCCACCGGCGATTGCCTGCAGGCTAAGCTCCACGTCCTCAAGTCCGGGGTTGAACGCCCTCAAAATCGGACCCCTTATCGCGTTCTCGGCCACCACTAGCCCTGAAATTGCACCCTCTAGAACTGGCTTTGTTGGTGCAACCAAGGCCACGCCTGTAGCACTGAGTCCGCTTACCTCGCGGTGTTGCAAGAATGCAGCGACCGGCAGACCGCTGGTCTGGTAACGAACGACATACTTCGAGTCGGCACCGCTTAGTCCAACCAGCGAAATCATCTTTTGTTCTTTCGCGGCGAGCGAGACTCTGTCGGTTTCGATTCCGTCTTCGAGTGAGAGTTCGAGATCAACCATCAAATCCACATCGTTTGGATTTGCAAGGTGGAGCACGGTCTCGCTTCCAGGTCCAGAATCACCTGAGACGAAATAGCCGGATGCGCCAGGCATCGGGCAGTAGGTGGCGGCAAGACCTGCGAGGCGAGGACGATTCACTGCTTGGGTTTGATTTACCGATAGCACCTTGGTCGATTGCTCCGCTGTATCAACCCGAGCAAACAAACCACCATCTTCTGAAACCTCCGCATCTGTGCTCCACAGATTGAACGTTGCCTTACCAACACTGGAAATCTCGCCCAGATCAGTGCCCTGCTCTCCACCAACCTCGGCGAGCGGCCCTGGGCAGAATGCGGTCACTGGCATCGGATCAACACTTGCTGAAGCCAGTTGCGCTTCCTTGGCTGTTGGTAACTCAAATCGGGGAGCTAGAGAAAGTGAGGCGAGTAGACCGAGGGCAGCAAGATAAGCAAGGGTTCGGAGGAAGAGCTTCATCGCTCACCTCGCTTTGATCGACGGTATCCGCGCACCACTGCTGGGGTTGGTAGCGCGAGCAGAGCAGCTATTGCCAAGCTCCAGATAACCTCCTGCTTGAGTGGGTCATCGCTCACGTCAGGGAGCGCTGTGGATTCAACCTCGGTTCGCCACAGCAATCCAAATTCTGAACTTCCAGCCGGCTGCAGATACTCAAGTGATGAGATCGCTACCTCGCTTTGTCCCTGGACTACAGGATCTTCGGCATGCAAAAGCACAAAGCTAATCCCAAGATCCTGGATCAACGTTTGAAGTCCATCGCCATTACCAGCAAGTAACCCCGCAGTAAGTTGCGCTACATCCGGGGCTCTCACTTCGGAAGTCAAATACTTACTGGCCAGTCCGCGCTGCTCGAACTGATTCCCATCACCCCAGATCAGCTCAGCCTCAACCTCTTCGCCTTGGGTAATTTTCAGAGTCAGCACATCGCCAGAATTAGCTGCGGACTGCGCAATAACCAGAGCCGGCATTAGCCGCGCTTCTGAGGTTAGGAGGCGAGGGGTATTCAAGGCTTGCCAAACACCTGAACCCGAAATGAGAAGTAGTGCAACGGCCCCCACCGCTGCCAGCGCCTTGCCACTGGCCCTGAGGCCCGAAGCTGCAATGGCCAAGGCAATCAAGGTTGCAAGTCCAAATGCCACTGTTGAGCTGAAGCTAATCAAGTAGCCGAGGGCACCAAGCCCCACCAAGAGCATGAGCCCTGCGGCATACGTGGCGGTTCTTTCACTGACCACCCCGAGCCCGGCCAGAACTAGCGCTGCTAGAAGGTAGATGGACCAAGCTGCAATGCCCAATTCAAGCGGCTGAGCTTGTGCCCAGGAGGATTGCAGCCCCACGACCCAAGAATCCTGAGTGATCCAAAATGAAACCCAATTCCAAAGCGCTAGAGCGGCCGGAATCAATGACAACACCATCAAGTGCGAGCGTCGGAAATGCCACACACCCAACGCCATGAGGTACACCGCCAGCAACATAGCCACCGCAGGTGAAGAAACAGCCAGCGCAAAGAAGGAGATTGTGAGTAGACCCGCCCACCTCAGCGCTCGAGCATTGGTCTGACTCTTCACTGCTCGATACCCAAACAGCAGCACCAATGGCGCAAAAATCAACGCAGTGACGGTGACCAGGTCAGCCCGAAGTGCCGAACCCAACAAAAGTGGCGAGAGCGCATATCCAAGGCCGACTAGCGTTCGGATAAATGGTCTGGGGCTAAACAATCCGGAAAACTGCCAGGCGACAAAAAAGGCCAGGGTTGGTGCGGCGAATAGCCAAAGCGGTATTGCCCAATCCGCACCCAAAGGCGATATCGCAGATATGCCTAGTAAGGCCCAATTGAAAGGATCACTTGGTGCAGCTGCCCCATATCCCGAGAGCAGTCCGGTGACGGCAGTGGCCCCGAATAGTTCGGTCCAGCTTTTTGAGATAGGGAGTAGGCCTTGATAGTAGGCGCCCCCCTGCGGCCAAAGACCGAAGCTGAGTATCAGCGGTACGAAAGCAAACCAAGCCTGGTTTGATGCGAAGATTCCGTTGTTGCCCTTCGGCTCGTCCGGAAGCTCAATCAGAGCATCTAGCCTTCGCTGCCTGAGCTGCTTGCTGGTTGCTAGTAGGCTGCGGGCAGCATTCAACGAGCCGAATGATCGAGTCTTTTGCCTGGCCGCAAATCGATGGGGCGCAGTGCCCCAAGCCCAGAGCCAACCTCTAAGTTGACCCAAGATTCTGCCTGGTCGCTTACTCCAAAGGTGGAATGGAATACTCGCCAGAACAATAAGTGGCATAGCCAAATACAGTGCGACAACCGCCGGTAGTGGCAGCAGCGTTGTCGCAATGTGGATGTGCGCCTTGGACCTTGCGACATACCTAGATCCGCCGGTCCAGGAGCGATCGCGCTCGCCCTGCATGGACAGACCTGCATGGTAAAGCCGAGCACTCGGCTCAATCATTACTCGATAACCGGCAGCCCTAGCTCTCAGTCCCAGCTCGAGGTCAGCTGCATAAACCGGGGTATTTTCCTCAAAACCTCCCAACCGATCCCAGGCCTCGACGGCAATCAACATGCCAGCTGAGGAGGTTGCTAGCGCGTCCGCAATTGTGTCGTGCTGACCCTGGTCGTATTCATTGGCGACTGGAAGAAAAGGTTTTCCGGTCCGAGTCGCAGTCAACCCCAGTTGTTGGACACGTGATCGCTCTTCCCAGTGCAGAAGCTTTGGACCGATTAGTGCCACGGATGGTGAAACCTCTGCTGCTTGGGCGAGTGAAAACAGTGCACCAACCTCAGGAGCTGAGTCCTCATGAAGTAGCCATACCCAACCAAAGTCTTTGGGTAACGCGGCCAAAGCTGCCGAGATGGCAGCACCAAGCGAGAGGTCTCCAGGAGTAATCAGCTGCAGTCCTGCGGCGCGAGTCAATTCCATTGACTGCGGATCACTGGCGGTTTCAACGACGATTATGTGTTTTGGCCGAAGCGACTGAGAGGTTACTCCAGCGATTGTGCTCTTGAGGTAATCGGGCTTGGCGTGAGAAACAACAACAGCCGCTACCGATAGTGCGGACATAACTAACTAGGCGCGCTTGCGAAGGCGGCGGCGCTCACGCTCGGATAGCCCGCCCCAAATTCCAAAGCGCTCGTCATTCTTTAGTGCGTACTCAAGGCACTCGGACTTCACGGTGCACTGAGCACAGATGCGCTTGGCATCGCGAGTTGAACCGCCCTTTTCTGGGAAGAAGGCTTCTGGGTCAGTTTGTGAGCAGAGAGCGTCTGCCTGCCAGGCTAGGGGATCGGTTTCGCCATCGCCGTATGCCCCTGAAACCCCCAGCTTTAGGACATCGATGAACCAGTTTGCAGGCACCTGACCGCGTTGTTCCATGCCTTTTTCCTGCCTTCTTATGAATCTTGTTGGTGTAATTACAACGGTGTAAGTATGCCCGTGTCAAGTTCGGAAATTTTCTATTGGCAACAATTGTTATCAAAGCCTCAAGGTAGCCTTTAGGCATGAAACTCTTGGTTACA
>JBEENY010000067.1:0-6032 GCA_041191905.1 Actinomycetota bacterium
ACTGAAGTCATAAACCCCTTCGGATCGCTCAATGTTGGCCCAGGAGAATATGCCGAGCGAGACCAGGTTCACCCCAGCCTTCTGCATCAGGCGAATGTCCTCGGCCCAGACCTCTTTTGGCCACTGCTCAGGGTTGTAATCGCCACCGAAGTGCAGCTTGTTTAGGTTCAGCATTTAGATTGCCTCTATCTCTATTAGGAACGCGTTTTCTGGGAACAAGATTGGGGCTCGGAGACCCTGGGTCATCAAAAGTGCACCTGTCAGGGTCACACCTTCGAGCCACTGAACCTGAGCACGCTGAAGGTACTTAGGTTCACCGGCTGGGAACACGGCCTTGACCCGGTAGCTCTGATCTGAATTCAGACCTGCAAATCGAATGCCCTCTGGTCTTGAAGCCCCAGCTGCGGTCAGCAGCGCGTAGGCAAAGATGCCCTTCGAGCCATCCTGTGCCATGACTCCGTGCACAAACGATGAGTCCGAAACCTCAACGCGGATCATCCTGCCCGAGTGAATGAGGTCACGGTTTTGTTTGTAGTAGGCCACCCAGGCCTTCAGGTACTCCCGCTCCTGTGGGGTGGTCAGAGTTATGTCCCACTCAAGGCCGGCATGTCCAAACAGGGCGGTCACTGCGCGGAAAGAGAGTTCCTGAGTTCGGTAGGTGGTGTGAGCCTTGGTTGGACCGATGTGGCTGCCCAGCAGCTCAGGTGGAATACCGAATTGGGTGTAGCGCTGAATGTACTGGCGCTCCAGCGCATCATTGCAGTCCGAGGTCCAGAAGCGGTCGGCATGCTGTGCCATACCAAAGTCGATGCGGCCGCCACCGGATGCACAGCTTTCGATCTCAAGTCCTGGGTGACGACGCTTCAGCTCGTCAAATAGGCGGTAGATGGCTTTCGTCTGCTTGTGAACCGCAGCGCGGTTTTCATGACCGGGTTCGACTAAGAACTTGTTGTGATCCCACTTGATGTAGGCGATGTTGTAGTCACTCAGTACTTTATCTACCTGACTTAGAACATGCTCGAAGGCGCCGGGGTGGGTGATATCTAAAACGTGCTGGCGTCTGCCGCTTGGCGGAACGCGACCGTGTGAATTCAAAATCCACTCCGGGTGAGCTCGGAAGAGATCGCTATCGATCTGAACCATCTCACCCTCGAACCAAAGGCCAAACTCCATGCCGTTGGCATTGACTTTTTCAATTAGCGGTCCAAGACCCTGCGGCCAGGGATCGCTGGAAACTACCCAGTCACCAAGACCCTGGTTGTCATCGCGCCTGGAGCCAAACCAACCGTCGTCAAGCACAAAGCGCTCAACGCCGATTTCCTTTGCGACATCAGCAAGCTGCGAGAGCTTCTCAAGGTTGTGATCGAAGTAGACCGCCTCCCACACATTCAAGGTCAGCGGACGGGGCCTTACGTTTGTTGGGTGATTAGGTCGAGACCTTAGCCAGCGATAGCTGCGATCTGTGATTTCATCAAATCCGTTTTGCGAGTAGATGATCGCAACCTCGGGGGTCGAGTAGCTCTCCCCCGGAGCCAAGATTACTTCGCCAGGAAGTAGCAGTTCTGATGCGAACATGGTCACCCTGCCACCTGGCTGCTTCTCGATCTGGTGACGAAGGTTGCCAGAGAACAAAAGTCCCATCGCATAAACCTCACCGGTCTGATAGCCGGCCCCTTGAGTCATCGCCAACTGCATGATGGTGTAGTCGTGGGAGGACCGACCTTCGCGCAGCTCGCGCGAGAAAATGCCGGACTGAATCTCTCTGCGCTGCGGCTGGCGCTCCTTGATCCAACGACCGGTGAAGTCCATGGACTCAGTGATCTGATCCGGTAGCGGCAGTGCCACCGACAGCTCATCTAGGGTGAAGTCAGAAGTACCGGTGTTCTTGATAGAGTGCCGTGCGAGCACCACGCCACCAGGCTTGATTTGATAGCTCGCAGAAACCTCAATGCCAGCGGCCTTGTCCGAAGCCGTTACCGTGATCGACTCTGGGTCGCTTACGACAGAGCTAATTTCGAGCTTGTGAGAGAAGTCCTTGCCCGATCGGTGACCCAAGATTGCGGGTTTGCCGATGTTACCCCTGGAGTTTTCCCGCCAAATGCCAACAAAAGCTGGATCATCAAGCTCAGCGTGCGCGACCGGCTCCATCCGCGCGCGAACCAGGTCCGAGGTTGAAGTTAGGTTTTTGATAGCGGGACCTAGGTGCAGAATCTCGGGGGTTCCAGTTGAGAAGTCAATGACCAGCGAAACGCCGTCTTTTGAGATGTGGGCAAAAGCCGGAGTGCTCAACTTGCTTCCTCTTACTGGCCTGGGAATTAGATTGCTCCAAATCTACGCCCGAAAAAGCAAAAAACCGCACTAAAAGCGACATAAGTAATCACTCTGTTAGCAAAAGTTTCTAAATTCAGGTCTTTTTCGCACTACCCTTTACAAATCGAATGAGGTGATCACGTGTTAGCAGCGCAGCGCAAAGCCCGCATCCTTGAAGAGGTCAGCCAAAAAGGCGCAGTCCGAATCTCGGAAATCGCCGAGGCTATGAAGGTCTCCGAGGTAACCATTCGCCGCGATGTTGAGGCCCTTACTATGCAGGGCCTGGTCAACAAAGTTCACGGTGGTGTAACCGCCAACTCGCTCTCTTCAACGGTTGAGCCACCATTTGCCACCAACTCAATGCGAGAGCAGAATGCGAAAAACGCAATCGCCGCAGAGGCAATCAAATTAGTCAAGCCGGGCATGGCTGTTGCCCTCATGGGTGGAAGCTCGGTTTACGCCCTGGCGCAGAAGCTGCGCGAGATTCCGCATCTGACAATCGTTACCAACTCGGTTCCAATCTCCGACCTGTATGCCCAGGAACAGCGTGGGGATCAGACAGTGGTTTTGACCGGAGGTTTTAGAACTCCGACCGACTCACTGGTTGGCAAGATCACCTCTGAGGTGTTCTCTCGCTTCAACCTAGACCTCGTTTTCATGGGCACCCACGGCATGCACGGTGATTTTGGATTCAGCTCACCGAATTTGATGGAGGCTGAGACCAACCGCGATGTGATTCAGCGAGCGGCCCAGTTTGTTGTTCTTGCCGACCACACCAAGTGGGGTTCTCGCGGGTTCACCGCCTTTGCAGCTCTCGAGGATGCTGATGTTGTGATTACAACAGATGGCATCTCTGCTGAAGCTCTCAAGACCCTGCGATCAAGAGTCAAGGACGTTCGAGTAGCTAGCCTTTAGGTAGCTGCAGCGAATACAGATAGCTGCCGATCGGGCGACCAAATCTGACAGCGACATTTGCCAGGTGGCCCTGCTTAACGAAACCAAACTTTTTGTGAATCGCGATTGAGGCATCTGCACCTCTGTCTGCAATCACAGCAATGATTTCTCGAATTCCTAATCCTCTGGCCTTAGCCACCAAGGCTGACATCAACTTGGTGCCGAAGCCTTTGCGAGTTGCAGGAGCGGAGAGGTAGATGCTGGTCTCGACAACCTTTTGATAGCCAGCACGCTGCCGCCAGGGCTGCAGATAGGCAAACCCAATCACCTCGCCCCCGCGATCAAGGACCAGGAAGGGTAGTTCGAGCTTGGTTAGCAACTCATGCAGTTCGCGCCAATAGCTCAGATCAAGTGGTTTGTCATCAAAGGTGATGGCTGTGTTTCGAATGAAGTAGTTGTAGATGTCCTTAACGCTCGGAAGGTCCTCAACTCTCGCCTGCCGGATCACTTCAAGAATTGGTTCTGGAGCTGGTCGCTGTTTGAGCTTTCTGACCAGCGACCACCGGGTTTCGGAATCCACCACCTAGCAGCTCCAATCGATCGGTTCTTCGCCCAACTCTAGAAGCAGTTTGTTACAGCCAGAAAACGGCTTCGATCCAAAAAACCCTCGGTAGCTCGAAAGTGGTGACGGATGCGGGGAGGAAATTACCCTCGCGGATCCGAGCTCGCTCGCTAGCTCCTGAGCCTTCTGACCCCAGAGGATGGCGACCAAGCGCTCTCCCCTAACCTCTTGCAATGCCCTGACTGCCGCGGTTGTGAATTTATCCCAACCAAAGTTCAGGTGAGCGGCAGAGTTGTGTGCTCTTGTTGAAATGTGTCGGTTCATAAGCATCACGCCCCGCTTTGCCCAAACCGAGATATCGCCTGAGCTAACCACCTGCACCCCAAGATCAGCGCGGAGTTCTTTGAAGATATTGCCCAGTGTTGGTGGGAGTGGATTGGTTCCCACAGGGACCGCAAAAGAGAGTCCGATGGCATGCTCTGGGTTTGGATATGGGTCCTGTCCAACGATCAGCACGCGATAGTGCTCGGGGGCGATTTCGAAGGCGCGAAGCAGTTTCGATCGAGGCGGAATCGCGCCTGGATCAGAGTCATATTGAGCCAGAATCTCACTCAACAGCTCGCGCTGATCTGCCAGTATTTGCTGCCAGCGCGGATGCATTTGATCGAACACAGCTCCAGTCTAAAAAGTGGCAGGATTGAGAAACCTAAGGAGCAACGATGCCAACTGCACAAGAACTGCTAGCCGAAGCCAAGCAATACACCGATGTTCTGACTTCGATTCGACACGAGCTGCACCAGATACCCGAGTTCGGCCTCAACCTGCCAAAGACGCAAGCTCGTATTCTGCAGTCCATTGAGGGACTTGGCGAAATCACTTTGGGCAAGGACTTGAACTCCATCGGATTGGTGATTCGAGGTGCGAACCCAGGTCCGACAATTCTGCTTCGCGCCGACATGGATGCACTGAGCGTCCGTGAGGAAACTGGTCTTGACTTCGCCTCTACTAACGGCTTCATGCACGCCTGTGGGCATGATCTACACATGACTGCCGGTATTGGTGCAGCACACCTTCTTGCAACTCACAAAGACAAGCTCAACGGCAATGTTCTGATCTGGTTCCAGCCGGGTGAAGAGGGCCACCACGGAGCCGACATCATGATTGAGGAGGGCTTTTTAGAACTCTCGGGCGAGAGGCCACTCGCCGCCTACGGTCTGCACGTTTTCACTTCGCTTCCGATCGGCGCGGTAACCACCAAGCCGGGACCGATGATGGCAAGTGCCGGAGACCTTCACGTCACTTTCCACGGCTCCGGCGGTCACGGTTCAATGCCTTGGCTTTCAAAGGATCCAATCACCCCAATGATTGAGGCAATCGCGGCACTTCAAAATATGTTGAATAAGCGCTTTGATCAGTTCGACCCCGTGATTCTGAACGTTGGTTGGATCAGAGCCGGTGATGACATGACCACCAACGTGATTGCCGACAGCGCGAGCTTTGGTGCCACTGTCAGAACCTTATCGGAAAAGAACACCAAGCTGCTTCATGAGTTGGCACCCAAACTGATTCATTCAATCGCCGAAGGATTTGGATTGACTGCAGAGGTTAGCTTCGGTCGCGCAACCAAGGTGTTGATGAATGACCCTGCAGCCGTTGAGCGAGTCCGCAAGGTTGCCGCGGAGCTCGTTGGCCCGGGGTATCAGGACATGCCAACCCCAATTGCTGGCGGCGAGGACTTCGCATCCATCGTCGATGAGGTTCCCGGTGCGTTTGTCTTTGTTGGTGCCTGCCCACCACACATTGATCACACCAAAGCGCCGACAAACCACAGTGCCAAAGCGATGTTTGATGACTCGGTTTTGCCGCTGTGCTCGGCGATTTTGGCCTCACTAGCCTTTGACCACCTAGGCTAAAGTTACGCCTAGTTACAAGGCATGTTGCCCAGCGCTGCGCAATCTTAGATAGTTGTGAAATCAAGCGAGAGGGTTAGCCATGTCAGATGCAAGCAACTGGGGTTTTGAGACCGCACAGATTCACGCTGGAGCAACTCCAGATCCAGCAACCAATGCCCGTGCAGTGCCGATTTACAAGACCACTGCATACACCTTTAACTCAGCCGAGCACGCTAGAAACCTGTTTGGCCTAGCGGAGTTTGGCAACATCTATACCCGCATCATGAACCCAACCCAGGATGTTGCCGAGAAGCGCATCGCTGCCCTAGAAGGCGGCACCGCAGCACTGCTGCTATCCTCCGGACAGGCAGCCG
>JBEENY010000068.1:0-5802 GCA_041191905.1 Actinomycetota bacterium
GCCTTCTGGCAGGTGGCGCGACTCTTGCAGCGGTGCAATACCTGGTCACCGATTACCTGGCCTTGCAGCTGCCATTCACGAGCTTTGTGGGGCTAGCTGATGCGCTAACCGTCGCTCCCTATCTAGTAGGCCTAGGTGTTATCCTTGCGGTTATCGCATCAGGTGTCTCAATCAGGAGATACCTCAAGATCTAGGAGCACATCTTGCCCAGGGAACGCGGCCAGAAACTGGTTGCATCCAATCGCAAGGCCCGACACGATTACCACATTCTGGACGTGTATGAGGCCGGCATTGTGCTAACCGGAACTGAAGTCAAATCTCTGCGCGCAGGGCGCGCATCCCTGATTGATGGTTATGCAACCATCGATGGGGGAGAAGCGTGGTTAGAGAACGTTCACATTCCAGAGTTCTTGGCCGGCAGCTGGACCAACCACGCAACCCGCCGCAGGCGCAAGCTCCTTCTAAACAGGGCAGAGCTCAACAAGCTCGGCGGCAAAGTCAAGGAGTCGGGTCTAACGATTGTTCCGCTTTCCCTCTACTTCAAAGACGGTCGAGCAAAGGTCGAGATTGCACTCGCTCAGGGTAAGAAGGACTGGGACAAGCGCCAGACCTTGAAGGAGCAGCAGGACAAGCGTGAGGCGGCAAGGGCTATGTCCACCAAAGGTAAAGAATGGTAATCCCAAGCTTCTGAGTCTTAAATTACTAGAATTCAGGGAGCGAATGGAGGGGAAATGAGCGCTGTTGCCGTTGTCATACCTTCGTATCGCGTTACCAATCACATTCTTGAGGTCATATCTCTGATTGGTCCAGATGTCTCCTCCATCTTCGTGGTTGATGATGCCTGCCCAGACAACTCTGGTGACTTTGTGAAAAAGCACGTCAAAGACAAAAGAGTCAAGGTTCTAAAGCACGCTGAGAATCAAGGTGTGGGCGGTGCTGTCATCACTGGCTATCGCGCTGCCTTGGAGGCTGGGGCCGACATCGTGGTCAAAGTGGACGGCGATGGCCAGATGGATCCTCGCCTGATTCCGAGGCTAATCAGGCCGCTGGTCGATGGCGAAGCAGATTATTCAAAGGGTAACCGATTCGACAGCCTCGAAGACCTATATGAGATGCCAAGAGTCAGGATTTTTGGCAACGCAGTGCTTTCGCTATGGTCAAAGCTTTCAACCGGTTACTGGACTGTGACTGACCCGACAAATGGCTTCACTGCCATTCACCGAAGGGTCTTAGAGGCCATTCACCTCGACAAGCTTCGTAAGTCTTATTTTTTTGAATCTGACCTGCTGTTTCGCCTGAGCATTGTGAATGCGGTTATCGCTGACATTCCGATGCGGGCTGTATACGGCGATGAGAAGAGCCACCTAAAGATTCGCAAGGTTTTGGTTGAGTTTCCCTGGCGTCACACCGTGAATCTGATTAAGCGAGTCTTCTATCGCTACTACCTGCGGGAGTGGTCGGTCGCGAGCATTGAGCTGCCAGTGGGCATTGGCATGCTGACCTTTGGGGTCTGGTTTGGTCTTGCCAGCTACTTCGAGGCAGCAGCTGCCGGAAGAGCAACTACCGCAGGCCAAGTAACGCTCGCCGCAATCGGCATCATTTTGGGAGTGCAGCTTCTGCTGTCATTCCTCTCATATGACATTCAATCCGAACCAAAAGTTCCCAAGCAGAGAAGATAGGTAACCCCTTGAAGAATCTTGTTTTATTTTTGAAGGACTGGAAGAACCAGCTAATGCTGGGCACCTTGGTTCTGATTGGGGGTTGGGTCTACTCTCGGGTTTGGATGGTGAATCCAGCCATCCTCGGAGACGAGTACCTCTACTCGATCAACGCTAGAAAGGCTGCCCCGTGGGACCCTTCCCCGGCAGGTGACTTCTCTAACTATCTGTTCAACTTGGTTTACAGCTCTACGAACCTCTGCGGAGATGCTTTCTATGCCTGTGGCAAGTATCTAAACCTCTTCTTCTTCCTTGGATTCACGCTTATTGTCTTCCTCATCGCCAAGCGCCTTATGGGCTTCTGGCCTGCCTACGCATTCACCATCGCAGCAGGGCTTAGCCCACTGAGTGTTTACACATCGATGTTCTTGCCTGAATCGATGTATTTCTTCTTCCTAGGCCTGGTGTTGCTAGCGGTTCTGAAGGCTGCGACAAACTTCACCTGGCAAAACTGGGCCGTTGTCGGAACCCTGATCGGTCTGACATCCCTGATTAAGCCTCACGCTTGGCTATCAGCAATCGCCATCGGCATCTTCATGTTGGTTGTTGGCCTAACTCAGAAACAGCTCCGCTACAAGCCACTGGCAATCTCAGTTGGAGCGATTCTCGGTGCTGCAGTGCTCTCTCGCGTAGTCATTGGCTTTGCTGTTGCCGGACCCAAGGCACTTGGATTCTTCGGTCAGTACCTGGGCGCGGGAGTTGTTGCTGAGGTAACTTCGGGAACCAGCACTCCTGCAGCGGCAGAGGGGGCTCCAGCAGCAGGGTTGGTCGGCAGTGGCGCGATGAACGGCGTGGTTGGGTTGTTTGGCATCCAACTAAATACCCACCTTCTAACCGTGTTCGCTCTCATGGGAATTGCGATTATCGGATTGATCGTCGGATTGGTTCACCTGATTCGAACCAAGGAGCTTTCTCCAACCACTGCTTTGGCCCTGTTTGCTTTCATCTGGCTCTTTAGCCTGATGATAGAGATTGTCATATTCACTGGTTGGATCACCGGTGGTGGTGACGACCACACCACTCGTGTTCTGCTTCGCTACTACGACTTCTTGTTTGTGATTGTGCCACTAGCAGGCCTAGCTGCCCTAATCAAGGGCCTAGCGGACAACGTGAACGTGTTCATTCGTTGGGCCCTGGTGATTCTGGTTGGTGCGCTAATCACCCCGGCATTCTCTGGTTTCTTCGGCACCTTGACCATTCAGATCGCGGATGCACCGAACCTGGCCGGGTTGGTGGTCAACCAAGATGTGCTCAATGGCGTGGCTCTCTCATCAGCACTTGCGCTATTGATTTTCGCTGTTGCACCCAAGTACCTGAAGTGGGCTTTTGTGCTAATCCTGCCGTTCTCCATGGTTGGCACCGGTTGGCAGATCCAGGATCAGTACCAAGGCTTCCGTGCTGAGCTCAGTGCTGCTGACAAGGCAGGGCAGTTTGTTGCTGCTAACTGGTCCGATGCAGAGCTTGAGAATGCTTTTGTTTTGGCTGGTTCTCGCTTCGAGGCAACCAACGTGGCTATCTGGGCAGATGTTGTAAACATGCCTTATGAGCTCTACGGCGCTGGAACGCAGTATGACGCTACCCAAGCTCCTGAGGGAACACAATGGATCATCTCGGTCGGTGACATTGGTGCAGTAGGTGACTTCGCAGAGGTTATCGAGGGCGAGGGCTACAAGCTTTATAAGCTCAAGGGTTAGGTAGTTAGTGAGGATTCTCTTCATTCATGAGGTGAACTACCTCACTAAGCCAATCTATGAGATGCACGAATTCCCAGAGCATCTTGCTGCCATGGGGCACAAGGTTGCCTTTTGGCACTTCCCGGAGGGGATGACTAAACACCAAGTGTCCGAGCTCGGGTGGAAAAAGGTCATTCCTGGGAGGGTGATGCCTGATTCTGAAATCACGCTGTACACGCCTCAAAACTCGACAGGTAGCCTCTTGGGCAGGCTCAAGACGGCCTGTCTTGCGACACGGACTGCCCGAACGGTGATTCGTGATTTTGAGCCTGATTTGGTGGTGAGCTTCTCAGTCCCGACCAGTGGGTGGCAGGCACTGCGTGTTGCCAAATCGCTCGGTGTCCCGTATCTGTTTAGGGCGCTGGATGTTTCACACAAAATCAGAAAAGGTATTTTTCAAAAGCTCATCTACTGGGCGGAGCGATACGTTTACCGAAAAGCAGATTGGGTTAGTTGCAACAACCCGGCGATGGCTGAGTATTGCAAGTCCATGGGAGCGCTTCCGAGATCGACATCTGTGGATTGGCCCCCCATAGATTTTGGAAAGTTTGCAAAACGGAGTTCTTCTAAAGAGCTTCGCTATCAACTCGGAATTCCGAGTGATGCAAAAGTCCTTCTATACATGGGCAGCTTTTTTTACTTCTCGGGGCTTCCTCAGGCCATCAAGCGATTTGCCGAGATTTCGTCGAGTGAGTACTTGGTCCTAGTTGGAGGTGGGGAGCAGGATTCCGAGCTTCGTGATTTAGTGAGGGAACTGAAGATCGAGGACCGAGTGTTGTTCACGGGTTTTGTGCCATTTGCGCAACTCGGCGACTACCTAACGGTTGCAGATGTTGCACTGAACACAATGGAGCGCAGCATCGTGTCAAACGCCGCGATTCCCAACAAAGTTATTCAGTACTTGGCAACAGGTCTACGTGTCATCTCAACCCGACTGGATGGCCTTGCAAGCAGCTTTCCCGATACGTCTTCGTTGGCCTTTGCTGAGAACCCATCCGGTGTGATCGACCTTGCGCTTGAGAGAGTGCGTCGAGAATCAAATGCGCCGTCAGGGGCGAAGCTTCAAGACCTTGATAAATTCAAGTTAGAAATTGCCCTGCCAGCATTTGAGGAGCGCTGTCGATTGGTTGCCAGAAATGACTAAGGCCCTCGTATTAGGTTCGACCGGAATGTTGGGTTCTGCGGTAACGGATGAGCTCATGCGCCACAACATCCAAGTCTTAGAGGCTTCTAGAACAAAAGGTGTTCGCTTCGATGCAACCGAACTTATGGTTGAAAATCTTCTTGATGAGGCCCAGCTCCAACCATCGGATTTCATAGTGAATTGCGTTGGGCTCACGAAGTCTCGAATCGACGAAAGTAATCCTGGCAGTAGGGCGAAAGCTGTGCGATTGAACTTCGATTTCCCAAACTCGCTTGCCAAAGCGGCAGAGACGACGGGTATCCGAGTTCTTCAAGTTGCAACCGACTGTGTTTACAGTGGAGAAAAAGGTAGCTACCTCGAGAGTGATCCCCACGATCCGCATGATGTTTATGGAAAAACCAAAAGCCTCGGTGAGATTCCAGCTGCGAACGTGATGCACCTTAGGTGCTCGCTCATCGGGCCAGAGCTAGGTCGAAACTCACTGTTCTTTGAATGGGTTCGCCAGCAACCTTTGGATGCAAAGGTTGCTGGTTACACCAACCATCACTGGAATGGGCTTACATCCAGTGCTTTTGGTCAGGTTATTGCCGGAATCATCAAACAAAATGGTTTCAGGGCTGGCGTGCAGCACCTAGTCCCCGAAGACAAGGTGACCAAGGACGAGCTAGTGCGCCTTGTTCTTTCAAGCCTGAAGCGTGATGATGTCTCCGTTGAATCGACCGAGGCCAGCTATTTTGTGGATCGCACATTGGCTACAGAGAGGCCCGAGGTAAACAAGGCCCTCTTTGAGAATGCCGGCTACCGCTCTCTTCCGACTATCGGTCAAATGGTTCAAGAGATGTGCTCCAAGCTGGCAAACTAGTGGAGTCTTAAAGGGGATTCATGACTAGGCAAATCGAAGGCGCTACCGTACTGATTACCGGCGGTACCGGATCATTTGGTTCGACTATGGCCAAGTACCTACTTGGTCGAGGCGTTGAGCAGATTCGCATTCTCAGTCGCGACGAAGCCAAGCAAGACGCAATGCGCCATGCTCTAGGAGATTCCAGAGTCAAGTTCTACATCGGTGACACCCGAGACGCTCAATCAGTTGAACGAGCTGTCAAAGGTTCTGATTTGATTTTTCACGCAGCTGCGCTCAAGCAGGTTCCGTCAGCAGAATTCTTTCCACTAGAGGCGGTAAAGACAAATATCAATGGCTCTGCGA
>JBEENY010000069.1:0-5350 GCA_041191905.1 Actinomycetota bacterium
CGTGAACAGGCACGAGGCTTGGTTTCAAGTGCCACCTGAAGAAGACACACTTCTAGATTGGAAATCTATTTAGTGAATTTTCGCCAGATTAGTTTTCGGCAGATGTCAACTTGAGAAAGTTTAGGCCCTTAAACGCAATCCCGCAACGAGTATTTCGCTAGCTCTGGCGAGAGATACCAAGGTATCCTTGCCCCATGTCGAAATCCCGCATCTCCGCCAGAATTCAAGCCATTGCTGAAAGCGCAACCCTCAAGGTTGACGCTAAGGCTAAAGCCCTCAAGGCTGAGGGTAAGGACATTATTTCCTACGCCGCCGGAGAGCCTGACTTTCCGACTCCGGCCCACATTGTCGAAGCTGCTGTTGCAGCAGTCAAAGACCCCAAGAATCACCGCTACACCCCCGCAGCTGGCTTGCCGGAGCTAAAAGACGCGATCGTAGAAAAGACAAAGCGCGACTCTGGAACTGATGTGACCGCTGCTCAGGTAACCGTCACCAACGGTGGCAAACAGGCGGTCTACCAGGCCTTTGCCGTTGTGGTCGACCAGGGCGATGAGGTGTTGGTGCCAACTCCTTATTGGACCACCTATCCCGAGGCAATCAAGCTCGCTGGCGGCAAGCAGGTTGATGTTTTTGCTGGAAGCGACCAGGACTACAAGGTCACGGTTGACCAGCTAGAAGCTCACTACACCGACAAGACCAAGGCACTTCTGATGTGTTCACCTTCGAACCCAACCGGTTCGGTTTACACAAAGGAAGAGTTGCAGGCGATTGGTGAATGGGTTGCATCGAAGGAAAACCTGTGGGTGATCTCTGACGAGATTTACCAGAACCTCACCTATGACGGTGTTTACGCTCACTCAATCACCGAGTTGGTTCCAGAGATTGCTGATCGCACCATCATGGTGAATGGTGTTGCAAAAACCTATGCCATGACCGGTTGGAGACTGGGTTGGATGGTGTCCCCCCTTGACGCAGCCAAGGCAGCGAACAACCTACAGTCACACCTAACATCTAACGTTTCCAACATCTCCCAGCGTGCTGCATTGGCAGCGCTAACCGGCGACCAGCAGCCGGTTAGAGACATGCTCGCCGCCTTCGATCGCAGAAGAAAAGTAGCCGTGACAGAGCTGAACAAGGTTCCAGGGTTTGTAACTCCCACCCCTAAAGGTGCGTTCTACGTCTACTCCGATGTGAGTGCACTGATCGGCAAGGAGTTTGGTGGGGTCAAGATCAACAGCTCACTGGATCTATGCGACTACGCGCTCGATGCTGTCGGGGTTGCCATGGTGCCTGGTGAGGCATTCGGTCCATCCGGCTATGTCCGCATGAGCTATGCGCTTGGGGACGACCAGCTACTCGAGGGTATTCAGCGCCTTCAGAAACTATTTGGCTGAGTAGCGCAGTAACTCCTCGAAATCGGTTGGCGGCTTTCCCGCTGTCAACATCTTTTGGAAAACAACATATGGGTCAGTGTTTGAACCCTCTTTCCTCAGCGTTTCGTTGGAGTTGAACCAGCTATAAACGATGACTCGATGCGCTGAGTTGTAGCGAAAAAACAGTCTGTAGCGCTTTGCGAACTTTGCGCGACACCAAGCTCTAAAGTTTGGCCCCAACGTGTTGCCGAGTCGAAACTCATCACTTCGAGGTTTTGCGGGTATTCGCTCTTGAGTCAACTTGAGAACAGCGGCGAGTAACTTGGTGTTAGCTCCCACCTCTCCTCGCTGAAGCTCAGTTCTGGCTCTGTCCTTCAGGGCCGTGAAGGCAGAAACGAAGTGTTGGTCGCCAATAAGTTTCCAGTCCCCGGATTCACCGCGCTTCACTTTGAATCCGGGTCTATGTCAGCTTCTAAATCAACTTCCAGGTCCCCGACCAGATCTTTTGCTTCGGCAAAAAACTCGTCATCGAGGATCCTGAATTGCCCTGGGTTTTGCTGGTGGTCCTTCTCTAAGAACTGGAGCCAGGAAAGGAGCTCAGCCGGGAATTCCTCGGTCGCTGCGCTTTCAGCGCGTCTGAGAACTATGCTGCCGTCATCGGCCTGCACAAACTCAATTAGGTCTCGCTTACCTAGCCCCAGCTGCTTTCGCACCGAGGTTGGAATCGTAGTTTGGTAGCGGTCGGTGAGAGTCGACTGGCCGAGCAGTTTGCGCAGTAGCTTCATGACCTAATAGTAATGCAAATGCATTACCTTGGGTAACTAGAATCCAATTAGGTTCGGCTCAGGAATTAGGTTGATTCCCCAACGAGCCGCGACTCGTTCTTGAACATAACGAGCCAACTGCAGAATCTCCTCGGCACTTGCTCCACCGGTATTGGTGATGGCGAGTGCGTGCTTCTGCGAGATTGCGGCCTTTGAACCTGGAAGGTGGTAACCCTTCGGGATGCCGGCGTGCTCGATGAGCCAACCCGAGGAGATCTTGACCTGTGACTCATCTTCCATGCGCCAGCGCTGCATTTCTTCTGGGAACTCCAGAGACTTGCCATAACTGATGATGGGGTTAGTAAAGAAGCTGCCACAGCTAACGCTGTTTGGATCCTCAGGCCTTACCACCATGCCCTTGGAACTCCTTAGCTCGATGACTACATCTCGCACCTGACGAAGCGGAATCTGTGATCCGTAGGGAGCACCGACGTGGTTCGTGATCTGGCCCGATGCCATTGGAACCGAGAGCCCGCCGAGTTTTTTGAGTTCAAACTCAACCCAGCCAATCACTCCCCTTAGGCCATGCTTCAAAGCTGAGTCTCGGTATGAGAAATTGAAGAAGCTCGCTGGTTTGATCTCAACCTCGTGAGTCTCTGAATCTAGAAACTCAATCTGAGTGATTACTTGGGAAACTTCTTGGCCATAGCCGCCAACGTTTTGGACCGGGGTTGCTCCGACCGTTCCGGGGATTCCACTCATTGCCTCGATGCCTGCATAGCCGTGCTCAACTGCCCAGGCAACAAACTCGTCCCAGCTCTCGCCAGCCTGAACTCGCACCTGAACTTTTTCATCGTCCTCGTGGACAATCTCAAGACCTCGGTTTGCAACCAAGATCACGTTTAGCTCAGAAACATCGTCTGCAAACACCGTGTTTGACCCACCCGCCAAGATGTGGTGAGGTTCGTCACTTAGCCAAGCTGACTTAGCAGCTCCGTAAAGCTCCTGTGTGCTTTCGCAGCGCTGCAAAGACTTTGGCGTCCCACCCACCTGCATGGTGGTGAGGGTTGAAAGTGCGACTGGTTCTACAAAGCTCAAAGCTGCACCCAGACCTGAGCTTTACCGAGCACGTTGTTCTCCTCAAACGAGGTGGTGAGATCGATTCTGGCCTTGCGGTTCTCGGCATCTAGCTGAGCAACTGTTGCCACCACTTTGACCAAAGCGTGGCCACGTGCAGGAACTACCACTGGCTTGGTGAACCGAACCCCGTAGTCGATGACCTTGCCTGCATCGCCAAGCCAGGAGACAACAGGTTGAACCGAGACACCCATGGTGAGCATGCCGTGAGCTAGCACTCCCGGTAGTCCGACCGCTTGGGCAATATCGTCGCGGTAGTGGATGGTGTTGAAATCGCCGGATGCTCCGGCATAGCGCACCAGGGAGTCCCGCGAGAATTTATACTCCGACGCAGCAACCTGCTGACCGACTTCTAGCTCTTCGAACCTTGGCATTACTCACCCCTCACTACGAGAGTGGATATTGCAGTGCAAACGAGCGAATCGTCGGCGTCAAAAATTCTGGTTTCAAAAGTGACCATGTGGTTACCACCAAGGCTCTTTACGCTTGCAACCTCAAGTTCACTGGTCAACTCATCGCCGGCAACTATCGGTCTTTCGTAGACAAACCTTTGGTCGCCATGCACCACTCTTGAGAAGTCGATTTTGGCCTCGGGGTCCGCGAGCACCACTTGCAGAGACTGCTCCTGAATTACCACCGGAAAAGTCGGTGGCACAACAAGGTCCGAGTAACCATTTGATCTTGCGTAGCTAAGGTCCAGTGACTCTGGTCGGGCCATAACTGCTTTCGCAAATTCTCTTACTTTTTCTCGACCAACTAAATAGCCGGGAGTTCTTGGATATCGCTTGCCTTGAATCGCTGGATTGACCATGAGTAAAGGCTAGTCCAACCCCTTCCAAGCGTGATTGTCTTCATTGAAATATGTGTGGATGGTATGGAAGACAAAAAAGTCAGCACCGAGGATCCTTTAGCTGGAGAGCGGCCTAAAGCTGGGGGAAACAAAAAGGGTATACGGATTTAATGGTTGATGGGGCACCTTCACCCCATCAATCTGATACCACCCTCAGATGGTTGATAGATCGACTCCGTAGTTGAGTTCCTCTGCGACGTCCGGCAGTCCGTAACCGATGGTTTTCTTGTAGAAAGGAGAGACCTTCGCAGTCGGTGCCTTCTTCTTGTGCTTCGTGGTGTAGAGCATTCGTGCCCGCATCACCTCGAAGGAGTAACCGCGCCCTTCACGGTTCTTGTCCTTGGCCAGTCGGTTGATGGACTCCGTGTAAGCGTTGGTGACGGGCATGTCCGTCTCGAAGTAGGTCATGGTCTCTTCGCGCCAGTTTCCCACTGCCCTGACCAGATCGCTCCAGACTTCCTTTTGGCCCTTCGGGATGGTGGCTATCCACTCGTCCAGGGCGGCTTCTGCCTGGAGCCGTGTGGTGGCGTCCCAGATGCCGTAGAAGCGCTCCTTGTGCTCGTAGGCGGCCAGCAGTTGCGGGAACGCGCCTGTCCAGGTCTCCATGATGAGGCGCTCCCGGTCTGAGACTTCGTGAGCGCGTTTCAGCAGGATTTTCCGGTCTCCCTTGAGAGTCCGGCTCTGGGACGGTTTCAGCTCCTTTCTGAGGCCCTTGCGCACTCTCTCTAGGGCATCGTTGGCCATGCGCACCACATGGAACTTATCGACCACGATACGGGCCTGGGGCAGCACAGCCTTGACCGCTGCCCGGTAGGGGTTCCACATGTCCATGTTGACGATCTCGACCTTCTGCCGGTCTTTCAGCTTCATCAGGTAGTTGGTCACCACGTCCTGGCGGCGGGTGGCCAGCAGGACGAGCAGGGTTCGCTCCTCAATGTTGGTCAGAATGCAGCGGTAGCGCTTGTTCAGGTATAGCTCGTCAATGCCCAGGATGCGGGGCGTCTCGAAGCGGTGCCAGCGCCCCAGGAACTCGGCGCGGGCGTTGAAGATGTCGCGCACCGTCTTCTCGTCCAGGCCGGTCTGTGCCGCCACAAAGGTGTAGGGGTGGTTGAAGGATTCCTTCTCCACGTACTCATGCAGCCGCAGTGTCATACGGAATCCGTCCACCATCTCCGGTAGCTGGGGCCTGAATGTTGTCTTGCAGGCCCGGCAGGTGTATCGACGGC
>JBEENY010000070.1:0-4948 GCA_041191905.1 Actinomycetota bacterium
ATAGACCCTCGGACCTAGGTCCGACCCTTGGGGTATGGTGTAATTGGCAACACGAAGGTTTCTGGTTCCTTTGTTCTTGGTTCGAGTCCAGGTACCCCAGCAAGTTACCGGAGGTAAAGATGCTTGATTCTTTTGCCTCCGGTTTTCTAGTTTTTGCCTACCTAGCAACAGCCCTATTTCAGCTAGCTCTCGTGCTGGGAGCTCCGATGGGTGAGTACGCATTCGGCGGTCAAATTGTTGGAAAACTGCCGGTTGGATATCGAATTGGTTCCGCAGTCTCGTTTCTGATCATGCTCGCGCTCGCAGGGCACTACCTCGCACAGCTCGGAGTTTTTACTCCAATCTTGGGGGAGCCGCAAAACTCTTGGATGAACTGGGCGCTAGTGGGCTTTGCAGCCCTCGCAGCGCTTATGAATAACATCACTAAATCTCAGAAGGAGCGCAGGCTCTGGGGTGGCACTACCGTTGCAATGCTGATTGCAGCGATTATCGTCGCGCTTTAGCTCCAGCTTTCTCCTGGCACCAGATAGCGAAATTCCCCACCTTGTTTCTCTACAAACTCCTTGATTCTTGAGTTTTGAAGCCTGTTTCCGTGCTCACTCAAAATTGCATTGTGAGTAGCAAATGCTGCTTTTGGTTTGAGCTCTTGTAGGTAATCAATCAGATCGGAAATCTGCATCCAGGGAGCGGCACTGGGGCAAGCCAAAATCTCAAACGGGTGCTCTGGGTAAACGTATGCATCGCCTGGATAAAACAGAGTTCGATTTACTGTCACACCAATGTTTTGAACCAGTGGGATAGAGCGATGGATTTCCTGGTGCAGGTCACCAGAAAAATCGAGAGCAAAGCTACCGACTTTGATGTGATCACCGTGGCGCACCACCTGCACATCTAAATCCACCAACTTGTCTCGAACCTCTTGGGTGCCAAAGAAGCTAACACCTGCATGCTTTGCGAGCTTTATGGCATGGGGGAGATAGGAGTGGTCGTCATGGACGTGCGTGAAGGCAACGGCAACCAGATTTTCAAAGCGAGGTAGCTCCTCCTGATACATTCCCGGATCAATAATCAGGGTCTGGTTATCCAGCGTGATTTCCAGCATTGCGTGCTGGTGTTTGGTGATTTGCATCGCACTCCGTTCCAGAAAAGTCTATGTTTGTGTCACTAGGAAGAGGTAGGCGATGAAGCCAATCGGAGTTTTAGTCAATCCAGCGGCCAACCGTGGTCGTGGAAACTTAGTCGGAGACCAGGTTTTTGAGCTACTGGCAAAGGCTGGAGTAGCGGCTGTTTCGCTCACTAGTGAAAGCGCTCAGGTAGCCAAGGCCAAGGCTGAGGCCCTAATCTCGAATCAGGAGCTCGCCGGAGTGGTCGCGGTTGGCGGCGATGGCACCGCGCAGCTTGGTGTGAACATCTGTGTGCCAAATCAGATCCCGCTTGGCATAGTTCCAGCTGGCAGCGGTAACGACCAAGCCAGAGAACTAAACATCCCACTCAGCGACATTCCCGCAGCTGTTTCAAACATCATCGAGAGCTTGCAATCTCCAAGACGAGTTGATGTCATGAAAGTCAAAAACCCCACCAGGGAGTTCTGGTCCCTGGGTTCAATTTCTGCTGGTTTCGACGCTCTGTGTGCCAAGCGTGCAAATGGTTTGAAGTGGCCCAAGGGCCCGAACTCCTATGTCGCTGCGATGCTCCTGGAGCTTCCAAGCTTCAGGCCGATCAAGTATCAACTTGAAGCCGATGGTGTGAAGCGAGAAATCAGCGCCATGCTCTGCGGTGTTGCCAATGTAAAGAACTTTGGTGGTGGAATGAAGATCTCACCACAGAGCGAGATTACCGATGGTGAACTCGAGGTCTTTATTCTTCACGAGGTCTCTCGGCCGAAACTGTTGAAGATTTTCCCAACTGTCTATGCCGGTGAGCACGTCAAATACCCCGAGGTTGAAATCTTCAAGGCAAAGTCTGTGCGCATCGCAAACGACAGTTTCCCGATGACCTGCGATGGCGAGTTGGTTGGCGAAGCACCCTTTACCGTTGATGTGCATCCCGGAGGCCTGCAGGTTTACAGCCGTTAGATTGCCAAGCATTGGATTTTGTGGCAAACTTCTCGGGTTGCTTTACGGCCCCATCGTTTAGCGGCCTAGGACGCTGCCCTCTCACGGCAGTAGCGCGGGTTCAAATCCCGCTGGGGTCACTTATCTCGCTCTCGATGACAAAATCTCGGGAGCGAGATTTTTTATTGCCAGCGCTTTGAAAACGTGGTGGCAAAAACAATCAGGATCACCGGGGCAAGGGCGGCCGCATTGAGTCCGCCAAAGCCATACACCGCGAGAATCGTTCCCGATATCGCTCCGCCAAATGCCCCAGAGAGGTTCATGAGGGTGTCACTAAATCCCTGAACCTTGGTCTTGTTATCAGTCGAGAGCGACTGGGAGAGAAGTGCAGAGCCAGCGACAGTTGAAGCTGACCAGCCAAGGCCCAAGAGAAACAGCCCGATCACGACCAACACAAAGTTCTCAGAGCCAAAACCTGCGAATAGCAAAGCACTCAAGAAGATCAGCTGCCCCAAAACGATGATCACCCGCGGATTGGTTTTGTCCGCGAGCCAGCCAAAAACCGGAGAGAACGCATACATGCCCGAGATATGTAGCGAAATGGTCAACCCAACATCGGCAAGCGAGTGACCAGTTTCTGATAGGTGGGCAGGGGTCATGCTCATCACAGACACCATCACCATGTGGCTAAGCGCAATTGCCAAAACCGAGTATCCCGCGATTGGGAAATCGCGAATCACAGCAATTGCCGCCTTCATTCCAGGTCTTTTCCGATTTGGGTTCAATCCGGCTAGGTCGCGGGCCACGATAAGTGGATCGGGTCTGAGGCCAAACCAAAAGACCAGGGTCGAACCAAGTTGAGCGGCGATTGTGAACAGGAACGGACCGGCTAGGTGGGGCAAACCAAGCGTTAGGCCAAGGGATTCGCCTGGGGCAATCAGGTTCGGCCCAATTACAGCTCCAACTGTGGTGGCCCAAACCACGAAGGAGAGATCCTTAGCTTTTGGTCTCTCAAGGGGTAAGTCAACAGCGGCGAATCTTGCCTGAAGCCCAACTGCAGAACCGGCACCGAGAAGAAAAAGTGCGATTAGCTCAACCGGAAATGATCTCAGAATGGTCGCCAGAATCATTCCGGATGCGCCGAGAATTGCTAGAGCAGCTCCAAATCCCAAGGCAACTCGCCGACCTTTGCGATAGGCCAGGTTTGCCAGGGGGATAGCTGATGCGGCGCTGCCTAGAGTGCTGAGAGTTGCAGCTGCCCCCGACCACGCGGTTGAACCGGAGAGCTCAACGGCCATGATCGCTCCGACCGAGAGTGTTGAACCAAGACCAAAACCACCGAGTGCTTGCCCCATGACCAGCGTTCGAACTGTCTTTTCTTGAAGCAGTTCAAGGTCTTGCTGATTTATGAGAGCCACTCCAACAATCTAGTGGTCGGCTAAACTTGTCGAGGTCACAACACCCAAGGAGATTCATGACTCCAAAGCCGCTCACGCTGGCCGAAAAGCTCTGGAATGACCACCTGGTGGTCAAGGGTGAAAATGGTGCGCCTGACCTTCTATACATTGACCTCCACCTGATTCACGAGGTGACCAGCCCACAGGCGTTTGATGGCCTTCGATTGGCAGGGCGCGATATTCGTCGTAAAGACCTAACCATCGCTACCGAGGACCACAACACCCCAACCGTTGACATTCATCTGCCCATTGCAGAGCCAACCTCTAGAGCTCAGGTTCAGGCACTTAGGGACAACACCAAAGAGTTCGGCGTCAGGATTCACTCTCTGGGCGATAAGAACCAGGGCATTGTCCACGTCGTAGGCCCGCAACTAGGTCTCACCATGCCAGGCCTAACAATTGTTTGCGGTGACTCCCACACCTCAACACACGGAGCATTCGGATCGCTGGCCATGGGTATCGGCACTAGCGAGGTAGAGCACGTTCTGGCAACCCAGACTTTGCCCCTGAAGCCGTTCAAGACCATGGCCATCAACGTTGAAGGCACCCTTCGACCTGGTGTGAGCGCGAAGGACATCATCCTTGCTGTGATTGCAAAGATCTCCACTGGTGGTGGCCAAGGCTATGTCCTTGAATACCGGGGAAGTGCCATTCGCTCGCTCTCGATGGAGGGCCGAATGACAATCTGCAACATGTCAATCGAGGCGGGTGCTAGGGCCGGACTGGTCGCTCCAGACGAGATCACTTTTGAGTATCTAAAGGGTCGCCCACACGCCCCAGAGGGTGCGGACTGGGATGCGGCACTTGAGTATTGGCGCACCCTTAAGACCGATGACGGTGCGGTCTTTGACGCCGAGGTATTTATCGATGCCGACAACCTCGACCCATTCGTGACCTGGGGCACTAACCCTGGTCAGGGAGTATCGCTTCTGGATTCTGTTCCAATCCCGGCTGAGATCGAAGATCCAAACGAGCGTGCCGCCGCAGAGCGGGCGCTGGAATACATGGACCTAAAGCCCGGCACCAAGATGAAGGACATCGCGGTCAACACGGTGTTTCTTGGATCCTGCACCAACGCTCGAATCGAAGACCTGCGCGCTGCCGCTGAAATCATCAAGGGCCGTAAGAAGGCCGATGGCGTTCGCATGATGGTTGTCCCCGGTTCCCAAAAAGTGAGGTTGCAGGCCGAGGAAGAAGGTCTGGATCAGATTTTTAAGGATTTCGGTGCTGAGTGGCGCTTCGCTGGTTGCTCGATGTGCCTTGGAATGAACCCAGACCAGTTGGCACCCGGAGAGCGCGCGGCATCAACCTCAAACCGAAACTTCGAAGGCCGTCAAGGCAAGGGAGCAAGAACCCATCTGGTCTCACCGCTGGTTGCCGCTGCGACCGCGGTTCGCGGAACTCTATCCAGCCCAGCAGATTTGGAGAGCTAAATGG
>JBEENY010000071.1:0-4679 GCA_041191905.1 Actinomycetota bacterium
GCAGCACAGGAATGATGATTGGTCTTGGTCGTGAGAGCTTCGCACCCTTGGTCTTCGTCAAGGGCGTCTCAACTTCAACCTCGGTGACATTGACATCTCTGGTGGCCTCATAGGCCAAGAGGGTTACCAATTCTTCAACTAAAAGCCTGAAGATCGGAGACGGGGTTTCCTTGCTCCGGAGAATGGTTACTTTGTGGGTGATGAGCGGGTGACTCGCAACTGTTAGGCGCATCCCACTACTTTACGAGACGGCGGGTGCGAACACTCACTAGTTTGCCGGCAGCCCAGGTTGCGAGTATCACCAGTGGTTCCCACAAGACCCAAAAGAGCTTTGCTAACCCTGCGTAGTGCGAACGCCTGACCCTAGATGCTTCCAAGGCCGATGTCATTCTGCGCTTCACAGAAAGTGAGGTTGGATGCCAACGAAACTGGGCTAGCGTCTTTGGGATGTGGATTAGACCCCCTTGAGCTTTGAGGTTTAGAAAAAGATCAAAGTCGAAGGCCAGTGCAAATCGGTTGCTCAGACCAGGGGTAGAGAAAAAGTGCTTGGCGCGCATCAAAGATCCTGGTTGGGGAATCAGCTGTGGGCCGAAGTTCAATATTCGAGCAGCCCACTGCCCGCTGGGGTTATTGAAG
This sequence comes from Actinomycetota bacterium, assembly GCA_041191905.1. GTDB lineage: Bacteria > Actinomycetota > Actinomycetes > Actinomycetales > Microbacteriaceae > Aquiluna. The sequence continues at coordinate 637 of JBEENY010000071.1, forward strand.
ATAACTTTGCCATTGGCGTCAATGTAGTCGCATCCGCCATAAACCATCGATATTGAACTGTCTGCCTCCATTGCAGCTACTGCCGTTTGCAGCGAGCCAGGGGTAAGCAAGTCATCGTCTCCGAGCCACGCAATGTATTTGCAGTCTTCAGGCAGCGCCCGAAGTAACCCGTCTAGCTTGGACGCCAGTCCTGGGGTGGTTGGTTCGGGGATCGCAACAGCATCATCAGGTAGGGCTTCTCGAACGTGTTCGAGCTTGTCTTGTGGGCATCCGACCAGGATGGCTAGGTCAAAGTTGCCTTTTTGAGAGGCGATGGATTCGTAAGCGATGGGCAAGTATTCAGGACGGCTATAAGCAGTTGGAATAACAAAGCCTATTTTTAGCATGGTCGGATGCTACCGCACCTACTTCCCACCTAGCATGTAAGCGTGGATTATGAGAAGTACATGCGTATGGCTATTGCTGAAGCCTCCATCTCCGGACCTGACATCCCGGTGGGCGCTGTGCTCGTTTCTCAAACTGGTGAGGTGCTATCCCGATCGCACAACCTTAAGGAGGCAACAGGTGATGCCACTTCGCATGCAGAAATCAACGTGATTAGAGCTGGCTCAGCCCTCTTAGGGTCCTGGAGGCTCGACGGAGCAACACTTTTCAGCACCCTAGAGCCGTGCGCAATGTGTGCTGCCGCAATTTCGAATAGCAGAATCCAGAGGTTGGTTTTTGGCGCTTGGGATGAACGCGCAGGGGCTGCCGGCTCCTATCTTGATCTCACAAGGGATTCACGTATCGGCCCCCGCGTTGAGGTAATCGGAGGGGTTCTGAAAGAGGAGTGTGCAGCCGTGCTAAAACTATTCTTCAGTGACAAACGATAATCCCCTAATTTTGTCCGTTCAGTTTTTTGTAATTCGAACTCCAACCACCTAGCGGCAAGGTATTTTCAGAGCACCAGGCAATCGGGGGATTCAGTGCTTGAATTGAGAAAACTAAGTGTCGGTCTAGTTATAGCGTTGGTGTCGTCGCTCTTCACTCCACAATTAGCCAGCGCTTACGATCCAGGCCCAATCATCAAGACCGTGAAGGTTCTCAACAGCCAGGGAAGCCCTTATGGCCAAGGTGCAGAGGTAGCTTCCACATCTAGTCCAGTTACTCAACCTCCAACCTCATCCCCCGAGCCACCGGTTGTTATCTCTCCGGTGAAACCGAAAGTCTCCACTGCGACAGTAGGATCTTTCAAAGGCTTCCTGTCTATCTACCTATCGCAACTCGAGGGCAAGCGGGTTTCAATAAGAGTTGCCGGAAAGTGGCTCACCGTGAAGTCCGTCCCTTCCAATTTCCATCGAGTCACCCGAAAAGTTGGGGCGGGATTTAGAATCGCGGTTCAAGTGTTCGTTGGCGGAAAGCCACTCAGGACAATAACCGTCACTACTCGATGATTACCTAATGTTTTGGTAGTCTTCTCAACGGTGACGTGTCCGAGCGGCCGAAGGTGCAACTCTCGAAAAGTTGTGTGGGTGAGAGCCCACCGTGGGTTCAAATCCCACCGTCACCGCCATGATTACTCGACTTACTAGAGTCGCCAAATGTTGACAGTATGTGTCTCCAGCGCTGAATTTTTAAGCCCAACCCCAAAATTTCACGTCGTGAGAATTAGTTTAAATGTCAGGTTCTCGCCTGATTTGATTTACTCCACATTTAGCCTCTCTCCGCAGCTGTGGCCAGTCGTGGGTGATGGGACGGGTGCGTTTTGCTGCAAGCCGAAGCGAAAATCTAAAAGACCCAGGGGCACACCTGTTTTGTGGCTTCGGCATCCTCATTTCCAGGGACGGCAATACCAATCAGCTTTCTGTAGCGACGATCAAGTCCTTGCTTAATTTAGTCTGTTCCTTGTCCCCGAATAACTGCAGGGCCTGGAGCTCGTCGGATACCTTTCCTTCGACTTGGCGCATCTGCTCTCGCCTAGACCCGACCGGAAACACGAGATTACTGGCTGACTAACAGGAGTTCGGGGCCCATCTATTGTTGCCGACTTGTAAAGACTAAATGCGATCCCCGATTACCTGAAACATCTGGTCAGCCTTAGACCTCCAGTTTAGTTTTGTTATCTAGGACTTAAACAAGAACTCAGGGCAACTGAGCCATGTGCGCATCTATTGCGGTGTCAAGAGCAGTTAAATCTACTTTCCAATCCGCTCTCGAGGAGCTCTCGATTTTTGAGTACCTTAGTTGTTTCTTCTGGGCCAAAATCTCAAAACAATCTGGCTGTTCCAAATATCGAATCTCGATTAGCCCCATGTGCGCGGCGTCGATCCATGCCAGGTTGCTGAGCCCTGCACCGTGAGTGCCGACGACCAATGCCGAAGACCTGAAGAGGGCTATCTGCTGGTCGAGCGTCATGCTGGAGAGCGTGACAATCTCAAAACCCCGCCGCTCCACTAACCTCTCAACCTCGAATTCGTTCGACGGCATTCGTTTTGCATCGCGGCGAGAAATGTAGATCAGCTCGGGACTGGGAGTCATAGACGGCTGCCTGCTCGAGCCCCACTTCACCAGCGTCTGCAAATCAGTCTTTTGCGGAATGAGTGCTGGCCCGCGAGACTCAAATACAAGCTTTGAGACTTTGAGATAAGGAGGCGCTATGCCGTGTCTGAGACCAAGTGCATCAATCACGTCATAAATGTATTTGTGTGAATTCTCACGAATGAACACGAACGTCTCGGGGTGTGACTCGGCAATTCGTATCAGGGAAGGCAAGTCTTCGAACAAGAAGTGGAAAAAAGTTTGATTTGGTATGAAAGTTGCCACCGATTGTGGCACATTCGCCTTGGTGCCTCTCAGCAATCGAGGAAGGGGAGCAGGCCACCGCAGAAGGGCATGATCGACGTTCCACGAGCTGGAGTCTGCAAGGAATTTGAGCTCGGAATTGTAGATTCGACCGGAGAAGGTGTCAACAGTGGCATCTGTAGCCACAAACCTGACTCTTGTTCTGATGGGTGACGCTGCCCAAGGTACAAAATCGCTACTTGTATGAAAAGAGTCGACAGGAAAAGAATCGAGAATCTCAACATTTCTGGAGACGGAGTTCACGGAACCGAGATACATAAAGCTGTATCCATAGCTAGGGTGACCCCAAATTACTCCGACAAACCTGTACAAGACGGAGTGTCTGGCTAGATTCACTATCGAACCTAGAGAGAAGCCGCGAAAACGAGACACCATGGTAGAACTTTAGATCAATTGTTTATAGCTCGTTGAAAATTCGGCCTGCTGTTCCGCGCGTTGAGTCACCTGTGCAAATCGGAATCCCCCTTAGGGAAGGTTTTCGATTTTGATTTAGGGGATCGTGACCAGGCATCAGAAGCGTAAAGCTCAATAGGGCAATAAAAAGTGGTTTCAGATCGCTAATTTGGGATGAGGACCAAACATGGCGGCGAGAGTCGTTTGAGTGGCCTTGACTGAAGCAGAGTGTCGCAGACACTAAAGTTCTTGTTCTCTACCCGATCCATGTCCTAATCTCTGCTGGAAAGCTCGCGACCCAACCCGCATCTAACAATGCCTCCAGCTTGGACCCCCAATTGCAGAATTAACTCTGGAGGCTCTTGCGGGCTCCTTTCGTCAAACAATCACAAATCAAACATCGAAACACTAGTCGAACAAATTCGCCTGGAGCCGACGTCCCGGGCCACCTGCTCGGCGCTCGCGAATGCAACCTCTGTGACATCACTCACTCGCCGATAAGGAAGAGGTCTGAATTCAAGAAGTTTGAAAAGCAGCTTCTAGCCGAGTTCGGAATCGAGTTTCGCCTGGTTCACATGAACGAGCGCACCGACAAAGAACTGTCCGCTTCGGCAGGGCGGGAGCCCTGCGTGCTTTTGGAGCATGAGGATGGATCGCTATCGATGTTTTTGGACTATGTGGAGCTCAAAGCTTGCTATGGCCGAGTATCCAGCTTTGAAAAGTTGGTTAGGTCAAGACTGGACTTTTTTGTTTGAGTTTTGTCACAAAAAAGTAAAAATCGAGCGAAAAAAGTAGTTGCGTAGCATAAT
>JBEENY010000072.1:0-4624 GCA_041191905.1 Actinomycetota bacterium
ACCCAGAAAATCCTCTTAGGATGAAAAACGAGGCCAAATTTAGACTCGATCATCGAGAGATTTCCGCGGGAGTCGGTCATGGACCCAACGTCAAAAATCACGGGCGGCCAAGCCTGAATAGGGTTCAACCAGCCACCTCCGAAAGGGCCATTGCCACTTCCGATACCTCGGATGCCGTGAGAGATGGAAACATCGGCACTGAGAGAATGCGTCCCGCTGTATCCTCAGCAACTTGGCATCGTGACTCAGGTATGAACTGTGTCCAAGCCCTCTGGTCGTAGTCGAGGACTGGATAGTGAATCGCCGTAGCCACACCGAGCTCGTTTAGCCTGACAATCGCCCTTGATCTGACTTCAGAGTTTGGTGCCAGTAGTACTGCAAGGTGAGCCACGAAATCCTCCCCTTTGGAGCCGATGATCTTCCAATTCGAATCCTCTAGCGATTGCCTATAGCTCTCCCAAATAGCCTTTCGCCTCGCATTCGCAAGCTCAAGGCCCCCAAGCCGAAGTCGGAGTATCGAACCCTGAACTTCGTCCATTCGCGAGTTGATCCCAAACTCCAGGTCTGAGTGGTAGCGCTCAGACCAGCCGTATTGGCGCAACATTTTTATCCTTCCAGCGAGGTTATCGCTGTCAGTGAGCACCGCACCGGCGTCGCCTAGAGCTCCAAGGTTCTTGGTTGGATAAAAACTGAATGTTGACACATCTCCGAAACTTCCAGCTTTGTGACTTCCGAGGGATGCGCCGATTGATTGAGCACAATCCTCAATCAGAAATAATCCGAGTTGGTTCGTCAGGCGTCTTATGCCTGGAGCATCCCCCATGAGCCCGTAAAGGTGAGTCAGCACAACTCCCTTGATATTGGCTTCCTTCTCGAGGATATTCGCCAAAGCGCTGACGGACATCCTTCCAAATTCGTCTGTGTCAACAAAGCGAGGGTATGCGCCAATTAGTCGCAGGGCAGTAGTTGTATATCCGCCTGCGTTCGGCGAGGTGCATACGCGGTCACCACTCTTCACCCCCAGGGCCCTCAAGGCAAGAACCAGGGCATCTGTTCCTGAAGCGACTGCTACTGCATGGTTCACGCCGATATAGTCCGCGAGATCGCTCTCAAAAGCAGCCACGTTGCCACCCAGGATGTAGTTCCCTGAGCGAAGAACTTCGGCAAGCACGCTGATCTCAGCTTCATTCGGGGCAGATCTCGACAGGTCGTTTATTGGAATCATGTGCTAGCTCTTCGCTTCAATTCTTTGCCTCAAGATAACAGAGATCCAGAGGATTACCCTTGCTGAGATTCGACCCAACAGTGATGTGGCGTCACGAGAGCTCCCGTGCTCTGGAAGATTATGCCGAATCCGCACCTTCTCCAGATCAGTGAGGTACGGCAAGTACACGTGCTGTCGAATCGATTTGTTAGCCGCAGAGAGGTAACTAATGTGGCCGAGGTGCCAGCGTCCAGCAACAAATTTCAAGCCCTGAAAATGAAAATATATAAGGGGCGAGCTCCCGACCTGCAAATGTCCCATTTTTGAAACTGAAACCTGAAGAAAGCTTGAATTCCAAGGTGCAAGATTCACCCCCAATGAACTGTCGACAGCGACCAAACCCGGTGCTTCGGACTCAAATTTCTCAAGGTAGCCCTGATCGGCATATTTGCCCGATTCAGGTTTATCGAAACACCAATCTAAGCAAGCTGTCGCCCAGTAAGTTATCAGCTTCAAGCCAGATTTGCTCATGTTGAATGGAACCATGCCAACATTGAACCGGCCGAATTTAGCAAGCCTCCTTGCGTTCCACCAGTAGTGGCGGTGGGGGGCGAGCACTGTCGCATAGCTGTCAAAGTCGCTCAAGTATCGACTCAGTGGTTTGAAAAACTTCAAGTCAGCATCTGCGTATACAAGCCAGCGCGCCCAAGGGGCCGACTCGGCACAAAAGGCAAGGAATGTGGGTCCTATAGTGAAAAACTGCTCCGCAGTTGATCTTCCGATTAGTGCATTCTCGAGGCGCGGCTCAAAGCTAAGAATCGCATCCATTCGGAACACTTTGGCCCGAGGAATTGCATTCTGAACAACCTCTGCTGTTAGCTCATCCATCGCCAGAATGGCGAACTCCACCGCTGTATCTGACGCAAGGGATTCCATCATCACTAGAGCTCTTGACAAGTATCGCTGATTCAGATGCGTACAGACCAGGACACGGTTTGGCTTCACCACTCTTTACCCCTTGTAGAGATTGCTCTAGCAGCCTCACGCTTGTCCTGCTGCTCTTTGAGGGTCTGCCTCTTGTCCCAATCTTTCTTTCCTTGGGCAAGTGCAATTTCCACTTTTGCCCTGCCATCTTTGAAATACAGCGAGAGCGGAACGATCGTTAGGCCTGACTCCTTCACCTTGCCACCGAGCTTGTTGAGTTCGGCTCTGTTCAAAAGCAGCTTGCGCCTGCGTCGGGTTGCGTGGTTGGTCCAGCTGCCGGCCAAGAACTCTGGGATGTGAACGTTCTCTAACCACGCTTCTCCACCATCGATGGTTGCATAACCATCGATCAGAGATGCGCGCCCAGCGCGCAGAGATTTGACTTCAGTTCCGGTTAGCACAATGCCGGCCTCATACACGTCCAGAATGTGGTAATCGTGTCGGGCCTTGCGGTTGGATGCAACCAATTTTTGGCCGCGTTCCCTGGGCAAGATGTGCTCCTAGATCTTGAGGTATCTCCTGATTGAGACACCTGATGCGATAACCGCAAGGATAACACCTAGGCCTACTAGATAGGGAGCTACGGTTAGCGCATCAGACAGACCAACAAAGCTTGTGAAAGGCAGTTGCAGGGCCAAATAGTCAGTAACCAGATACTGAACCGCTGCGAGTGTTGCCCCGCCCGCCAGCAGACCTCCGATGAGTGCAGCGAAGATACCCTCTAGAACGAAAGGTAGCTGGATCGAAAAGTTAGACGCGCCCACTAGTCGCATGATGGAGATCTCACGTCGCCTAGAGAAGGCGCTCAGTCGAATCGTGGTCGCAATCAATAGCGTTGCGCTGAGAAGCATGACACCGGCAACTCCAGCTGCAGCCAAACTACCAACGTTCATAAACGAAAAAATTTGATCTAGATATCCGCGCTGGTCTCGGACTTCCTCAACGCCCTCAAGGCCTGAAAAACTCTCTGCGATCAACTGGCTGTCTGAGGGATTTTTGAGGTTGACCCAAAAAGCCTGGTTGAGCTGCTCAGGAGTAATGAACTCCAAAACTGACGAACCTGCAAACTCCTCAGAAAACTTTTCGTAGGCAGCTTCATGAGTCTCGAAGAAATACTCTTCGACATAAGGGGTAATCGCAGCGGAATCAAGCTGCGAATTGACCGCAGCTATTTGCTCCTCTGTCGCTCCGCCGACTGGACATGCTGCCTCGGGAGAAAAATCAGTGCACAGGTAGACCGCAACCTGCGCACGGTCATACCAGTAGCTCTTCATCTGGCCAATCTGGAGCTGCAGCAGCGCCGCCACGCCCACAAAAGTCAGCGATATGAATGTGACGAGAATGATTGAAAAGACCATCGAGACGTTGCTCTTCAGCCCCGCCCACATCTCGGAGAGGATAAATCCTGGGTTCATAGCGATCCCTCGCCATCTAGGCTCCAGCTGCCAGTCTTAGGTTCAATGACATCTATCGGGTTGCTTGGTAGCTCTCGGTAGCTAGCAGCTTGAGCGTCTCGAACAATTTCCCCACTCTTGATCTCGATGACTCGCTTCTGCATCCGATCAACGATCGAGCGATCGTGGGTCGCCATTACCACTGTGGTCCCAGCCAAGTTGATTCGCTCAAGGAGGTTCATAATCTCAGTGCTGGTTGCTGGATCGAGGTTTCCAGTCGGCTCATCAGCAAGCAAGACCTCAGGTCTATTCACCAATGCTCTCGCAACTGCAACGCGCTGCTGTTCACCGCCGGAGAGCTCGTTAGGTAGCCGACCTGCCTTTTCCTCAAGCCCAACAAGCTTCAGAACGTCTGGCACGGCGGTTTCAATAAAGGCCTTGGATTTCCCAATCACTTTCAGAGCAAATGCCACGTTCTGATAGACGGTCTTGTTTGGAAGCAGCCTGAAGTCTTGAAAAACCACGCCGAGCTTGCGTCTGAACTGCGGCACCCGCCTGGAAGGTAGCCTTCCCAGGTTCTCGCCCAGTACCAAAACTGAGCCAGTGTCGGGGCGCTCTTCGCGAAGCATGAGCCTAAGCAGCGTTGACTTACCGGAGCCAGAGGTTCCCACCAAAAATACAAACTCGCCGCGAGCAATATCGAGTGATACCCCTTTGAGGGCTTGGCTATTTGCACCCTTGTAAGTTTTGGTGACTTCTTCTAGTCGGATCATTGTGGATAAAGCCTAAAAAGCTTATGAACCTAATTACTAAAGACTCTCCGAGCCTTTGGTAATTAGCCCTCCTGTTGCTTCCTCCAGCGAATGCCAGCCTGGATAAATCCATCTAGATCGCCATCAAAAACATCGGAAGGGTTGTTTACCTCAAAGCCTGTTCTGAGGTCCTTTACCATCTGATAAGGCGCTAGTACGTAGGAGCGCATCTGCTCTCCCCAGCTCGCCTTGACATCACCAGCTAGCTGTTTCTTTTTCGCTTCCTCTTC
>JBEENY010000073.1:0-4027 GCA_041191905.1 Actinomycetota bacterium
TCTTTGTTCGATGACGATAGAAATTGGGCCGGTCGGTGGTGCAGCGCCCTCCAACTCAGAAACCCTGGCTCGCTTAGCGAACACACCCGCAATAACACCAGATCCGATGGCCAAAACAATTGGGAAGAAGAAGGCTAGTGATAGCCCCACCTCTTCAACCGTTGCACCCATCAGCGCCTTGGCAAAAATTGCAGTTGTGGAGTTCATCAGGCCCAGGCGAGAAACTGCCCAGGATGTTGAAACACCAGGGATGTGACCAGCTGCCGAGTAGAACGCGGGGCTGACTGGAGACAATCCAAGACCCGCCAGGCCCCACAGAAATACCGTGACCAAAAGCCCAAGCCCCGGGCTAATGTCGGCGAGCATGCCCGAGAAAATCGCAGACAGCGCCAAAGAGATAGCTGCCAAGAATGAACCACGTGATGCAATGAAGTGCGGGTGGTAGGTCTCTGCCAGACGAGTCATCGATAGGCGACCGATGATCATGCCAATCATGAATGCCGCGAACGGCATGGATCTCAGCGCGACCTCAAGATTCAAAACATCTCTAGCGAATACCGCGGCCCAGTCGATGACCGCGACCTCCGGGTAGACGCCGCAGAACAGTCCGGCAGCCAAGAGCCACAGCTGCTGCGGCATTTGCCAGAATCGGCGCTTCACGACGTTTGCCTTCTCATCCAGGTGGCCATCTTCCTCGGAAGACAGTAACCACCGGAGCGAGAACTCAAAAATGATCAGGGTGATTACAGCAACCACAAGCAAGAACAACTCGAGGGTCATGAATACTGTTGATAGTGCGCCAGTGATAGCAGCACCGACGGCACCTAAACTCCACCCGGCATGCAGCCGACCGATGATGTTCTTCGTGATTTGCTTTTGAACCAGCACAGCATGGGAGTTAACCGAGACACCCAAAAGTGACATGAAAAAGTTGAAGCCCGCGTTCAAAAAGAACCAAACCAGCGGGTCGTTACTCCACGCTAGCGACACCAACATCAGCATGCCACCGTAGTTTGCAAACCTAATGATGGTTCTGGATCCAAAACGCATCATCAGCCTTGATGCGAAGAAGAGCGGGGTGATAGATCCGATTACACCAAAGCCGATGATGGTTCCCCAGGTGGCAAAGGAGACATCAAGCCGATCGATGTATTCGGGGACCCAGGCAACTGAAGCCAAAGCGGCGTGACCCATGAAGACAAAGACCGCGAGCATTGCGATCTGAGCCTTGCGTAGCCTGGCTCCAGATAGGCGTTGCAACTAACTACTCACCCTTCGAGATCGCAACCATCTGCGATCTATCGAAAAGCTTAATTCTTTCGCGACCCTCTGCCTCGCCAAGCGAACGTTCGTTGGCATCAATCTTTAGCCATGCCGGCCAACCGACGAAGTCAACACCCTTCTGCTCCAAAGTTGCGACCACGTCTGCCTCGCCAGGCTTTGAAGGGTTCCACCACATCGCACGATCGGCGATCACGTGACCAATGGTTTCAATTGCATCAGCCTTGGTGTGGCCAATCAAACCAATCGGTCCTCGCTTGATCCAACCGGTGCAGTAAACACCCGGGATCTGCTCTCCCGAGTCGCTGAGCACACGGCCCTCTGAATTTTTGATCACGCCGTGCTTTGCATCAAATGGAATCTCATCAAGCGCTGAACCGAAGTAGCCCACCGCTCGGTAAACCGCTTGGACGGGATAGGTGACAAACTCGCCGGTTGGCTTGACGTTTCCAGTGCCATCCAACTCGGTGCGCTCGATCTTCAAAGCCGCGACCTTGCCATCCTCACCCATTACCTCAACCGGGGCGGAGAAAAAGTGCAGGTGGAGTCTGCGCTCTTCGTGAGCCTGTGGATTTTCACGAAGGTCCTCGAGCGTCTTAACCATCACGCGAACTTGATTGTTGGAGTCGATGGCGGCTTGAGACCCTTCGTCGTATTTGAAGTCCTCGTCATAAACGATCGACTGCACGCCCTCAACATGTAAAGCTTCGCGCAGCTCCAGCGGAGAGAACTTCACCTGTGCTGGGCCTCGACGACCAAAAACATGAACGTCGGTGACGGGTGACGCCTTTAGCCCCTGATAGACATGGTCTGGGATGTCTGTCGAAAGCAGATCGTCGGGACGCTTGATGAGCATGCGGGCGACATCAAGAGCTACGTTTCCGTTGCCGATGACCGCGATTTCTTTTGCGTTCAACGGCCAAGTAAGTGGAAAGTCTGGGTGAGCGTCGTACCAGTTCACAAAGTCTGCAGCGCCGTAGGAACCATCTAGGTCAATGCCTGGAATGTTCAGATCGGCATCTTTGATTGCACCGGTCGCGAAAATGACTGCGTTGTAGTGCTCTTTGAGTTCATCGAGGGTGATGTCGGTACCGTATTTCACGTTGCCAAAAAAGCGAATATCGCCACGGTCCAACACTTCGTAGAGAGCGCGAATAATGCCCTTGATTCTCGGGTGATCCGGAGCAACCCCGTAACGAACCAGGCCGTAGGGTGCCGGCAGAAGATCGAATAGATCGATCGATACTTCAAAGTCTCGCTCTGCCTTCAAAATCAGATCCGACGCATAAATGCCAGCTGGGCCAGCACCAACAACCGCAAGTCTTAGCTTTGACACTTCTAACTTCCCTACTTATCCCTTGCGGTCAACAACCGCATTTGCAAAAGCAATTAGTGCATCGCGAACACTGCCCGCTGGCAACTGCGATACTGCCTCAATCGCGCTATCACCCCAGCGCAAAGTCTCTGCTCTGGCCTGTGCCATAACTGGGTGAGCACGAAGCTCATCCAGAACCGATGCCAGCTCAGACTCTTCTAGCCCACCGGTGATTTTGGCGTGAAGATCCTTTGAGGCCTGGTCTTCGTATTTTGAAAGGAGTAGCACTGGGAGCGTTGGCACCCCAGCCAGCAGGTCAGTGCCAGCAACTTTGCCTGACTGCTCCTTGGTGGATTCGATGTCGATTAGGTCATCGACCAATTGGAAGGCAACGCCGATACGCTCACCAAATAGCTGCAGAGGTTCCTGAAGAGACTTGTCAGCTCCGGACAGCAAAGCTCCCAATCTTGCTGATAGTGCGATCAAAGAACCGGTCTTGTCGCGCAAAACCCCCAGGTAGTGCTCGAGAGGATCTTGTCCCTCGGATGGGCCAATAGTCTCGTGCAGCTGTCCGAGCACAAGCTGTTCGAAGACCTTGGCTTGTAACTTCAGGGCCTCTTCACCCAAACCAGAAACGATGTTGGAGGCGCGAGCAAACAGCAGGTCTCCGGTCAAGATGGCAACGTTATTTCCCCAAACGATGTGGGCAGAGTCGACGCCACGACGCTTGGAGGCCTGGTCCATAACGTCATCGTGATACAGAGTTGCTAGGTGAGTGATCTCCATAACAACGGCAGCATCCAAAACATCTGGCTGGTTCGGGTCGCCGAGCTCTGCGGTCAGCAATAAAAGGACAGGACGCAGTCGCTTACCCCCTGCCCTTGCAAGGTGTGAAGCCATCGACTCAACCATGGAGTCAGTGTGACGAGTGGCATCCATGAGCTTTTGCTCAACGATTTCCATGCGAGCTTCAATGTTTGCTAGGAGCTTGCGGTCACTTACCAGCCGCAGCTGTGATGGCAGCTTGATCATGGCTTGACCGCCGTGTGCAGTGCAACGATTCCCAAACTCAGGTTTCTAAACTTCACGTCTTTAAATCCAGCCTTTTCAATATCCCTAGCCAGACTCTTTTGATCAGGCCATGCCTCAATTGATTCAGCGAGATAGTCGTAGGCTTCTGGGCTCTTGCTAAACAGTGCTGAGAACTTAGGCAGGATGTGCTTTAGGTAAAAGCGATAAAACGGCCCAAATACTCCCGAGACTTTAGAAAATTCACAAATCACCAGTCGGCCACCAGGCTTGAGCACTTTCAAAAACTCGGTTAGTGCGACTCGGTGATCTTGCACATTTCTGAGCCCAAAGCTCATGGTTACCACGTCAAACTCTTCTGGCTTGAAGGGAAGCTTCATCGCATCTGCAAAGGCAAACTCA
>JBEENY010000074.1:0-4023 GCA_041191905.1 Actinomycetota bacterium
CGTCGCGTCTACCATTCCGCCATTTCGGCAACGAGTCAAAAGTCTAGTGGATTAGAAAATACAAGGGCTAAAGTTGTTTTCATGCTTGAGGGCCTGAAGGTTGTGGTTGCGGAAGACGAAGGTCTAATCCGCATGGATGTCGTTGCATCTCTTGAAGAGGCTGGCCTTGTCGTGGTTGGGCAGGCCGCGGATGGCGAAGAGGCAATCGCACTTGCCACCGAGCACGAACCTGACTTAGTTGTCATGGACGTCAAGATGCCAAGACTCGACGGCATCAGTGCAGCGCAGAAGATTGCTGAGCTCAAGATTCCAGTAGTTTTGCTCACCGCATTTAGCGACACCGAATTGGTAGCGCGCGCAGCTGAGGCTGGCGCGATGGCCTATGTCACCAAGCCGTTCAAGCCGACAGATTTACTTCCTGCAATCCAGATTGCGCTTTCAAGGCACGAGGAATTGGTTTCACTTGAAAGCGAAATCGCGGACCTAAATGATCGCCTGGAGACCAGGAAGCTAATGGATCGAGCTAAGGGCCTACTCCAGACCAAGATGAAACTCTCTGAGCCAGATGCTTTTCGTTGGATTCAAAAGGCTTCTATGGACCGCAGACTCACCATGGCCCAGGTTGCTAAGGCAGTAATCGACCAGCTCAGCGATAAGTAACTAATTCGCTGGCTTCGCTCGCAAAAAGTTTGTGATTCGAACGGTGGACAACAGGTTTCCCTGCTCGTCGGTCATCTTTATCTCGTGAGTTGCAAGGCTCTTGCCTAGCTTCACTGCGGTGCAGGTCCCGATTACATAACCCTCTTTGATAGAGGCGTGGTGTGAGGCATTTAGCTCAATACCCACCGCGTAACCCCAGGGGTGGGCGTGCACGTTGGCGGCGAATGAGCCGAGGCTCTCGGCCAGCACGACGTGAGCACCGCCGTGGAGTAAGCCCAGGGGCTGGGTGTTGCCCTCAACCGGCATCCTGGCGACTGCGCGTTCGGCAGAGAGCTCCAAAAGCTCAATACCCACCTTTTCGGCGAGTTTTCCTAAACCTCGAAGCTTCATAACTTCCAAGGCTTTTTCGCTCGAGACAATCTCGTTTTCGCTCATTGATTCAACCCTTCGGCGAAGTAGGCTAGCGACCATGACGCCAGAGCAAAAGCCTACTCTTCTGCTGATTGATGGCCACTCTCTGGCATTTCGCGCCTTCTATGCGCTGAACCCGGATAACTTCAAAAATGCCCAGGGTCAGCACACCAACGCCATTCACGGCTTTATCTCGATGATGCTCACGATCCTGGAGCAGCACAAACCAACCCACCTCTGTGTTGCGTTTGATGTTTCGAGGGAGAGCTTCAGGACCCAAGAACTGCCCGAATACAAAGGGACTCGCGGTGAGACGCCCGAGGAGTTCATTGGGCAGACTGAGCTTTTGGTAGAGGCCCTCACCGCGATGCGAATCACCTCGGTCTCGAGAGAGATGTTCGAAGCCGATGATCTGATTGCATCGCTAGCGACTAAAGGTGAGGCAGAAGGGTTTGAGGTCCTCATCGTCTCCGGAGACAGAGACACCTTCCAACTGATCACCGAGAAAACCAAGATTCTCTACCCGGTCAAGGGCGTGCTCAACCTAGCCAAGATGGATGATGCTGCCGTATACGAGAAATATGGCGTCCACGCCGTTCAATACCCCGAGCTGGCGGCGCTTGTAGGGGAGACCAGTGACAACCTCAAGGGAATCCCCGGGGTTGGACCAAAGACCGCAGCCAAGTGGATTCAAGAGTTCGGGTCACTGCAGGCAATCTTGGACAACGCGGATCAAATCGCTGGCAAGGTTGGTGAGTCACTCAGGGAGCACAAAGACCTTGCGGTCCGCAATCGCAGACTGAACCACCTGTTGCGAGACTTGGAGTTTGACTTCACGCTGGATGAGCTGCGACTTGGCCCGGTCGATGAGGCAGCAGTTCGTGAGGTATTTGCCAAACTCAGTTTTAGAACCCTGCTGACCAAGGTGCTATCAATGCGAGGTGCCAATGGCTCCCAGCACCCGGTCATCAGCGCTAAGATTGAGCCGGAGAAAGCCGTTGAGGTGCTGTCACCGACTCCAGAAGCAACTGCGCTCAGCGAGCTGCTGGCTGAGCTACCCACGGAAGCGCCGATACAAGAAACCCTCAGTGCCGCCAAGATAGCAGGGCTCCAACGCGAGGGTCTTGCTATCTCAATAGAGCTCGGAGAGAAGGGTCTCATCGGGCTCGGAGCTGCAAATTCGACCGCTCGGTACAACTGGGATGGCAAGGACGCCGAGCCACTTATTGGAATGCTGCGCGAGGGCGGATTTGCCGTTTGGGATTTCAAGGCCGCGAAGCGAAAACTTGCTGGGCACCAGATTGAGTTGGGCGAGGTTTCCAACGACCCCTTGTTGATTGCATACCTGCTTGACCCGACCAGTAAGGATCTAAACCCAGATTCTCTGATCCGCACTTATTGCGGAATTGACATTGAACGGCAAGACCCCAACCAACTCTTGGCTGAGTCTGACCCAGGCATGGACGCTTGGATAACCGCAATCCTCACGCTTGCCCTCTCGCCTCAACTTGAGGCACAGGGTCAACTTGGTGTTTACCGAGACATCGAGCTTCCAACCTCGAAGGTTCTTGCCGGCATGGAGATCCGAGGAATCGCGGTTGATAAGGCGGTTTTGAATGGCCAGTTTGATGAACTGACCGATGAGGTTGATCAGATCGCAAAAGCCGCCTACGAGATCATCGGCCATGAGGTGAACTTGGCAAGCCCGAAGCAGCTGCAGACTGTGCTGTTTGAGGAACTTGGAATGCAGGGGACTAGATCGGTAAAAACTGGTTATTCAACCAATGCCGAAGCGCTGCAAACTCTGTTTGAGGAAAATGGCCACCCATTCCTAGCAAAGCTTTTGGAGCACCGAGACTCCACGAAGCTTCGTCAGATGACCGAGACCTTGGTAAAGGCCGTTGAGGCTGATGGTCGGATTCACACCACCTATTCCCAGATTGGCACCGCTACCGGTCGACTATCCAGCGAAAACCCCAACCTCCAAAACATTCCGATCAAGACAGCTCGTGGCCAGCGACTGAGAAGTGCCTTTGTTGCCGGAGAGGGTTTTGAGACCCTGTTGACGGCAGACTACTCGCAAATTGAAATGCGAATCATGGCTCACCTCAGTGAGGACGCTGGTTTGATTGAGGCTTTCAACGCCGGTGAGGACCTTCACAACTTCGTGGGCGCTCGAATCTACGGAGTCGAGCCATCCGCAGTTGACTCCCAGATGCGATCACGGGTGAAGGCGATGAGCTACGGCCTGGTCTACGGTCTGAGCGAATACGGACTGGCCAGACAGCTCAGAATTTCAAACACTGAGGCCAAGCAGCTCATGACTGACTACTTCGCTCGCTTTGGCGGTGTGAAAACCTACCTGGACCAAGTTGTATCAAAGGCCAAAAACCTCGGCTACACCACTACCGTCTATGGCCGCAGACGTCCATTCAGCGACCTAAACTCCAAGATTTTCCAGGTGAGAGAGAATGCCCGAAGGGCCGCACTCAACGCACCAATCCAGGGAACGGCAGCCGACATTATGAAACTTGCCATGGTCGAGGTGCAGGCCGAGATGGATCGCCAGGGGCTTAGATCACAGCTTCTTTTGCAAGTGCATGACGAATTGGTGTTCGCTGTAGCGCCTGGTGAATTGGATGCCATGCAGCAACTCGCGGTTGAAAAAATGCGCGGGGTCACCAAGCTCTCTGTTCCGCTCGAAGTTCACGTGGGTATCGGCTCCAATTGGGAGCTAGCGGGCCACTAGATAAACCGCTAAGCTTTCGGGGGTGCCTTTGGCACCAATCCCTGTCCGTTTGTCGGGCCAACAAAGATCCAATTTTGGTTCTGTGCTGTCCTGACCTGAGTAAAACAAAGTGGAGTACCCACAAATATGGCAAACAAAACGACCGCCCCAAAGCAGGTAGCAGTCAACGACATCGGTAGCGCAGAAGACTTCCTAGCTGCGGT
>JBEENY010000075.1:0-3995 GCA_041191905.1 Actinomycetota bacterium
AGAGAGAAAGCCAGCCCCAAACGATTTTTTTCATGACGCCCCCAAGCATTTGCTTTTTAGTCTAAGCACCTGAGAGCAGGTTTATGGAACTGGTTTATCCTTCGTCTGACTCTGTTGCAGTCTCAGGCTTAGGTGCCGTGATGGTGAGCTTGGACTTTGCGGTGTCCATCATCTCTACCCAGGTGTTACCAATCGCCAACTTGATTGCAGAACCATCTTCAGCAATCAGCAGGATTGGTTGGTCCGAAGCGCCCTTCTTCCAGGTTGCCTTTAGGTAGTAGCCATCGGTGAAGATGTGCGCAATGCCTGAGTTATCGATCAGTTTTGCCTTTGGAATCGCCCCATACTTCGGGTCGATGAAGCTATTGTCGTGAACCACCTCGAGCACCACTACGTTCTTGGTAACAACACGGTCGCCACCATTTTGAACGTGCTCTTTTTTGTCAAGTGTGTGAAGCCAGGCAGGCTCGGAGCTTGCAGCCCATGGGAACGCAGCAGTTCCAATGTCCCAGGTCGAAGTTGTGCCGGGGTATTTGATGGTCATCGCCGTTACCGGAGTGCCCGAGGCAACAGCAGATGGGCTTACATCAAATTCAAAGCCTGGTGTTGGAGCGGGCTGGTCAGCATAGTTTTGCTGCAGCTTAGAAGCGCGGAAAATTAGGTTCCATGGTGCGGAACGAGTCTTCTCTCGGAAATAGGTGTCGTTTGATTGCTCGGTGTCCTCATCGCTCATCACCAACCCAGTCTCCTTGGCTGCTCGCTTGAAAGGCGACTGACCACCTGAGTAGACAAAGATTCCGTTGTATGGGTCGATGATTGCGGCATCGACAGGCCTTACCGAGCGAATCGGTCCGATCTCTTCTGGCATGCGTGAGTGCCAAACGGGAAGCATTCTGGTCATGCCGCCCTCGACTCGGGTCATGTAGACGATGTCGGCATCATTTAGCGCATACTGAGGTCTGCCGCCCCAGGTGTTATCCACTTTGCCTGAAACAGCGGGAAGCTTTAGGTGCTCGGCCTGACTCTCCTCATACAAAACTCCCGTCAGCGGAGCGGCAATGAAAACTGGCTCTGGTTCCGGTTCGACGGTCTGGGTTTGAGTTGGTGTTGCAGTTGGTGCTGGCATGGCGCTGCAGCCGGTGAGGGCCAGTGCGAAGACGGTAGTGAGAAGTAGAAGCTTTGAGCCGTTTTTCATTTGAGCAAGTCTAGAAGCTCGAGGCCTATCTGCGCTTTTTACTAAAGCGGTTTGCCAGTCTGTCACGCAGAATCTCAACCGGCAGTAACAGCGTGGTGAATACCACGATCAATAACACCGTGGTCTCTAGGTTTTCCTTCACCAGTGGAACATTTCCAAGCAGGTAACCGGAGAACATAAAGACTCCGATCCAAAGCACGGCTCCAAAGAAGTTGAGCTTTGTGAAGCGCTTGGTGTCCATCTTCGAGATACCCGCAAGCATTGGAATGAGTGCTCGAAGAATGGGCAAAAAGCGAGCTAGAACAATTGCCCTGGTTCCATACTTCTCAAAAAACTCGTGAGTTTTGGCCAGCACCTTTTTGTTAATGATGATGTTTTGCCTGCGCTCAAAAAGCGGTGGGCCGATCTTGTAGCCAACCCAGTAGCCAGTCTGGGTGCCCAGAAAAGCTGCCAGCCAGACCATCAAAAACCCAGCCCAGTCTGGTAACCACAGCGTGGTTGTGGAGAGAGTCAGGCCAGTCAAAAAAAGAAGCGAGTCACCTGGCAAAAAAGAAGTCAGGATGAAGGCAGTCTCTAAGAATATGACGAAGGTGACTGCAAAAACGAAGTAGGGGCCGAACGCGGTAATGATGTGTTCCGCGTCTAGCCAGTTCAATTGATCTCCGTCTTAGACCAAACAACTGGCCCGCCAGAAAGTCTAACTTTGCTAACCCTCTCCACCCAAGGTTCCCTAGGAACTCGCAGGGTAGAAATTGACCGCCCCACGAACCCACACCGTAACCCGCATGCCAACCTCTGGCGCGAAGGGTCCGTTGGAACGAGCCCGAATCTTAAGCTTCGGAGTTTGAACCTCAACAACGGCATCGTGACCAAAGAAAACCCGGCCAACCACCTCTGAGTCTCCCGAAGGGTTTGGCTGCAGATAGAAGTTCTCGGAGCGAATCGCTACCACTCCGCGCTCCCCCTCAGAAACCTTGTTCAGCGCGGATAGCTTGCCGAGCGCGGTCTCGACCTTGCCATCTCGAATCACTCCGTCAACCAAAACCGAGTCGCCCAAGAATGTTGCGATACCCAAATCTGCGGGAGAGTTATAGATCTCTGTTGGAGCTCCAGCTTGAATGATCCTGCCGTCCCTGAGCACGGCAACCTTCTCTGCCAAAGAGAGTGCCTCTTCTTGATCGTGGGTAACCAAAATCGCGGTTGCATTCTCCGCAACCAAAGCTCGCTTCACGTCTTCGCGCAAGCGGGTGCGAAGCTCTTGATCGAGAGCGCTAAATGGTTCATCCAGAAGAATCAGTTTTGGCTTAGGGGCCAAGGCCCTGGCAAGGGCAACTCTTTGCTGCTGACCGCCAGATAGCGAAGAGGGTTTGCGATCAGCGAACTCACTCATCCCAACTAGATCGAGCAGCTCCTTGACTCGCTTCACTCGATTGAAATCCTTGGGTAAGCCAAAACCAACATTGTCGAAAACGCTGAGGTGTGAGAAAAGAGCAGAGTCCTGAGGAACTATGCCGATTCCCCGCTTTTCTGGCTCGAGCGAGAGTTCACTGTTTGCAATTACTTCACCCTCGAGCTCGATGGTGCCGGCATCAGGTCTTTCAAATCCAGCAACCAACCTAAGGAGGGTTGATTTACCTGCACCAGAGGCTCCAAGAATTGCGGTGAGTTCACCCTTCGCCGCGTGGAGCGATAGTCCAGATAGGACCGACTTACCCGCATACGAGATCGAGAGATCGGAGATTCTAAGCATTAGCTCTGCGCCTCCGATATCGCTTTTCGTGCCTGAGCGTTTAAGGCTAAAGCAGGAATACCTGCCAGCACCACCAAAAGCAATGCGTAGGGTGCTGCCTGAGCAAAGGCCAACTCTTCGGTTGCACCCCAGAGCCTCACCGCCAGCGTCTGCAACTCAGTTGGGCGAAGCAACAAAGTTGCCGGCAATTCCTTTAGCACGGTCAGAGAAACCAAGGCAGCCCCAGCAACAATTCCAGGTGTTGCCATTGGCAGGACAACCTTGGTTAGGGTTCGATTGCCTTTCACGCCAAGCGAATTTGCCACCTGTTCGAGTGAAGCAGGAACCTGGGCAATGGGAGTGGTCATAGCGCTAAGAGCATTGGGTAGGAACAGAATCAGGTAGGCAAGTAGCAGCAGCCAAACCGTTTGATAAACACCAGGTAGCAGATTTGCACCAACAAATACCAGCGCCAGAGCAACAACGATTGCCGGTAGGGCATGATTCGCCCAGATCGATAGCTCAACGAACTTAGCCAGCCTTGACCCAAACCGAACCACATAGATAGCAACCGCAAGGCCGATTAGCGCGACAACCGCCCCGGAGCCGAATGCCACAGTCGCCGATCCAATGAGTGCCTCTGTGATCTCAACTAGATCCGCACTCGATGAGCCGATGATGCTCCAGTTGATCAACGCATAGCCAGGGATCCCAACCCCAAAGAGTGCGGTGGTTACTAGTCCTAGTTGGGCAATGGGCTGCATGGCTCCGAGGGTGATGCGGCTTGGTTTTTGCATGGCGGTGCGCTGCGCCAGATAGTCACCGCGATAGCGCCGCTCAAACCAAATCACCAGCAGGGTCAGTAACACCAGCACCACGGCCAAGGCAGCTGCCGCTGTTCTATCAAAACTCAAACGATAGGCGTTGTAGATGGCTCTGGTGAAGGTATCGAACCTAAGGATTGAGATCGCACCAAACTCACTCAGCGTATAGAGCGCAACTAGAAGCGAGGAGGCAGTTGCCGCCGGTCTAACCTGCGGCCAGGTCACTCGAAGCAACACTTGAAGTCTC
>JBEENY010000076.1:0-3907 GCA_041191905.1 Actinomycetota bacterium
ACCACCGAGCTAGCTGCCGAAGTGCCGACATAGTTATCCGAGGAGTAGCTGACGGTGACAATCCCCTCCCCCGCTACTAGATCTTTTAGGGGAATTTCAATTGGGTGACACTGGGTGTAATCGGCTGATGGTTCGGCCTTCACCGTGAACTTTTTGTCAAAGTTTCCAGACTGGAAACGAACTGTGCACTTGCCACCTTCGTCGATTACCTCAGGAGCACGAGCCACTACGGTCAAGACCCCAACCTCTGGCTCGGCAACGGCCATGATGATTTCGACAATGGTCTTCTTTGGTTCAGGCTTTTGAGTTTCTGATTCTGTTGGTTCCGGTTCAGCGGTTTCTGTAGCGCTCTCGCTAACTGTCGGCTCCGGCTCCGCGGTGGCGGTCTCGGTGACCTGCTCCGTCGGTTCCTCGGGGAGGGAGGTGGCGCCCCAGTTTGGATAGAAAACACTGCATCCAGTGAGGAGCAGGGCGCTGGCTGAAAGAGTTAGAAACGCAAAAAACTTAGTCAAAGCTCACCTCCGGCCAGCTTCAACCCTAAGTTGAGATTCTTAGAAAACCCTCCAAATAAGGGCGGTTTCGGATTATTGGAGCCTGGAGCGCAGGTCCGAGTTTTTCTGGGCGACTATTGCCTTGAGTGATTCGCGATAGTCATCAAGCTTGCTCTGGATTGCGGTGTCGGTGGCTCCAAGAATTCGAAGCGCCAGTAGCGCTGCGTTTTTAGCCCCATCGATAGAAACCGTTGCCACTGGGACCCCGGCCGGCATTTGGACTATAGACAGCAACGAATCCATTCCGTCCAACTTGCCCAGTGACACTGGCACCCCGATGACCGGCAGTGAGGTGACTGAAGCAATCATTCCTGGCAAATGAGCTGCACCCCCAGCGCCCGCGATTACCACCTGAAAACCTGACTTTGCCGCCTGCGTGCCCCAGCTGATCATTTCTTCTGGCGTGCGATGGGCGCTCAGGACATTGACCTCGCTATCGACGCCAAATTCCGAGAGCGTCTGGTGAGCCGCCTCCATGACCTTCCAGTCCGAGTCCGAACCCATCACGATTGCTACTTTGGCCATCAGCTCTCTGCCCCTTCGTTGTAGATCTGCTCGCGCGCCGCCCTGCCGATTCTTATCAGTTCCTTGCCATCTTCACCAAAAAGATTCAGATGCCCCATCTTCCTACCGGCGCGGGCTGCTTTTTGGTAGAAGTGGAATTTGATTTGTGGATAGCGCTTCATCACAGCTGGGAAGTGATCAACCAGGTTGTTGCTCTCGTTCACCCCGAGAAGATTGATCATTACAGCGGCCTGGTGAGTTAGTTCGGTAGCACCCAAGGGCATATCTAATACCGCTCTCAGGTGCTGCTCAAACTGGGAGGTAACAGAGGCATCTTGGGTGAAGTGGCCCGAGTTGTGTGGGCGCATTGCAAGCTCATTCACCAGCAATTTGCCATCTGGAGTGACGAACATCTCGACTGCCAAGACCCCAACGACTCCGAGCTCGCTACTGATTGCACGAGCAATTCGAACCGCCTCGGCCTGTAGCTCAGAATTACCAAATGGGGCAATTACCTCCGAGCAGACCCCGGAGGACTGAATCGTCTGAGCAAGTGGCCAAGTGACGAATTGGTCAGAAGGATTGCGAGCAGAAAGCTGGGCACACTCGGAGCTGAATTCGATCTTCTGCTCCACAAGCAGCGCACCGCCAAACTGTTCGAGGTTTCCGAGCCAGTCAGCAACTTCAGAGACCTCGCTAACGACTCGAACTCCCTTGCCGTCGTAACCACCAATCGGAGTCTTCACGATCACTTTTGGGCCGTGGGAGTCGAGAAATTCCCGAATGTCAGCAGCACTCTCGGCCCTGGCCCACGCTGGCTGGGGCATCCCGAGAGCCTGAAGTCTCTGGCGCATTACAAGTTTGTTTTGGGCATGGATTAGAGCCTGAGATCCCGGCCTGACTTTTACATTCCGCTCTTCAAGTGCCTGCAACAAAGATTGCGGGACATGCTCGTGATCAAAGGTGAGTGCGTCCAGATCACGACAAAACTCGACCAAGTTTTCAAGATTGTTGTAGTCGCCCACTCGGTAGGCGGCCTGGTGAGCGCTTGAGCCCTCCGACTCCGCGAAGACCCTAAGTTCGATGCCGAGATTGATGGCGGCCGGTTGCATCATGCGGGCAAGCTGCCCGCCACCGATAACACCGATAATCGCCACGGGACCTCCTAGGGAAACCCTAGTTTCTCAGATGAATGATGTCTGCTGCAGAAATTGTGTGGATTGAATCGGATTCGATCAATAGATTGCCCTCCGAATCGATATCGATTGCCAGACCCTGGATTTGCGAACCGCCTGGCAACATCGCGATCACACTAGAACCCAAGGTTGCAGAGTTTGCCCGAAACTCAGATGCCAGGTCAGTGACTGCCCACTTAGCATCCGATTGAAACTTGGCGTAGCGGGCTCGGAATTGAGTTAGCAGCTCAAACAACACATCGTCAAAGCTTGCCTCACAACCAAGCTCCTCAAGCGCAATTGCGGTCTCTGGGGCTCCCTGCTGGAACTTTAGGTTCAACCCAACTCCAAGAATTACCTCACTCTCTATTGCCCTAGCGAGGATTCCTGAAATCTTCCGTTCGGCCACCAGAACGTCGTTGGGCCACTTGATCAGTGGCATGCCCTGAGGTGCGAAGCGCTCCACCGTGGCT
This sequence comes from Actinomycetota bacterium, assembly GCA_041191905.1. Classification (GTDB taxonomy): domain Bacteria; phylum Actinomycetota; class Actinomycetes; order Actinomycetales; family Microbacteriaceae; genus Aquiluna. Next base: position 2,704 of record JBEENY010000076.1, read on the forward strand.
CGCACCGATGCGGCCATCATTAGCGTCAGCCAACCCTTGCGTGAAGAGTCGGTGGGCCTTAAAAGCAGGGACAGTGAGATTGAGCTTCTTGGTTCTGAGACCCAAGTTCGACCAAGACGACCCTGCCCGGCAGTTTGGCTGGCAGCCACAAATGCTGTGAGCTCAGGCAGTGCGGCACGATCCGCACGCTCGAGCATCAGGTTGGTGGAATCAACCGATTCAAAAAACTCGAGCTTGGGGACCGCCTGACTGGAATTGGTAAGCACAGCAAAACGCTAGCGGAAGAGCCTTGGTTGTAGGTAATCACTACGATTTTGAGATTTACTTGTAGCTAGTGCTAAAAACTGGTGCCGCTATGCCCCGATAAAGTAGGCGAGCAGCAAGGAGCAGACGTGACAAACACCCCAGATTTATCAACCACCTCGGGAAAGCTTGAGGACTACCGTTCTCGCTATAACGAGGCAGTTACCGCTGCAGGTGCTGCGGCCATTGAGAAGCAGCATGCCAAAGGCAAGCTAACCGCTCGTGAGCGAGTCGCCATGCTGCTTGATGAGGGTTCGTTCGTTGAGTTTGATGAGTTTGTTCGTCACCGCTCCACTGCTTTTGGCATGGATGCAAAGCGCCCTTATGGAGACTCGGTCATCACCGGTGTTGGGACCATTCACGGTCGCCAGGTTGCAGTTTTCTCGCAAGACTTCACGATCTTCGGTGGATCACTTGGTGAAGCTGCAGGAAACAAAATCATTAAGGTCATGGAGCATGCGATTAAGACCGGTGTGCCACTGATTGGAATCCTGGATTCCGGTGGAGCTCGCATCCAAGAAGGTGTAATCGCTCTAGGTAAGTACGGTGAGATCTTCAAGCTCAACACCATGGCTTCGGGTGTAATCCCTCAGATTTCAATCATCATGGGTCCAGCTGCGGGAGGTGCGGTGTACTCCCCGGCGCTGACTGACTTTGTGATCATGGTCGACAAGACCTCGAACATGTTCGTGACCGGCCCTGATGTGATCAAGACAGTTACTGGCGAAGATGTCGGCATGGAAGAACTTGGCGGTGCCAGGGCCCACAACGAGACCTCAGGTGTTGCCCACTACCTTGCCGATGACGAGGCTGACGCGATCGATTATGTGAAATCTTTGGTGGGCTACCTTCCTGAGAACAACCTCTCCGAGACCGTGGTTTACCAATCCGAGGCTGAGCT
>JBEENY010000077.1:0-3721 GCA_041191905.1 Actinomycetota bacterium
ATGTTGTACTGGTAACTTCAACGTCATTTCGCCCAAGTGCATCCAGCTCCAGACGGACCAACTGATCCTTGGTAACTTGATCCGCTGGCACAAGGTGTTGAACTCCAGGCTTGAACAGCTCCTGAGTCAAAATGCCGACTATGACTTTTCCAAATGCCTTTGATGAAAGCCCGTTCCATAGGTGGTCTGTATAACCCGAAATTTGAGCGCCCTGTGGTTGCTGTCTGACCCACTCAAAGAAAAGGGAATTTCTTCCGAGCTCCGGACCGATCAAGGAGCATCGCAGGTGCATCACGTGTGGCGAGGGTGTCTCCCCCAGACTCTTGGTCTTGCCGTAGACATCGAAAGGGTCATGTGGAGATGATTCGCTATAGCTTCCAATTTGACCACTGAAGACGCAGTCTGTCGCGACCTGAAGAATCTTGACCCCCGTTGCCTCGGCAACGCGAGCCAGTTCGGCGGGGAAATCTATGTTGAGTCGCACCGCACTCGATCTCGAAGCGAGTGAAGCTTCGTCTATGCGCGATTTTGTGAGCCCCACGCAGTTAGCCACATAGTCACCCGAGGAAAGTCCGGCTGCTTTGAAAAGGTCCTCAACATCTAGGCTTTCAGCATCGAATCGAATACCCGAGGTTCTGGATGCGGTTAACAGCTCGAATTCAGAACTCTTGATGGCATCGGCGACAGCTGAACCGAGCATTCCCGTAGCCCCGAGAACTAGAATCTTGGTCATTTTTCCCTCACCACCTCTAGAAGTCGATTTTCAAATGCCTTCACCGCTCCAGCCTTAGAAAACTTTTGCGCAACCAGCGCTTGATTGGCTTTACCAAGTTCAAACAAATCCTTGCTTGCGGCCAATTCCAGGGCATCTCGCATCACTGCTTCAGGGGTCTCGGAGTAGCGAATGCCCGGTACGTCACCAAATGTCAGCACCAATCCTTTGAGTCTGGTCGTTGCTACCGCCAGGCCGGTAGCCAGGTACTGAATCACTTTGTTAGGGAAGGCTGCGTTTGAAACTAACGAAGCTTGCATCGGGTTCACTGCGACATCGGCAGCGGCCAAGTAGTCAGGCAATAGATCAAATCCAACAAACCCAGTAAAGAAGACCCTTTCGGTCAAACCAAGACGGGCAACCTGGTCCCTGAGTTCTTGATCTTGCTCCCCACCGCCAACCAAAACAAGCACTTCGCCTTGGCCAGAGGACCTTGAAAACTCATCGATTAGTTGGGGCAAGCCTGAGAAGTAGAAAAAACTACCCATGTAGAGAATCACTTTGACATCTTTCGCGATGCCGAGCTTAGAACGAACTTGTTCACGGTTAGAGCTTCCTTCGGCAAAGTGCGAAAGGTCGATCGGTGGCAGATCAACAAATGTCCTATCGGCATCAGACCCCAGAGTGCGGCAGTATTCCGCCATGGCTGGGTTGTTGGCAGAAACAGCCGAGGCATTTCTGTTAATGAACTTCTCGGCCATCAGGATCAATTTTGAAAACACGCTTTTTCTAATCAAGTGAGACACATCTAAGGCTCGATAAACAAAGGGGATCCCAAGTTTTTTGCTTAGCCTTAGTGCTTGCCATCCTGAAGTCGGAACCGAGAAGCTAACGACCACATCTGGGGAAAAATCTTTGACAATTTCCTGGAGGGAGCGCCTGAACGTGAAGGCTGTCTTCAAGCGCCCCAGCAGGCTTCCTGAGGCGTTTTCAGGGGTGTAAAGGGTTAGTGATTGGCCAGGTAGCACCCGGCCTTGAATCGCTGATTTCCAGCCAAGTGATCTAATCGCCTTTAATGAAAGTCCCTCTGGAAACTGCACAAAGCCAATCTCATGCCCCAAAGCTGCCAGGTGCTCTGGGAACTCGTGCATTTCGAAAATCGGCTTTTCGAGATAGTTGACTTCGTGCAGAAACAAGATTCTCACGAGCGCTACCTACTTGATGCGATGAAGCGTGTAACCCTCACCTGGGATCGACTCAAGAACTGGTCCGCTGTAAGTAATGTCACCAGTCACTAGCACGAACTGCGAGCCTTCAGGGACCAAAGTTGCGTCCAGCGCTGAGCCAGCACCAAACAAGTCATACTTGATTTTTACCGAGTCTGCCCAGATTGCTACGTTTGTAGCTTCAAATCTCGATGTGGCTGCAATCCAGGTCGAATCGATCTGTTCCTGAGTCAAGTTGGCCCGCAAATACTGTCCGGCCTTGTCTTGTGCATTTAGCTCGCCACGGAAACCTTGGTATTGATCTTGGATTTGGTATCCGGTTCCAACCATGGTTACCGGCAGCAGCCCGATGAGGACTAGCGGGGTGTACTTAGGGAAGAACGCAAAGACGATCAATGATGCAAAACCAAATAGTGCCGCGGCGTTGAATACGTCTTGATTCACAACCAAGCCAGCTAGGTTTGGCGCGTCAGCGATCTGAATAGTCAATGTTCCGAAGAATCCTGAGAATGCAGGAGTTATAAGAATCAACATAACTACTGCAAGGGGAGCTCTGACCCAAATCTTGGTCTCTGCCATGAACTTGGAGGTAAGAGCTGCAAGTCCAGCCAGCGGAACAATCACAAATAAGAAGTCGTAATAACGCTCCAGCACACGGGTGGTGTGGTCATCGCCACCACCGGTAATCCAGCCAGTAAACACGACTACTTCGATTACCAGGCTAAACAACCAAATAAACGAAAACAGCGACAGTGCAGTGACTTTGGTTAATTCTCGAGTTTTGACAAGCTCGATAACTCCAACGGTCACACCCAATATGGCGACACCCATTAGAGCGGAGATTGTGAGCATGTGGATGTTTAGCTGCGTGCCAAAGAGGCTGAAGACTCCATTCATTGGAGTCGTGGCGACAGCAGAAGCAGTTGAGGTGCCACCAGATGGCGCGGTAACCGCAATTTGCTCAACAACTCCAGCATTGAGATATTGACCAAAGAAACCAAGTGCCTTTGGTCCCGCTACCAAAAATCCAATAATCACGCGAGCAAGAATTGCACCGGCTGAGATTGCGCCAATGGCTCGAAGCAGAGGGCCGAAACGATACTTCGCATTAGTCAAACCCAAGACGACTAGGAAGATACCGATTGCTATGGCAGATAACCAGGCGTGAGGCTTGACCAGAGAGGTAACTCCAATGAGGCTTCCAACGACTGCCCAGTCCTTCCAGGCATACGTGTCTGCAGCCTTCAAAACCGACGCAAACACCAGGCTCAGGAAGAAGAAGTACATATTCTCGGGCAAGAACATTGAGGTGTAGACGCTCAGCGGTGACAAGCCAGCCAGAACAGTGAATGCAAAGGCGATCCAGTAGTTCATGTAGCGCTTTGCAACGATGAATATCACCGCGAGGAAGCCGACAAAGAAGACGAGGTTGAGCAACTTCCCGCAGGTGTAGAAAGTGTCACCGCAGAGATTGGTGGAAGAGTAGACCAGGTTGAACAGATAGTTCGAGAAGTCACCGGCTGGAGATGGGTCCCAAGGGGCAGCCTTGCGAGCGTTGATCGAGTAAAGGTACTCATCTCCCAAGATAGCTGGATTGACCATCGAAACTCTTGAGTAAACCCAAGCGGCTACCGCGAGCATTGCCCCGCCAAAGGCCAAATTCTTCCAGTCTTTTACTGCAGCAAGTAGGTTTTTCAAACCGATCCTCGATTATCTCTTTTGTCTTGGAACCCTTGGTTCCGATTGAACGTCATAAGACAAGAATGAAAGTAGCAGCTGAACC